>CAMDKL010000027.1 GCA_945900945.1 Pirellula staleyi DSM 6068
AGCTTACGGACGACATCATGCGGCATTGGCTCGGAATTGAGCCACCGGCGTACCTCACCAGTTCTGCATCGCTGCACTTGCCCTTTTGCTCAAACAGCGAAATAGAGCAGATCAATACTTTCGCCATCTGGCCAGTGATTCAGCGAGAATTGCAGTTGATGCGTTCGGTTCCAGAACGATTCTTGGATCGATCGATCGATTCACAAAGATGGCTATTGGAGTCGCATTCGCGTCAACTAGCTAATATTCCTCAGCGCGGTAAAAAGTTTAAATGGCACCGAGAGATTGCCAAAGTCAAGCAGCAAATGGAAGCGGCCATTGAACCAAAGAAACAAGAGACCCGTTCCAAGCTTGAGATCCTGCATCGCGAGATTCAGCAGAACAAGATCCTAAAATCTCGTGAGTATTCGTTCGTTCTCTTTGAAGAACAGGATGTCGTGGGTCGCCTGTCTAAGTTGGCGAACGCGGCATTCAACCAAGGGACGGAAGCGGGCAAGTAAACGACCCTTTTGGGCACTACTCTTTGTTCACCACATCGCAATCTCAAAACTCCGATGAATTGGAGCAATGGGCCCAAACGTCAGCCCGCGGTTGGTCCGAGCATTCTGAATTCACCGAAATGATTTTGGTGTTCGCTCCCCTAGCAGCTCATGCCACCCCTGTTTCTTTTGCTGAGTGTATTCACTATGTTGAGCTAAGTTATTGTCACGTATTTTCTTGGATTCGGAGAATGTTCGATGTTGCGTTTGTTCCTCTCAACGCTTTTGCTCCTATTCACTTTTTTCGATTCGGCTCGAGCACAATCACTGCATTTTGCGGCAACGGGCTGTGGTCCTTACGCGCCGGACGAAGAACCATTACTCGAACATTATGTCGATCTTGTTAATCAGGATGGCAAAAGCGATTTTTTAGTCCATCTTGGTGATGTTGTTACGGGCTCCAAGAAGAAATGGCCCGAATCTCAATACGCAACCGTTGCAAACATCTTGAAAAAGTCGAAGCGACCCGTATTCGTGGTCCTCGGAGATAATGAGTGGAATGACCTAGATAATCCAGACGAAGGACTTGAGTTTTGGAATCGCCAGTTTCGCGATTTCGAAAAGCATTTTACGAACACACCGCCACTCGAAAAGCAAAAAGCTCGTCCCGAAAATTTCGCCTTTGTTTCTAAAGGAGTGCTGGTGATTGGGCTGAACATCGTGGGTGGGAAGGTCCATGACCAAGCGGAATGGGCTACGCGATTGCAACAGGATGCGGACTGGGTTGCAGAACAATTTACTCGCCATCAATCGGATACGCGAGCAGCCGTTTTGCTCGCACAAGCTGCACCTGCAGGCACTCATGAACTTTTCTTCAAGCAACTTACCAAGAGCTGCCAAGAATGGGTCAAGCCGGTTCTATACCTGCATGCCGACGGTCATGTCTGGCAAGTTGAGAAAGCGTGGCGAGCTCCCAATCTATGGCGTGTTCAAACAGATCAAGTAAAGCTCAACCCGCCGGTTCTTGTGACCGTTACCGAGGATCCCAACAATCCATTTATCTTCGATCGCAGACTGGATATCGGATCCCGCCGAGAATTGTTTGTCGACGATTTTCTCATCGAACAGCATCGCGGTACTTACTTAAAGTTGCATCCACCGGAACCTGCGGATGTCGCACTCGTTTGCGATGCACCGTGGGAGGGAAACACGTCTGCATATTACACGGTGTTTGCCGATGGAGATCGGTTTCGTATGTTCTATCGTGGCGCACATTTTGACGAGAAGATAAAGAAGACGACACATCCCGAATTCACTTGTTATGCGGAAAGCAAAGATGGCATTCAATGGATAAAGCCGAAGCTTGGTATCGTCGAATTCCAAGGCTCGACAGACAACAACATTATTCTAGCCGGAGCAGGAACGCACAATTTTACACCATTTCTCGATGCAAATCCTGCTTGTCTGCCCGATGCCAAATACAAAGCCTTGGCCGGCGACTCCAAAGGGCTAAAGGCATACAAGTCAGCAGATGGAGTGCATTGGACTCTGATGCAGGAAAAGGCTGTCATAACCAAAGGAGATTTCGATTCACAGAATCTAGCCTTCTGGCACCCAGTCCAAAAAAGGTATATTGCGTACCATCGCAAGGGTCGCGACGGGGTTCGCGATATCATGATGTCGGTCTCTGCCAACTTCTTAAACTGGAATGATCCAAGGTATCTCGAGTACGGTGACGCTCCAAATGAACACCTCTATACGAATGCGATCCAGCCCTATTTCCGAGCACCCCACATGCTCATCGGATTCCCGACTCGCTTTCAACCGAAGAACGAGCAAGTAGAACCTGTTTTTATGACCAGTCGTGATGGATTGAGTTTCAAGCGTTGGAGTAAAGAACTCGTGCCAATCACGGCCCCCAAGGACCGTGACGGGAATCGAAGCAATTACATGACGAATGGGTTACTTCAACTGCCGGAACAGAATCGCGAATTGTCCGTCTATGCGACGGAGGCCTATTATGCTGGCCCAGGAAGTCGCGTTCGCCGTTTCAGGTTGCGAACAGATGGATTTGTCTCAGTTTATGCAGACGCACCAACGAGTGAGTTCATTACCAAGCCGTTCACATTTTCGGGTAGCCAGCTCAAGGTTAACTTCGTTACTCGCGACGGCGGAGGCATTCGATTCGAGGTTCAAGACGAGGCAGGAAAGCCGCTAGTCGGATACGGACTTGCCGATTGTAAGCCGTTGGTTGGAGACCAGATCGAACAAACAGTCGCTTGGAATGGCACGCCTGGTAACTCTACAACCGATAATTCGTCCGTGGCGGCAATCCAGAACAAGCCCATTCGATTGCGAGTTGAATTGCAAAACGCTGACCTTTTCTCGATACGGTTTGGGGAATAATTTCGAACATCGTGTTCCCTTCGGCCTTAGCTTCAAAATCACCACCGGAGTTTGCAATCCTTGTCTGACCTATGGAAAACCGATCGACGGCGTTTAACCGATCTTCTAGCGCCGTGGATGTTCGGTTGCTCACTGGCGTTCTTAGCCCTCGTTGCTGCAATCGTCGTTTTGGTGATCGATGTCCCACGCGTCAACGAGACCATTTCCAGCGATGAAGATTTCAAAACGTTGGTGGTTGCAGACCAATTGGTTCTGGAACGCGAGTTAGATTATGAATCTCACTCGCGCGGCTGGGGATTCGCCGTTGGCATCATGCTGCTCGGACTGTGGCCTGTGTTTTTTGCCGAGCTCCTCAAAGATTTCTGGCTACGCGATCGAAGCCTTCCGTTCTTCGTACAACATAGATTTGCATGGCTGTTTTGCGTCTTCCCACCGCTACGTTTGTGCCGACGCGATCGAGAAGAAGAGGACCGTATTTGGTTTCCCGTTTTGGGCTGGCAGAAAGCCAACTATCAATTGCGGAAAAGGCTTGATCGGGCATTCAGCGTACCGATGGTTTTCGTCGCGCTATTGATCTTGCCGGTCTTGGTCTTGCAGTTTTTTTTTATGCAGGAGGTTGCAGAACACCCGTTGTTGCGATTCGTATTGCATTTTAACGCCGGGCTCATCTGGTTCTGCTTCGCATTCGAGTTCATCGTGATGGTTTCTGTCGCTCAAAGTAAGTTCAAGTACTGCAAGCAACACTGGCTCGATCTGTTAATCATCATCCTGCCACTGGTTTCCTTTCTTCGTACGCTTCAATCGCTGCGCGCCACGAAGCTCTTGAAAGCCGCAAAACTGCAGCAGATCGCTCGGCTCGTTCGGGTCTACCGTTTGCGTGGCCTCTCCATGCGTGGCTTCCGTGCGCTCCTACTGCTTGAGGTCTTGAATCGTGTAGTGCCTACCGCTAAGGAAAAACGCCTTAAACGACTCCGGGAGGAACTAGAGGAAAAGGTACATGAAATCGAGGACCTTCGAAAGCAGATTGCGGTGCTCGAGGAACAGCAACGGGTACCTGACCGGACGATGGGCTGACGCCAAATGTCTACATCATTTCATCCTTTCAGGACTAAGATACAATACGCTGCTCATAACGCTAGCTTTCCGGAATGTTTGAATCGTACAGGTCGATTTTCTTGTCAAATTGAGGCGTATGGAACCGAGTGCAAATGGAAATGGAAAAACGAGCTGAGCATGAAAGAACCGATGACGCCAGAACGTTTCATTGTCAACTCCGCCAATTGATCGCAGCCAAGATCCCTATTTGTTTGGATCCTCGCGATGGCGGTACGTCTGCGCGTTCGATGGAGATGATTCATGCTCGGTTCGAATCCCACATTCAATGCCAAGGTACGATCGAAAGCTACATGTTGGATACAGCGTTGCCAGCCCCCTACCGAATCGCTATGGGACAATGGCTTCAGGGATCTCCGTCCGAAGCACTCGACCGTTTGACCGTCGGTGCCGAAGGCCAAAGGTTTTTCAAAAACGCAGTTGGCTTTGTGTTCTTGCAGGCCTCGCTCATCCTTGGATCCGTGTTCTTGGGAATGGTTGGCATTTGCTTCTGGCTGCTACCAAAAATGGAGCAACTGCAGGCGGACTCCTTTGTTGAACCTGGACCGTGTTTGAGACTGCTCACCCTAGTGAGAGACACTCTGCCGATCTGGGGATTGCTGATACTTGCATTGGCCTGCATCGCATTATTATTCCACCGAAGACTTTTACGACGAGTGATGGCACGAATGGCTCCGATGCGTGAAGACTCCTACGCACTGTCCGATTTCCAAGGTCTTTTTTCCAGGCCAGTCCGTTTTCAATGGTTGGTTAGTCTGGTTGTTATCTTATGTGGAGGCTGCGTGCTGCTTCAGGCTCTTAGCGTGTTAGGGGTAACAATCGAACTACTAATGCAACTGGTAACTTCGTGATGCAATCCACAGGTTCCAATCACAATGAGGCAGCGACACCGCCCTTGGTTTATCTTCAAAGGATCGACGAGGCGCTCGAGCATAGAAATGAAATCATCGAGCAATTGAAGTCGATGCGGCTTGCTCCCGAGTCGCTCGGATTTCGGTCCGAAATCGATGCCTTCATTGCAGCTCTGCAGGGCGATTCGGACGCAAAACAGTTTATCATGGAAGGTGGCTTGGCGACATGGATGCCCTTCCGCCGCAGCCTTTCCACCAATAGTTATCGATTCCTTGCGAGAGAATGGATTGACGCGGGGAGATCGACAGTGCACCGCCGAACTATTGAATGAGTTGGGGGTTCTCTATTGCGAACGAGCCCGACACCGACAGGAGTTGATGTTAAAATTCTTGCAACCATTGTTCATACTACTGATCGGGGGAGGCGTTGCGCTCGTAGCACTAACCTTGTTTCTTCCTTTGATTTCGTTACTTACTGGTTGATTTCACTTGGTGAGTTTGCCGTATGCGTTCGAGTCGTTCCAAATCGATATCCTGGTTTTCGCGATGGACACTTACGCCCACATTGATGCGCGAGGATCCAATCGCGGTTCGGCACTCACTGTTGCGACTCCTTGCGGTGGCTGATCGCCACTCGCTCGACGTGCATCGAGCCCTTGAATTGTTTTCTCAGGAGCATTGGGGACTGCACCGATGGCGATTGGAAGGATTGCTGCTAAGTCTCAAAAAAGAAAAGACTCTTATGGAGGCGATAGCAACGAACCCGAGTTGCGTTGGTGAACAAGCGATGCTTGCGATTCGACTCGGCACCGCGACAGGAACGCTTCCGGCGGCTTGGAAGGAGTTGACCCTATGGGAGCGACCTATCCATACTGAGGCTGCGAAACTATGGCGAAGCAGCAAAACATATTGGTCGACAGTGGCGCTCGTGATGATTGTGGTTTCTTCTTTTTTCGCATGGAGTCTCGCACCGCAGTTTCGATCCGTAGTTCGGGACTTCGAACTCGACAACTACGTAGCGTCCTTCCTGGCGCAGGAGTTGGATAGGATTATTTTTGGATTGCTTGCCGGATTGCCCTTGTTCGTGGCCCTTTGGATCGCATGGCATGCGGCAACACGGCACCCAAAAAGTTGGCTACGCTTCTTTACGGCGCGGGGACGTGGTGAACGAGCCGTTCGCGAAGCTGGTTTCTGGCGCCTCTTAGCCATGAATCTTGCCTCGGGTGTTTCGGCAAAATCGTCGATCGAACACATGGCTAGCCTCCATGAGGATGCTCGAATGCGCCAACAGCTAACCATCGCTAGCGAATCGATCTCGAAAGGGAACGATGAATGGCAGAGCTTGGTCAATGCAAAACTATTGCATCCGATCGAGCGCGACGCCATCGCCGCAACGAACAACCCCGAGGTGCAAGCGTGGACGCTGCGGCATCTCGCACTTCGAAGACGTGAGAACTTGCACTTTGACGCATTGCGAAGGAACATGTGGATTCAACCTATCATCACCTTGCTGTTCGGGTCATTTGTGCTCGCGATAGCGTATGCTGTATTTTCAACGTTAACCCAAATGATTCTCGCCATGGCCGAAAGGTACGGCTAGTCATGCAACAACACCGAGGATTTACGAAGATCGAAATGCTCGTTGCGGCAACCCTTTTGACAACGATGTTTGCGATCGCTACTCCACTCTTTTCCCGACTCAATCAAGTTTGGCATTCAACGCGATGGTATCAACTAGCATCGCAAGAACTGATGAACCAGATGGAGTCGTTGACACAATTGTCGCGCGAGGAGTGCGACAATGCTATAGAGCAACTCGCGATTGCGCCGGAAATTCTTGCCGCTATTCCCGGGGCTGAATTGACTGGCAAGCGGGAGCCGTCGACAGATGGCGATCGGATCGTCCTTTCCTTTCAGTTGCCGGAGTCGGTGCGATCTGAACCGATCGTGCTGGTGGGGTGGTTGCACGGCAAAGTATTGCACGGCAAAGTATTGAATAGTGGAGTGATGCCATGAAGCGGAATGGTTCCACTCTGATCGAGTTAGCGCTTACCCTCCCAATATTTACAGCCTTGTTGGTTTTGGCTATCGGCGGTGTGCATCAGGTCATGCGAGTATCTCGGCTCGCCAAGGACCGCGGCCAAATCGCATATGGTTTAGCCCGATTGGAGCAATCGATCCGTTCGGACGTTCATCAAGCGAATTTCGCCAAAGTGGAACGGGATGAAAAAGCGGATTTGCTGTCGCTGCATCTTGCGTTGCCTGATGACACCCGCATCGTCTACCGTGTTCGGTCGACGCGCATCGAACGTGAGCACCATGACACATCGGGAAAGACCCGTGCTGATTCCTTCACATTGTTTTCGGAGAACAAGGTCCTGGTGGAAGTCGAAGAGAACCGAACCGTTTCGATTTCGATTCATCGTGTGCATCGAGACCATACGAATGCCGATCGATTGGAGCTGTTCGTTCGATCGAAAATAGGACGGCCCCATTTGCTGGTGCCCACGGAAAAAGGACGGAAAGATGAATAAACGGCGATCCAAGCGAGCTGGCTATATGCTAGTGGCGGTGCTAGCGTGTTTGAGCCTAGTGATGGCGTTAACGATTGCTGCGGTACAAACGGCACTGCGCATGCGCCGCGAGGTTAGAAAGCAACACTTGGTGTCTCAAACCAGTTTATTATGCGAGACGGGGCTTACTCGAGCTGCCGACCGTCAGCGAGACCCCAACTATTCTGGCGAAACATGGAGCCCTTTACTCCCTGAGTTTCCAGGCAAGCGAGCGGAGGTGAGTATCGTTTTTCTCGAACGCAGTCCGAATCGATGCATGGTGCAAGTGACCGCAGTTCTCGACGATATTCAAACAAAAAACAATCGAGTGCAGCGAACACTCACAACATATCTCATTAACGAGTCACAGTCTGAATTACCTAAAGGAGAAATCCCATGATCAAGAATCAATTCCATTCACGTGCCTTTACGCTCGTCGAGCTGCTAGTGGTCATTGCCATCATCGGTATTTTGGTTGGACTGCTACTACCTGCCGTGCAAGCGGCCCGCGAAGCAGCGCGACGTTGTCAGTGTTCCAACAACGTAGGACAGATCATCCTGGGAATTCATAACCACGAATTCAGTTTCGAGCGATTTCCATCAGGTACGATCAACACTACGGGTCCAATCCGAAACGAACCGGTGGGGCAACACATCAGTTGGGTAGTCCAAATCTTGCCCTACATGGAACAGCGAGCCGTTTTTACCGGCATCGACCAATCGCTTGGTACTTATGCGGTGGAGAATGCTCACGCCAGAAGCCAAGTCATCCGCTGGCTTTATTGCCCAAGCCAAAGGGTTGGTTTGGTTGACAATGTTGCCCCAACAACTTACGCGGGTTGCCACCACGATGTCGAGGCTCCGATCGATACCGACAACAACGGCGTCTTTTTCTTGAATAGTCGCATTCGGTTTGATGACATCGATGACGGTTCCAGCAACACGATTTTCATTGGTGAGGTTTCGGACCCCGATGCACTGGGCTGGATGTCGGGTACGCGAGCCACGCTGCGCAATACGGGATCCATCCAAGGCAGAAGCACTCGAAATGGGTCGATACCGATCCCAAAAAGCGACGACCTACTGCTTGTCGGTGGGTTCAGCAGTTTTCATACCGGCGGTGCAAATTTTGCGTTTGGGGACGGATCGATCCGATTCATCTCGCAAAGTATTCTTCCAGCACTTTTTCAAAAACTTGGCAATCGACACGACGGGCAGATGTTGGATTTGGACGACACACACTTCTAAGCACCGTAGGCTTTCAACATGCATGATAAGATTAAAGGCTCATACGGTAATCCGGGGAGATTCTGTTTTGGTGCTGGCATACTGGGCCAGAGGACAAGCTAGGTGGGACCGCTCGAGCGGGAATCTTCGTCGGTTTGGTCCACCGATCGAGGCGTACGAAAATAGGATGAAACGTACTGAATCGAATTCAAGCAACGAAACGCCCCAAGATCAATCGAGGCAGGAAAATTTCATGGTAGGAAGATGAAAACAAGCTACTTCCGATGGTGATCACCACCATTTGAATTGGGGAAGGCCCCATGGGGCGTTCGATTTCTAGTAAGGTAACGGAATGGAAAAATAACTTCGCACTATTCTTGCGTTTGTCGTCCCCATCATCCCACAATTGGATTTCATTTCATGTGCAGATTCCCAACTCTTTTTCTTTGGTATGGCCTGTCTGTTTTATGGCAAGGGGGCAATCTCTCGGCGGACGACGGCCAGAGGGTAGCCGCCCCGAGAATTGGCCAATTGTCGTTTGGCTGGTCCCACGAGAGTATCGTCCCGGAAAAGCCCGTGGCTGTTGCGGGCCAATACAATACTCGGATTACCGGTGAAGTTTTAGATCCAATTACGGTGACCGCCCTGGCGATCGAGACTCGCGACGAGCAAGGCGTTATCGAGCAGGCGGTGTGGGTTTCGTGTGACATGGTCGCGATCCGTGGAAGAATTGTCGAGGGGGTTCGCCGAAGGGTAGCTCAGGCTCTACCCGATCTCAATGTGCGGAAGATCATCCTATCAGCCACTCATACGCATACTGCTCCAGCGATCACCGACACTCTTGAGACCGAACTCCATCCATATGAATTCGCTGGGAGTTGGGCATATCGGATTCCCGCTGATCAACAGAACGTCATCCGCCCACTGGAGTATATGGACTTCCTGGAACGGCAAATCTCAGTTGCAATCGTGAGGGCCTGGGAATCGCGAAAACCTGGCGAGTTCAGTTCGGCGCTGGGGCATGCCTCCATCGCTCGCAATCGGCGCGCTGTCTTTTTCGACGGGACGACCCGGATGTATGGTCACACGAATGATCCCGCGTTCTCGCACCTTGAGGGGACCTCCGACGATTCGTTGGATGTGCTCTACTTCTGGCGCGACAGCAAGATTATCGGGATGGCGATCACCGTTTATTGCCCATCACAGCAGACCGAAGGCTTGAGCGCCTTGTCGGCAGACTTCTGGCACGACACTCGCAAATTGCTTAAGGAGATGTACTCTTCAGACCTGTTTGTGTTGTCCTTGACAGGAGCCAGTGGCGATCAGTCACCACACATTCAAATCGATAAATCCGCAGAGAAGAACATGCTTGAACGGCGCAAGATCAGTGGCCGTCAAGAAACAGCTCGGCGTATCGCGCATGCTGTTCATGATGTTACGGAGGTCGCTCGCGGGGCGATGCGATCCGAGGTGTGGTTCGAGCATCGCGTGGAGACGATCCCGCTGCCCGTCTGGAAAGTCTCGGAGGAACGCTTCGCACAATCTACCGCAATTGTCGCGGCCGGCCAGGACCAATTAGACACGCTCAGCAGCCCGGACTACATTAACTGGCGGGTCAACCGCACAATGTTGGGACGCTACAAACTGCAACAAACCGATCCATATTATCAAACAGAAATTCATGTCTTGCGACTCAACGATTTGGCTCTCGCGACGAATCCGTTCGAACTCTTTACGGACTACGGATTGCGAATCAAGGCGCGCAGCCCGGCCAACCAAACGTCGATCGTCCAGTTGACCTCGGATTGCGCTGCTTACTTGCCGACCGAACGGGCGGTAAAGGGAGGCGGATATAGTGCACGCATTGATGATGGTGTGGTCGGTCCTGAAGGGGGTCGTGTACTGGTGGAAAAAACATCACGCCTCTTGCTTGAGTTGTGGCCGGCCCCGAAGTGACTTTCGATCCATGACGATGAGCACGAATTCAACAGCCATGTCAAATACCGGAACCAAATGGATACTGATTGCTGGCTTCACTGCATGGATGTTTGCGGGTCTTGAAAACGGCCTCTTCGTGTTGATTCATCGGCAGATGATGCGTGAATTGCTTGGTTCTGAAACCGCAGAAACCGTCGTTACGCAGTGGTTCGCATGGAATCAAGCTGCCTTTATGTTGGGTGCGGCGTTGGGTGGATGGTGTTTCGGATGGCTGGGCGATCGTGCGGGCAGGACCAAGGCGCTTGGGTGGAGTGTCCTTTGTTACTCACTCCTTACCTTGGCGGGATGGTTTGTGCATGATGCGCATGTGATGTGGGGCCTTCGATTTTTGGCATGTCTAGGTTTTGGAGGCACTTGGCCCAATGCCGTTGCACTCGTTGCCGAAGCGTACCCTTCTGCGTCCCGTCCCTTCCTTGCTGGACTGCTTGGAACGGCCGCGAACTTTGGGTTCGTGCTGATCGGCTTCATCGGTTTCGCATGGCCTGTAACGGACATGTCATGGCGGTGGACTTTGATTGTCGGTGGCGTACCAGCTATCCTAGGTGCTTTCATCCTATGTAAAGTACCGGAGTCGGCTCGCTGGCTTGCAACATGCAAATTGCAAACGTTATCATCATCGTCCAACGGTCTACAACCTGCTGGTCCGAAGACAGTTAATGGCACCTCCTCGCCATTCATTGAGCTATTTAGCCCTCCTCTATTACAACGAACGCTTCTAGGAATCGCGTTAGGGGCCGTGCCTGTCATCGGAACCGCTGCGAATGCGAATTGGGTTGTCCCCTGGACCGATCAAGTTGCTGCACGGCGAGCTACCGAATCCAGCAGCGAGCAGGGTAACAGCAGCAGTAACAGTAGCAGTAGCAGTAGCACCGTCAAGAAGCCCAAACAAAGCCCCAAAGATAAAGCTTGGACCATGATCACACGTTCAAGCGGTGCGGTCGTCGGCAGCCTGTTAGGCGGAATCATTGCGAGCCTCGTAGGTCGACGCCTTTCCTATTTTTTAATTAGCCTGGGGACATTTGGTATCAGCACATGGCTGTTCACACAACTGTCGCCTGGCGATCCAAACTTCTCATTGTTTGTTTTCCTCCTCGGGTTCTTCGGTGTAAGTTATTTCGGGTGGTTACCTCTTTTTCTACCGGAGTTGTTTCCGACACGGGTTCGTTCAACCGGAATAGGAATCGCCTTTAATTCCGGTCGTATCGCAGCCGCACTTGTGGTGATTTTTGTGGGAATTCGAATGTCCAGCTTCGAAGGTGACTATGCAATGATTGGGTTTTGGACCGGACTGATCTACGTTGTGGGAATGCTGGTGATCTGGCTCGCTCCTCGACACACGCAGGAGTCCGCACCTTCCAAATGAACAGCGTAATCGAGACACCAGCCATACCACCCTTGCCTCGTCGTCGATTAGGTAGAACGGAGCTTCAAGTGTCGGTTGTTGCGTTCGGAGCTGGACCTGTTTCCGGCTTGATGACCGGCGACGATCACGCATTGCAAATGGCTGTCGTTCAACGCGCGTTGCAAAACGGTATCAACTGGTTTGACACTGCGGCAGGCTATGGTCAAGGAGCCTCCGAGTCCAATCTTGGGCGATGTCTGTCCCTCCTTCCAAATGGAAATAATGTCCATGTGGCTACCAAGGTTCGAGTCCTATTCTCTGACTCGCGGCCTCTCCAGCAGCAAATTTTCGAAGGCTTCCATCAAAGTCTGGAGAGACTGAAACGCAGGTCCGTAACGCTGCTTCAGCTACATAATGGAATCACAAAGCAGCGAGATGACGAGCCATTTTCTGTATCAGTCGATGATGTCGGTGGGGCAAGCGAGATTATGGATACCCTGATCGAGTTGAAGTCACACGGGCTTGTACTGCACCTCGGACTGACGGGTACCGGTTGCAAAGACTCCCTACGAACCGTCATTCGCACCGGCGCATTCGACACGATTCAGATACCTTACAACTTGCTCAACCCGAGCGCAGGAAAAAACATGGGAAAGGATTTTATCGATCGCAATTATGGAAATGTTTTATCCGACAGTCTTGAGGTGGACATGGGCGCATTTGCGATCCGAGTCTTTGCAGGCGGAGCTTTGCTCGGTCGCTCTGCGAGCGCCCATACACTTACGACACCGTTTTTTCCATTGGAGCTATACCGTCATGATGGCGCTAAGTCCGATACTCTGCGGCAAGAGTACGGCGTTACCGAACTTGCGCAACAAGCGATCCGATTTGCGCTGCAACATCAAGCGATCCACTCTGCAATCATCGGCTTCGGAGCGGAGCAAGAAGTCGATGCTGCGGTCTTGCAACGGAGCGTATGATCTACACGGTGATACCTAACGCGTTAAAGCCTAGCGAGGGACAGGCTCGCATGTCATGCAGTGACCCTTGACAAGAATCTCGCTGATGCGAGAGATATTGAGCGACTTTTTCATTTTTTCATCCGGCAGTTCAATTCCATTCATACACGCAACCGTTCCGCATTCTACGCAGACAAAGTGCGGATGGCTGCTGCGGTCGTGCGATGGATCGCGTATCTCGAATCGCCATACGTGGTCACCTAGCTCGGTTCGGCTGATCAATTCTGCATCCGTCAAATCACTGAGGTTTCTGAAAACGGTTGCCTTGTCGAATCCGATCGGTACGAGTTTATCGGACAACTCGGCGTGTGTCTGAGGCTTGCTTGCTTTTCGAAGCGTTATAAGAACGGAGATGCGAGCGGGGGTACTCCTTAAGCCTGCAGCTCGTAAGATTTCACGCATTTTTTCTATTTCATCTGTGTCCTTCATCTTGTTCATACCGTCCCTTTTCTACGCTGGTGGATTGCTAAGCAGTCTTTTTGTCGAGGAAACGCGACAGGCGATCTCGGGTGGCTGGCTCGGAGTATTGTAACTTTCCAAAGCCATACTCGGCGCCCTCTGCCACGGCAGCGAGTTGTTGCTCAGCGTAGTTTGTGATAATCATAGTTGGAATTCCTTTGAACGCAGCGTCTTGTTTTAAATGCCGAAGTATTTCGATCCCGTCACTATAGTCGATATCCAGTTTCCGATTGATAACGATGAGGTCCACCTTTTTTTCGCTTAGCAGTTGCAATGCGTCGCTAAGTTCATGCGCTCGCAATACAACGACGTCATAATTGCCGGTCAGCAATTGCGTTATTGCATAGTGATCGGGATTGCAATTGCCGATGTCCAAAACTGTTTTTGTCATTTTGCGTCTAGTATCGCGTTTTCTAGAGTTCTTACGAGAGTATCCTGCAGGTACTTTTGCATCAATTGCCGCGTTGTATCGAGCATTGCGTCAATCCGCTTCGTCACTCCAGCCAGAATGGGGCCACGTTCGACGGAAAGAGCACGCCGTTGAATGCCCTCGATTTGCTCGGACATATTTTCGAATGATTTTACTCGTTTGAGCTCGTCGAGGAATTTCTCCGCCTTGACCAAGTCCTTCTTACCGATCTCTTGCCGGATTCTGGACTCCAAAATTTTTCGACGGATCACCAAATCCAGAACTTCGCCTTGCAACCCTTTCAAAAATGCTTCCGTTTCTAATCGACGGCGGTCGTCTGGTAAGTCGGCTTGTTCGATCGGCTTGATACCGTTTACGATCGGTAGCCTCGCCAACAACGTATCCCCGTTCTTAACATAGTAAAGGTACAATGGGAGATTGATTTTGATGAACCCCTTTGGCTTCTTGGGAGGTATCGGCGGTTCGGATTTTTCCTCGGATGCAGCTTCTTTTTCAGTCTCTGCGATGCGATTGTCGCTCAACGGCTTGTTCGATTCTTTTACTTTGGCAAGCGATTCGACATTAGACGAATTATTCGATAAAACGGGAACCGTCGCATCCCTAATTTTGTATTCAGGTGGCGATACTGGTTCACTAGCCAATTTTCGTGCGTTGGCAATACCAGCGGTTTTGCTTTCACCAGGAGGATCGTACTGTATCGTTGGAAGATCATTAAAACCGATGGGCAGGATCCCTCGCCAGTCTGTTCTGCCAACCATTTGCAAATCTTCACCCCCTGGCGTCCGTCTATATATTTCTGCGCCAACAACAGGACTGCCAGGTGATCCTTGCACCGCTAGTTTGAGGCTTGAGTCAGGATATCGTGGGTTCAGCTTGAGGCCAACCCGCTGCGTTCGTCGGTTCTTTGCTGAAGAGAGCGAACCGCGACTGGCGGTAAAGATCGCTCCATAGAGTCTTGATACGCTGTCGATCCTCTCAGTTACTGCTACGAAGGTAAAAGGAATTACTTGCAACAGGGTGGGATTACCATTGGAATCATCCCGTCGAATAATCGGCAAAATGACATCACCTGGAACGACACGAATCGGGTGTTCTTCTTTTGTCAGTAACCCGGCAGCCTTCACTCGCAAAACGACAGTCTTAAGATCCGTCTCTTCGAAACGCACAATAGGCGAGAAAACCTCTTTCGCGAGGTCCGCAATGGCTCGTGGAATCTGCTGCTTGGTGAGCACCTCGGTAGACAGAATCTCGCCCATTCTTCGTACGAATGCGTCCAGTTCCTTCACTTGAATCCTTATCGATTCTCCTGTTTTATCTACGGAGACAAGGAATACTTTATCGTTCTCTCTTAGCAAAGCTTCGGGTTGCCATGGCAATCTTGACGGGATTTGTCTTGCGACTTTTGTAAATTTTTCCAGATCCATTTTCTGAATGAGGGCAGCGATGGTCTCGCCCGAG
This sequence comes from Pirellula staleyi DSM 6068, assembly GCA_945900945.1. Classification (GTDB taxonomy): domain Bacteria; phylum Planctomycetota; class Planctomycetia; order Pirellulales; family Pirellulaceae; genus JBKCUI01. The sequence continues at coordinate 15,335 of CAMDKL010000027.1, forward strand.
GCGAGCTGCATTCGCAATTCATCATTGGTGCCTTCGAATGGTTTGACGATTTCCTTAAAATCAGACCATTGCTTTTTTTCAAGAAACGGAGCGATGTCTCTTTGCAAAGCGGAGAACTGTAAGGGTTGGATCGCGATCTGCTTTATCCTTTCAATCGCAGCTTCCAAAGTGCGAACACTTTGCAAACTGGCTGCTCGAGCCTCGAGGTCCGCCATGATCTCCTTTTCCTCTTTGCTCAGTTTTTTGGGTGGCTTTTTAGGGTCCTCCGAAGGCTTGGTCGGCGGTGGGTTTAGTTCCAAAAATGCGTTTTTCGCCGAGTCCGATTTCCCAACCACCAAAAGCAACTCGCGAGAAAGCAATTGTTCGACGGTCAGCTCGTCTAATCGATAGAGCACAGACCCGAACAAAGCGTCGGGTGTTGACTCGACTTGGGTAGACCATGTCGCGCCAAAATTGATTTCAGCGTATTCCGCTATCTTGCGATGGATTTCACGCTCAGACTCCTCACTCAGCGCCAACGAGGGTGAGATGCTCAGCCAGACTTTGACTCGGTACGGCGAATACTCCCAAATTTCCTGAGCCAAGACCTTTTGGTCCGCAATGCATATCAATGCCACGAGCGATAGGACTAGCACAAAAACGAAACGCCTAGCGGATGGTAGAACGCGATGGTGTTGATTCATCGTGCCTGAAGCCTCCACTTTTGGACGTCTTGATACAAACCCGTCGGCTTCTTTGCGATCCCCAATACTTCTCGTCGGTACACGAATGTATCGCCTACTTGCCATAGAGGTAGAATGGGCAAGTGGGCAGCCACGAGGGCATGCAAATCTTGACAGCGTTGCCGAACCTCACGCCAATTTCGAGCGACGCTTAACTCGCCCAATGCATGAACAATAAATTGGTTGTTGGATTGAGCAGGGCCGCCATTGCCAAATAGTCGTTCTGCATCGGTCGCCGGTTCCCAAACTGCTGCCGACACATAGATAAAATCCACTTCCGATTCTTCGTTCGGCCCAGGCATGTTTTTGAGCACTACCAACTCAGCCGGGACTTCGATTAGCTTCCACGCTTGAACGATGGCTTCGCCGGCGACCTTGGCAGACTCATAATCGGGTACTCCTAACTTGATCGTCGGAATAGGCGTCAATAATTCTTGTCTCTTTTCAGCTTGATTTTTCAGTTTTGCTTTGGTCAACATCAGCAGAACCTTGGCAAGGCGAGGATCGTAGGCGACATTGTCTACACTCTTGTTGTAAGCGTAAGCAATGGGATCCGCATCGGTTGCGCCAAATGGAAATGGACCGCTAATAACTCGGCTAACGGTGGAGCTGCTGTTGCCTAAAATCTCGCCATTCAGGATGCCCTCGCGATTGATCGCATAGAGTAGTGCTCGTCGAAATTCCCGATCATCCATGTAGGAATTCTTGGTCCGAGGGATCAGCATATGCACCATCGGCAATGCATACTGATCCATACCGACGCTGGTAACGGTTCGAAGTCGGTTTGCATCGGCTGGAAAAAGCCGATCGATTATTTCGATATCGCCTCGCATCAAATCAACTACCGCTTTTTGCGGATCCGAATAGAGAATTTCTTGAATCTCTTTTGGCTGGTAATCTGCGGGTGGATTCGAATTGGCCCATTCAAATCGCTTCAGTCCTGGCTCGCTACTCTTGAGTCTGTAGAGTGAATTTGAGACCTGCGTGTTATTATTGTTATTCATTTGCCACTGCAAAAACGCTTGCGGCAACACGTGGGGTCGCCGTAGTTTCAGTTTCAATTTCTCGGTCCCAAAAACCGATACGGAGTCTACGATGGATGCCCAGCCTGGAACATAAGTAGCACTCCCAACGGTGGCTCGATTGAGAAACGCTTGCGACATAGCTAAGCTGTCAGGCACACTATCTTTTCCGGGATTTTGGATCATCAGATCCAATTCGGTTCGATCATCGTTATGTACGAAAGAGCCGTATCGAAAACGGTATTGCCCGCCCTCCGGACCTGTGCTTCGCAATTCAAACAGCGGATTGGAAATCAATTGTCCAATTCGAAACGACGGCCAGTCTGCTAACGAAGACGTATCCGGCCTATCAGAAGTCTGGAATACACCGACGCGAATCATCGGATAGGCCAAGATCAGTTCGTTCAGGAGTTGCTTTCCGCCTTCGATGTCCGGCTCTATTGCGAGCATCCTCAATGCGGCTTGCCGTGCCTTGGAGAGGTCACCCGCATCACGCTCTCGTATTGCTATGTCTCGAAAACCCGTTGCCAATTCGAGGAACTTTCCTCTCCATTTTACAACGACGGGAAGCGGCTCTTTCTCTTTTCCGTAGTCTTTCTCTAGGCGAATAATCATAGCTCTCGCGGTTGCGAGATCATTGGCACTAAAATACGACTCAACCAATTGGCTTGAAACATTGGATATTGCGTTCCTTATTTTCTCCTTGTCTTTATCGTCGGGGAACGTTCGTTGAAATTCTTCGAGGACCCCGAGCGCATGCGGCAGTCGACGCTGCCCCGCCATCTCTGTCGCGCTTCGAAACAGGAAGTCCCGTCGAAGCTTGGGAAGCCCTGGTGTCTGCGGATAATTCTTCATCAAGAAATCAAGGTGTTCGAACGCTTCGCTAAACTTTTTTTGCTCCAGTAAAACGTTCGCACGTTGCAAAATCAACTCTTCAAAAAGAACCACCTTTTCAATGTCTTTCCAAAGGATCTCGTAGATACGATCTGGAAACAGAGTAAAAGTGACTCGGAATTTATCGGTATCATTTGGCGACGGAGGGATTTTTCGTCCAGGAAATTCGATGGGACTTACTTTGACGCTTCGATTTCCGGAGTCCTTTTTTAAGGTGATGACGTCAAACGGAGCTTCATCGAGCACGGAACCAGCCACACCAATCTCGTCCAAGAGTTTGTCCTGTTGGGCGCCCGTGTTGGATCCAATCAATGTGAGCGAGATCAGACCAATGCAAATCCGACTCAGGATGCGATTGCATGGTCTCATCATCGACTTTCACCTGAGTTTTCGGTTGAAGCCGTTGGAATAGGTACGGTCAAGACAATTCCTTCATCGCAAGGAACGAGCATTACTTTGGGCAAAATGAGCGGAGGTCCACTGATGGGTTCGCCTACTTGAACCCTAGCGACGACACTGCCATCGGATAGAGAAACACGGATTAAATCGCCGCTAGTCGATGTGAGAATGCAATCCGATTCCAAGACGCTTGGTGGCCCTACCATCACTGTCTTTTCCAGCGACCTTGTCCAAAGTCGCTTGCCTGTCTCATCGCATGCAACCAGTCCGTCGAGGTCACTTAATGCCAAAAGGTAACTTTTTGAATCGACGTCGAGCGCATAGGGTCCCCAGGTAAATCGTCCTTCGACTGGAACCGATGTAAATCGCTTGAGCTCATTGGATTCGTAGTAGTCCAATTGATCACCTGACGCGCCAGCAGAGACACCGACGATGGCATCTTTGATGACGGTCAGCCTGCCTTTGAGCGACTTTTCAAGCGTTTGAGAAGTAGTACTTCGCAACTGCTTGCCTGTCGACAATTTGTACATGAATCGCTGAGAGTCTGCGACGATAACGGTTTGTTTGTCCGACAGGACAACCGGGTTCAGCCACTTGGGTCGCTCACCAGCCCGCACCGAAGGCTGGAAGGGCGCGCCAATCATCTTGCCCGTTTTGGGATCACTCATTGCGATCTGGCCGTTTTCTAGCGGAACCAAAACGCTACCGTTTCCAATTGCAATTGATTCGTTGCTTGGAAAAGACTCCCCTAAATCTAAGGGTAGCATCTTGGTCGGGTTTGTCGTGCGACGCGCGGGGTCTACCAAAAGCATTTGATTTCCCTGTGCCTCATTTAGAATCGCGATTCGAGAATCTTCCAGCTTGAGGGGCGACACAAACATCATCGCTCGCTGATTTCTGCCATGATTTTCCAACGAAGCAACCGGGATTTTATTTGAAAAGGACTTGCCGTCCAAAGAAAAAGCTGCAGCCTGGGCTGTGATCGCCAAAAAGCCCTTTCCGTCAGTCGAAAGAGAGACTACAGGGACGCCGATATCCGTTTCCCAAACGATATCCCCTGTACTCAATGTGATCGCTGTAACGCGAACGCCCAGATTGCCACGCACGACTCGAGAATGAATCACATAATCATCGGTCTTGATCGGCCTTGAAGTAAACTGATCACCCTCATCTTTCAACCATTGCCGACTGAGCTTTTGCGAACTTTCTTGCACCTGGTAGAGGGCAAGTCGCGTTGAGGCCAGCAACAGATCGTTCCCTATCATCAGCGGCCAAGTCAACTTGGGAATAACTTCGTTTTCGACCAAGTTCACTTGCTTAAAAACTTTGTCCTTTGTATTGAATGCATCCACTTCCAATACGGCGACTTCGCCCAGATTGGTCACGACCGCCAACCGTCGGGGGTCCAATTGCGGCGCCACGACAACATGGCCTTTGAAACGAATTGGCTTTTGACCAAATCGAATATCCAACCCCTCGTCATTGGTTTGGAATACTCGCATCAAGCAGTAGTCCGCCCCCTCATTTTCAAAGAGGATCAATTGGTTTTGGATCCAAACGGGCGGTACCGCGATGGAGGATGGAGCGTGACCGATATATTCAACTTCTTCGCAATTGCCACTTGTTCGCGACATCACATAGAGATTGGAGTGGTTTCCTAAGACATATCGCATCTTCTTGTCCCTGGCTCCCCCAACACCAACGTCGATCGCTTGAGGGATCCGCTTTCCCCATCGCGATTGGCCTGTCATCCCATCCAAACAAAAAACTTCTCCGGCCGGGGTCGTGACAAATATGTCATCGCCGTCGATGGATGGCTCAAGGATGGGGCCTGTGAATGTTATTTCCCAGACCAACGCTCCATCCGCAGCCGCCAATCTTTGCAGTTTTCCTTGTTCTGGAATCGACACCAAAACGTCACTATCGGAAGTTGGCAGAAGAGGCTTTGGTTCGCCGGACCAATCACTACCGATGTGCTTCCGCCAAAGCACTTGGCCTGAAGCTGCGTTCAAAGCGACAACCGAGCCTTTAATTCTGAAAAAAACCGTCGCGCCGTGAACATCACCGCTAATCGCTTTACGCCCAACAAGCATTGCGCTCATCATGACATTGGTTGGCTCCAGTTCGTTGCTGACACTCGGCATTTGCTTTGCGGTGGCGACAAGCTCTTGCTGCTGGCCCGTCGCTTGGTTAAGCAATTCCCCAAGTTTGACATCCGATTCCAGTTGCGGGTATTTCCGAAGCAGCTTCCTCCTCAGGTTGTAGGTTTCGGAGACATTTTTTGCATCGACCGATTTTGTCATTTCGGTAATGGTAGCTGCCAAATCTTCGCCTCGCTGAATATTAATAATCAATCGTTTCTGGCTTTCCTCGATTGTTTTAATTCGTAGTTCGTTTTGAGTTCTTTCTAGGGTGCCCACATAACTAGGTTCTAAAATCAACGCCATTTGTTGATTCATTTTTTCGATCAATGCTTTTCGATCGGGAATGGACGAAGTGTTCTCCGCTTTCGCGATAAATTTTTCAGCGATTCGGAGTAGCGTATCGGTTACGTCGCCTCGGAAACTCCCAAGCGCTTTTTCATTGGCAATGGTCGGCAATACCTCCAGGCATGTTTTCAAAGCGACGGCTGGGTCGGCTTCTTTCTCGGCATCTTGCCTGACTTTCGCAAGTGCTGAAAACACACGCGACTGGCTAGCTCGCTCGTCGCTTGCAAAATTCTTTGCGAAGTCGGCAAAACTCTTGCTTGCCCGTTCGTAGTCTTGAGCCTCGTAGGCTTTTTCGGCCTGCTCGAATGCTTCGTCCGCTGAGCCCTTCAGGAACCAAATCGCCAATGGAATGAAGACAATGATCAGCAGCAGGACCAGAAATCCGTAGCCCATAATGCGAAAGGATTCCCATGAGCTTTTCTTCTTGGCTTTGACGTCCCGAACTACACGCTGCGGAACATCCTCCAAGAGTATCGCTTTTTCCTTTTTACGGACCGGTTTTGAACCAGTCGCAACAACAACCGCTTCAACCTCATCAACCTCATCTTCGATGACTTCAACGGACTCGACCGGTCTTTTTACTTCCACCACTTCGGCTGGCATCAAGTCTTCTACCGAATCATGATCATCGATTAACTCGGGTTCAATCGGACGCCCGCCCCTCAACGCCATCGACGGGTCCGGCCTGGCACTACCAAGCGTTTCATTGAGCTCCGTTACCAGCTTGGTTGCTTGAAAACGGGTCAATTGTCCGTTTTCAACCAACAGCTTTGCAATCGCTTCTGGAGTGACACGACCTTTGGACTGGTCGACCTGCCGATGGAGCTCTACGATGATTTCTGGGTCGAGAAGACCTCGACTCTCCAACAGGGCTATAAATTGCGATGCTGCCATCGATTAATTAAACTCCTCGATCACGGTCACTTGGATACTCTAAAAGCCCTTTTCCCGCCTCGCATCTAGGGCAGCCACAACCGACCCGAGAATTGACTCCGTGTGAGCTTCGACGGCAAGTAAAAGTACATCGTCGTTTGCTCTCGCGATGATCCGAAAAAGAAAAACGCTGGGAAAAGATAGCGAAACAGGAAAACAAAGCATCCGATGGGATGAGCTTACTCTACAAATACATGATAGCCAAAGCACAACCATTTGAGGATCTCCACTCGGATATTTCCTCTGGAATTGAACCTTTTAACGACACTTTCCGGTCAATGCTACGCAATGGAGAGTGCCGCTATTCCAGATACGTCGTCCACTGAGCTGCGTTTACGTATTGCTGAATCAGCCCGTCCCCTTTTTCTGCTGGACACGCTCCTGACTCTATCGAAGAACGGATGCGTTTACTGAAGGCTTCCTGCAAGTGCGGGACGTCGTACCGGGCAAATGCAACCATATCTTGGATTCGACTACCCTGAACGATCTTCGAAACGTGAAATCTGCCATCGGACTCCATAAAAATCTGCGCTTCGTTTGGCATTCCAAATAAATTGTGGTTGGAACCCATCACTTCCTGGTAAGCTCCGAGCAAAAAAAGACCAATGTAGTAATCTTCGTTTTCTCGCCATTCTGGTAATTCCAGCGTCTCCTTGACGTCCTTCAAATCGACAAATTTGTCGATCTTGCCGTCCGAATCGCAAGTCACATCCACCAGCGTGGCGAAATCCACTTTTGCCTCTTGCAAACGATGCAACGGAACGACAGGAAACAACTGGCCGATCGCCCAAGAATCCGGGGCCGACCTAAACAGCGAAAAATTACATAGATACTTGGCCGCAAGCACTCGCTTGACTTCCTCAAATTCCTCGTTCGGCGACCGTGTCTGTTCGGCTTCTCGAAGCGCCCTCGCACACACCTCCCAATAGAGCACCTCCCCCTTCGCTCGATCCTCAAGCGAAATCAAACCCAAGTTGAACTGAGTATGCAACTCATCCTTTAGCTCAACGGCATCATGGTAGTACTCGAAGTAGTTTTTGCCATTGATCTCGTCACATAGCCCCTTGAGCTCCGTAATCACTTGCGGATCGTCCACGTCGATCGAAACCTCGGGCTGATCGTCCGCAAACGTTTCGATTTCTTCTCGAATCGACACGACCAAGACCGTATGGTAGGCAGTCATCATGCGACCGCTTTCTGTTACCAAATTGGGATGCGGAACATTTTCTTCATCGCAAACCGTCTGGACCGTGTAAACGACATCGTTTGCAAACTCTTGGACCGTATAGTTCATGGACGATTCAAAACGGGTCTTCGATCCGTCGTAGTCGACCCCCAGGCCTCCCCCTATATCCAAGAAGTCGACCGGCAACCTCAATTGATGAATCTTGGAATAAACCCGAGCCGCTTCCTTCATTGCATTCTTGACTCGCTTGATGTCGGTGATTTGAGAGCCGATGTGAAAATGGAGCAATTTAAAATACTGCTCCTTTTTGTGCTCACGCAATAATCGAACACATTGGATGATTTCAGAAGTGGTTAGGCCGAACTTGGCCGAGTCGCCACCCGAACTCGCCCACTTGCCAGACCCTCGCGTGTAAAGCTTGGCTCTCAAACCAATCCAAGGGCAAACGCCCGTTTCGTTGGCAACTCGCAGCAGCATCTTCAATTCATTCAGCTTTTCAACAACGATGACCACTCGCTTGCCAGACTGAACAGCCAGCGAAGCTAGTCGACAAAACGCTTCGTCCTTGAAACCATTGCATATCAAAAGCGATTCGGGGGTCTGGTCCAAGGCGACGGCGGCATAGAGCTCCGCCTTGGAACCGCATTCGAGCCCGACCCGGCAACGATCGCTCTCTTTTAAAAACTCCTCGACCACCTCGCGGCGAGGATTCACTTTCATCGGAAATACGGGGTAGTGCTTGCCCTGATAACCAAATTGCTCAATCGCATCCCGATAGGCTCCCGAGAGGATCCGAAGCTGATTCGTCAGGATCTGCGGGAACCTCAGCAGGATGGGCAACTGCAGTTTTTTGTCTTTGACCAAGTGGTCGACCAAATTCTTAAGATCGACGTTGCGAGGATCCTGTGCGCTTGGACGTGCGATAATGTTGCCATCGTTGTTTACATCGAAGTAGCCCGCAGACCAATTCTCGATTCCGTATGTCGAGTGAATACGTTGAATCGTTTCTTCGTTCATTCCGAGCGGCTTTCCAGGTGTAGATATCCGAGACCGATTTTGACCTATTGAATTCTAGCTGGTTTGCGATTCGGCACTAGTGATCGCTCAGGAGCAGTTGGACTTGGCTCGCCGTTTTTTTGTTGATGTTATGGCAAGCCTTTTACTTTCGTTTGGATTTTGCAAAGATAACTATCAGCAGTGACAAAAAGCGTACTGCCGTCTTCACCAAAACTGCAGTTGCTGGTTCGCTCACCCGTGTTGATGCGTCCAAGTAGTTTTGCCTCCTTACTGAAGATCCAAATGCCACCCGGTGCACTCGCCCAAAGATTGCCTTGTGTGTCCACGGATAATCCGTCCGGCAAGCCTGGCATCTTGCCAACTTCAGCGGTCGCATCATAAAACAATGTCCCCTTGCTGATCGTCCCATCCGCTGCAACGGCGAAGCTCATCCAGATCGCTCGCTTTGGATCGCTTTGAGCAACATAAAGCGTCTTTTCATCTGGCGAGAATCCAATGCCGTTCGGTCGCTGCAATTCCGTCGTGAGGAGCGTTAGCGAACCATCTTTCTTGGAGATTCGATAAACGCCGTAATGATCCAATTCGCGGCGAGGATCATTCTCTCGCATTGGAAGTCCATACGGAGGATCCGTAAAATAGATGTCACCGTTGCTCTTGAGCACGCCATCATTGGGACTGTTAAGCCGCTTGCCTTGATAGTTGTCGGCCAACGTTCGTTTGCCACCTCCCGGAGTCAACACGCTGACGCGTCGATCGCCATGCTCGCACGATACTAGATTGCCATCGAGATCTTTGAGCAAACCATTGCTACCAGGCTCCAATCCGTAATAGGTCACACCGGTATACCCAGATGGATTCATGAACAACTGAACACCATCCTTGGCGGTCCATTTGAAGGTGGTGTTTCGTGGAATGTCCGAGAACAGCAAATGGCCATTTGCCGCGTCTCCCATCCATAAAGGCCCTTCGGTCCATGTAAAACCATCCGCCAAAATCTCAAGTTTCGCGTCAGCACCGAGCAGGTTGTCGAGTTGGCTATCGAACCGTTCGATCTTGCCAAGCGTTCGCTTGGGCGTTTGTGCATGTGAGGTCAAACTAGTACCTGCGACTTGTGCGAGGAGAATTATCGTTGTGAGGATTGCAAAACGAGCATGCATGGAACGGAGCCATTCTTGTGAGAGGAAAGCGGACAACCAACTTGATTTCGCAGTACGCAATATAACCTGTTCGAGCGGCCAGTGTTGCACGAGATCCAGGGCTTTTCACGTAGGTCAGCCTGTCCTCAGGCTGACTTTGCAACGGCCCAGCGCTGACTGTTGCATTTGCGCACGATGTGAAATGTCCGGCTGAGGACAGCCGGATTTACGTGGGCAGCAGGATTTACGGGGTGCGGAATCAAATATCCTCTGAAAGCGGTAGATCCGCGAGCGATTCCAGACCAACGATTTCGAGAAATCGGTCCGTTGTATAATAGTGCGACTGCTCCTCCAAACCGTTCTGCACAGGTCGACGCTCGATTTTCAAAAGACCCTTTCGGACGAGGGTACTGAGCATGCTCGCAGCCGGCTGATTCCACTGCCGCTCCAGTTCCTCTCGAGTAGAACCGGGCTGATAAGCGACCAAGGACAAGCAGTCGATCGCGGACTGCGTGAGCTGCGTCTCCTTGACCTTGCCGTAAAACCGGTCACGAACGACATGCAACTCCGGAACCAACTCCAGTCGGTATCCACCCGAATCACGCACGATTGTCATCGCCCGGTCATGCGCTCGATACAGACGGTTCAGCGCGTCGACCGCTTCATCGAGTTCGGCAACCGTAATGCCACGAAACAACTCTCGCAATGTATCGACCGCAATGGGTCGATTGTTGCTTGTGCCTAAAAATAGCATCGCCTCTAGAATGGTCTCAGGTGTAACGGGTACACCGTCCGTTTCGGTTGCGATAGGGGCTTCGAGCATCTCTTCGAGGGTAGGCTCGTCGGATAAATCGCTCGGCTCGATTTTCACCGCATCGGAAACGGATTCGTTTAGGGACCTGGCATCACCGGATGCTTGTTCGATCGCAATCGCATACGCCGAACCAAGTTCCTCCAACGAAAAGCCTTCGCTCTCGACTTCGCCCCTCTCCTCGTTCTCGATCGATTCAACTCGCGTTACTCCTTTGCGTCCAAACATAAAAAGCTCCTTGCTTTCGTTGCGATTTCGTATCGTATCGTGAACCGGTGGGCGCTAGCTCCGGGCCTGAATTCACTGGTTATGTCGCGGCCCTTTTTAACCTGTTGCTATTTAAAAACACCAACCGATTAGGGTCGCCGGACCTTGTTAGGAAGGATCACTTCCGGCTTAAGAGATTCTACAACGATACCGTCCGCAGAAGTCGGCAGCTCAATCGACGTCCGCACCGATGGCGACTCCAATGGCAATTGAGCCACACTTTCATCGAGAGCGGATTTCTGGCCAGATACGGCGGTCATCATTTCCGCGATTGCGAGGCTCACGACACCAGCAGGTATGGCATACGAAGAAACGCGTCCAGCCCGTGCGATATTGAGGCCGACCGCATTTCCATTGACATCCACAATTGGACCGCCACACTGATTTGGTACGATCACAGAATCATGTTGAATGATGTTTTGAAAGCCGGTCGAGCGAGCACTGATATCTCCGTTCACTTCCATTTCAGTTGGGTCCAGAAGCGAGTTATTGAGATCCATCATCTGCGCTGTTATCAATACTTGTTTTCCGTTTCGAAGTATCCCAACGTCGACCCTTTGGCCAGCCAGCAATCCCTTCAGACTTGCCATGACCTCGGGTTGAGATGATAGAACGACACCATCGATTGCAGTTATCAAGTCGCCAGCTTGTACGCCAGCTCGATCCGCCCCGCTGCCATCAAATACACTTTCTACCAAGGCTCCATTTTCGCCATTGAGTGCAAAGCCTAACGAAACGCCAAGAACTGCCTTCTCTCTCTTAACGTTTCGACTTGAAACACTCATGACTCCGATTGCAGCCGGACGTTGGCGAACGTCCGTCGTTGCCAACCATCCTCCGACACGTACAATCGCAGACGTATTCCACTGGATAGTTGGCAGGTCTTTGCGATCGATTTTGATTAAAGCCAAATCCAAATCGTTCCTCCGAAACCGGACAGTACCCTCTGCTTTCGTTGAGTCCCAAAGTCGAATTTCGATCGTGCGGTCGGGAACTTCGCTAGACTTGGTTACGATCCATCCGTCTGGTGAGACGATGGCACCCAACGCGACCTGACGTTTCTTATCTAAAACCTGTACCGTCGACATCCATTTCTCACCTACCGATTCCTGAAATGCCCGCAAGGTCGTGGAATGATCGCGCTGATAGGCTCGATTGCTATCGCTCTGCGTCTCTCTGCCGAATCGACCATTGCCTTGCTGTTGGACCAAACGGGATTTCCAGCTCGGAGCCAAATTCAAAGGACCTGAATCGTCGAGAATGTCCCAATTGGACTCGGAGTCAAAATCGGTCTCAAAGGGAGCGGTTTGTTCGAAAGATTGGACGGAGACCCAAGCGTCTAGTAAAGGATCGCCAATCGTGGCATAGGCAAAGATGCATGCAGCGACGCTTCCACGCACAATCCAAGATAACCAATTCTTCATCGGGACTTGCCTTAAGTTGCTTCGATTCGAAATATTCCGCACGGTAGTATCATAATGGCAAACCCGACTCTGGAATGAATTATTCCCTGCTTCCCACGATTAATCGCAGGGACATTTTTTTGGAGTCCCGCTGCAACTCGACAGTAACTTGCTCGCCGGGAGTCACCGAATCGACTGCGGCTTTGAGCTGGTCGAAATTCTGGACAGGTTCACGATCGAATTTCAAAATGATGTCCCCAGCTCGAATTCCAGCTTTGTCCGCTGGACCACTCTTTTCAACGCGAGCGATCTTACAGACATTTTCATATTCTCTATCGGATGTGCCATGCACGCCAATGGCGGGCTTAAAACCAGGCAAACTGCCCCAAGCGTCATTTCGCACTAAACGAGACCAGCTTTTGTCAAACACGTCGACCGGTACATGCATATTGTCGTCGACCTCGACCCCGATCCGACTATGAATGCCTATCAGCTTGCCTTCTAGATCAAACAAGGGTCCGCCGCTGTCGCCTCCGATTAACGAACAGTCCGTTACCAGCGTCGAGGGCATGATTCGAATTAGACGACCGATTCGAACCACGGCAGGCCGATCTTTCATCCACCCGCCAGGATGTCCCGTCGCTATGCACCATTGTCCTAGCTTTAGATCCGACGAGGCGCCGAGTGAAGCATGCGGCCATGGATCTACGGCTGTATCTCTAGCAGAGGTGATTCGCACCAAGCCCGCGTCCATGTCCCGATTGACCCCCATGGTGACCCCCTCCAATTGCACACCATCATGCATGTTGATGTAAACCTTTTGGTTGGGGCGACCTGCGACATGAGCGGCGGTAAGAATATATCCTTCGCCGGTAATAATGACTCCACTGCCTTGCGTATTGCCATGCTGTAAATTTACGGTGACTAAATTCACTTTTTCAGCCACCTTGATCTGTTGTTTTTCCAGGGAAATCAATTCAACCTGATTGCGTGGCTCATCGCCCTTGAGCATCCGCCCGAGGCCAGGTTCGAGCTCTACGGAAGTGATCCCTGAGATCTTGACAGGCTTACTCACCTTGTCAGGCAACGATGGCCGCAACGACGTTCGATCGATTCCTATTCGTTGCGATGCGTTTTCTTTAGCCGGTTGTGGAAAGTCTTGCGAAAAGGAAACGGAAGAGAAACAACCTGCCAACCAACAACCAAAGATCAACGCAACGAAGTTGGGTTGGGAGACGGGGCTGGGTTGGGTTGTTTTGCAGCATTTACTGGGCACGATAAACTCCGTATGCTGTTAGTTGCAAGCAAACTAAGGAAAATCCGCACATTCGGTTGGTCGGGTTTGATTATTCGCTAACAAACTAGAAAATGAAACCCGTTTGACTCAAGAAACCCAAGAAAGCTTCCGAGGGGCACCATAAATGCCGGGATTTTGTATCGATCGTGCCGATTTATCTGGGGGTGATGGACATGGCGTCTAGGCTCATCGTCGGCTGCGGGTACGTCGGAATGCGGGTTGCAAGCAAATGGTTAAAACAGGGTGATTCGGTTTTTGCGATCACCCGTTCGACCGCTCGCGCCAACGAATTGAGCCAATACGGTATTAAGCCTCTCGTTTGGGATTGGCTCCTGGGTGGACTTCCAGAAGCACACGCTTCGTTGCCGACTTTTTCTGAACGAGAGGCGTCAAGGTTCGCCACCATTTTGATAGCCGTGACGCACGCTGAGCAACAGAATTTGCCTCCTGCCGAGACACACACACGCGGTCTCAATCATTTAGCAAGTCTCTTGAAATCAATGGGATGGTGGGATAGTGCAACGACGCGAACCAAGTGGGTCTATCTTTCGACAACAGGAGTTTTCGGACCTTCACTACCAGGCGATTGGGTAGACGAAGACTCGGACGTTTTTCCGGAAAGACCAGGTTCGATCGCGGCTTTAGCGGGCGAACAATGGATGGTGTCGCATATTTCCAAGGATTTGCGAGTTAACTTGAGGTCGGCAGGAATAGTTGGCCCAGGCCGAGTCCCACGCTGGCAATCGATCCGCGACCAAACTCCGATGCACGTCGATCCCGACAGTTTTTTGAATCTCATTCACGTAGACGATCTTGCTGCAATGGTGGTCGCGGTTGCGGCGACCAACATGCAATTCGACCTGTACTGCGTTAGTGATGGCGTGCCCGTCCGCAGGAAAGAGTATTACGAGTACATTTCTCAACTTGGGAATTGGCCGCAGCCGGTCTTCGAATCTCGCTCACTACCGGTGACGGGATTGGCAAAAGGGGCGGCAATTGGGGGCTCCCGTTTCCGCAGCGACGGCAACAAAAGGGTTCGAAATAATAGAATCCAGGCTGAGCTAGCCGTTCGATTGGAGTACCCCAGTTATCGAGAAGCACTGAACTCGCTATTGGATGAAACAACAAAGAAGCAGTCCAATTAAAAGTCCCTCAAGCGGAAGGACATTGCTACAATTCAAAGTTCGGAGGTCTTCGGACCGTAGCCTTTGGTGGTGGTTCTAGCCTAAAATCACGTTCCACTTTTCCCACTTTTCTCGTCCGCGACTTTTTTATCAATGCTTCAACGTAAACCCATATTTCCAAATGTAATCGAACTCAACGTTCAGGCTGGGCACTTGATCGGGTGCAATGTCTATTTGATTCACGATTCCGATGAATGGGCTTTGATCGACATCGGATACGAAGACTCGGTGGAAGAAGTGATCGATCTGATTCGTGAACTCGATTTTCCTCTGTCCAAGTGCAAGACTTTGATTGCCACGCACGCCGACGTGGATCATAGCCAAGGGTTTGCCAAGGCAAAGCAGTTGCTAAAGACCTCGGTAACGGCTCATCCCAAAGCGGCAACTTTACTTGAGGCGGGGGATCGCTTGCAGACCTTTGCCGAAATCCACGCGCAGGGTATCAGCGAAGAGATGCCCCCCGTGACGGTGGAAAAACACGTGACGGACGGCGACATCATCAACATCGGGAAACTCCAACTTGAGGTTTGGTCGACGCCGGGACATGCCGATAGCCAACTGGCGTTTCGTTTGAACAACCTCTTGCTGAGCGGGGACAATATCTATCGCGACGGCGGTGTCGGAGCGATCGATGCACATCACGGCAGCGATATTCCCTCGTTTATCCGATCCCTGGAACGGATACGGGATGCTGATATTGAATGGCTACTACCGAGCCATGGCCCGTATTTTAGAAAAGATCCCGCTATGATCGACAAGGTTTTGGAACGACTGAACGGTTATTTGCATCTATCGGACTTTGGAACGTGCGCGATCGATTGGCCATTGATAAAACAGTGGGAACAGGAGATTGCCGAGGGGCGATTACCGGATTAGAGACTGTCTCTCAAAGCATGTTGCCCCCCAATTCTTTATCCGAAAAAAAAGCGGACGCGAAATCGAGTCCCATGGCGCAAATTCTTCGCTCCAGATTTCTGATTTTCGTATTGCTCTTTGCTGTTACAGGTTTTTTAGGACTGCCAATTTTGTGGTTGAGCCCGTCGTTTTCAAGGCTAGAAAAGTACTTTTGGTCGGTTGTGAACATCCTCTACACCTCCGCCTTGATCGCTCTTTGTCTTGCAATTTGCTGGTGGGCGTATACCAGGATTGTCGAGAATGGATAGACATCACAAGTTACCTATTCCGTAAATACTACCCAGACTGCTTGAATTAAAGGCGATTCAAGGTATCCTCAATAGGCTGTTGATTGGATTGCGAGGTAACGCAGTCTTATGCCTAGACTTGGAGGATCGTCATGAAAAATACAATCAGAAGATGGCTTTCGGCTTCAACGCTCGGTGCGTTGGTTTTTGCAGTTTCTAGCCCCGTCGATGCGGGATTTGGTCACCATGGTGGCAGCACCGGTTACGGTTCGAGCGGCGGATACTATGGTGGTTCTTCCGGCGGCGGTTCTTCCGGCGGCGGCGGCGGTTCATATGGCGGTGGTTCATCCGGAGGTGGTTCATCCGGCGGGCATGTAGGGCCGCTTCGACGACTGGGAGCCCATATCGTCGATCATCACCAAGCTAAAGTTGCGCGGCGTTCAAGCTACGGTTCATCCGGGGGTTCATCCGGGGGATCATCTGGGGGATCATCCGGCGGGGTCTATTCGTCCAGCTATGGCAGTTCCGGAGGATCGAGCGGAGGCTATGCGACCCGCTCGGGTGGATCGTCGGGCGGCGGATCGTCGGGCGGCGGATCGTCGGGAGGGGCCCACTACGGTAGTAGCTACTCCGCTGGCGGTTCCACCGGCAGCTATGCTCCAGCAGCCAGCGGCGGCAATGTTGGTTCTATGCATTACGGCAACTATGAGAGCTATTCTTCAGGAACGCCAGAATACAGCCCGAGTGCACTGGGTGCTTCGTCATTCTCACAGACCGCAAACAAACCTGCGGCGAACCTATCCATTCAACCCGACGAAGTTCACTTGACGGTCAATTTGCCTGAAGCCGCCAAGGTTTTCGTGAACGGCAACCTAACGACCACCACCGGTTCAAAACGTCACTTCGTCAGTCGTGATCTCAAGCCAAACGATTCGTACCGGTTCGAGGTGAAAGCTGTCATAACCAACGAAGATGGTTCCGAAGTGGTTCAGAACAAGACGGTGGTCGTCGCGAGTGGGAACGGCGAAGAACTCCATTTTGAGATGCCCAAAGCGAATGTTCCAATCGAAACCGTCTTGACCCTCAATGTGCCCGAAAATGCAAGTGTGGTTTTGGCTCAAAACGCTACCAAAAGCGAAGGGTTGTCTCGCGTTTTTCGTACCAAGCAATTGCACGAAGGCGAATCTTGGGATGGTTACAAGATCGAGGTAACTTTCGAAGGTGTGACCAAGGAAAAAACCATTCGATTGATCGCTGGCGATAAGCTTGAGCTGACGTTCAATTTCGAAACAGCAGATAGCGTGAACAAGGTTGCGATGAACTAATTCATCACAATCGCCATTCTTGAAACCCTCAGCCGTAAAAAGGAGAGGGTTTTTTTATTGAATTTTGTTCCTTTTCAAATTCAGTTTTTTGCTTAGTCACTAGCCCGGAGGGCGACAAATGAACAGCCGGTGGCGTTAGCCACCGGTCCATTGCATCCTTGAACCGAAAGCCCAGAGGGCGACACAAAGGTCAAGTTCGCTTAAGAATACGCCCCTGATGTGTCGCCCGCCGGGCTCAAATTCAATTGGACAGTTAACCGGTGGCTCACGCCACCGGCATAGATTTGCCGCCCTCCGGGCTCTAGCAGCGAGGAAGTGTTTTCGCGCAAGCCCAATCCGCCACAACCCCGAACTTTTAACACCCCAGCGCTAGCGCCCACCGGTTCACGAAAACACAAATTGGGTCCCATTTGGCTCGCGCCGTACCTCTACCAAATCAGGAACCATCGTGCATTAGCATATGCCCAAACCGGTAGAATTCGCTAGACTACTGCCCACTAGGATTTGGCTGGTTTGAAATTTAAAATCGGATCAACCTCCTTTTTCAACACTGCTACATTTATCTACCTCAAGACCAAGCAAAATTCCCCCATGGAACGCTCCGCTCTCATCACCGGAATCACAGGTCAAGACGGGTCTTACCTGGCGGAGTTACTGCTCAAAAAGGGATACCTCGTACACGGCTTAGTTCGTCGATCGAGCAGTTTTTCCACTGGCCGAATCGATCACCTCTATCGTGACATCCATGAAAAGCCAAAGCTTTTGTTGCATTACGGAGATTTGACCGACGGGCAGTCGCTCACGAATTTGGTCCAGGAAGTCGAACCAGATGAAATTTACAATCTTGGTGCTCAGAGCCATGTTCGCGTCTCGTTCGACCAACCGGTTTACACCTTGATGAGCGATGGTGTTGGCTCTCTCAACGTTCTAGAGGCCGCAAGACTCCTGAATAAACGGAAAGAAGTCCGAGTCTACCAAGCGAGTAGCTCTGAGATGTATGGAATGGTTTTAGAAACTCCACAAACCGAGAAAACACCGTTCAATCCACAGTCTCCCTACGCATGCGCAAAGGTGTACGCGTTCTTTCAAACAGTGAACTACCGTCGAAGTTACGGTATGTTTGCTTGCAATGGAATTCTCTTCAACCACGAGTCCCCGCGACGCGGTGAGACGTTTGTCACTCGCAAAATCACTCGAGCTGCAACACGCATCAAACTCGGCCTGCAGGACAAACTATACCTTGGAAACCTAGATTCGAAACGCGATTGGGGATACGCAAAAGACTATGTGGACGCCATGTGGCGAATGTTGCAACACAATGAACCGGACGATTTCGTTATCGCGACCGGCGAGACCCGAACGATTCGCGAGTTCTTAGACATGGTGTTTGGAAGATTGGATCTCGACTGGAATAAGCATGTCGAAATCGATCCACGTTATCTACGACCCGCAGAAGTGGACTTGTTGCTCGGTGATGCCAGCAAGGCCAAAGAGAAACTGGGCTGGGTTCCGGAAACCGACGTCCGCGAACTTGCTCGAATCATGGTGGAACATGATTTGGAGCTCGCCAACCGCGAAAAGCATGACAAAAAATTCGTGAACGCCTAGTATTGCTTTCGCACCGTTCGATTTGATACCCTCCCGCGTGGTTGTCCGCACGCGGTTTTCGAACCATGGCGGGCTTTGCCCTATGCTCACTCCGTCTTTTGCGTCAAGCCGCCATGATTTCTCGAAGAATTCTCGTTGTCAGCCTGCTCCTCAGCTCATCGCTGGTCCGTGTCTACGCAGATCAACCTGTGACTGCGGGGCGAAGCTTCGTTCTATTGCGAAATGGCAACGTTCTCAAGGGAGTTGTCCGATCGGAAAAGGAACGCATTTCTATCGCTGCGGATGGAAACAGCAATCTTCATGTCGAGCCCAAGCAGGTTGAGTTTATTGGCCCGACACTGGAGTCCCTTTACCTACACCAACGCTCGGGGGTCCGAAACTGGGGCACAGGAGAACATTGGCATCTCGCTCATTGGTGTATTCAGCAGGGACTCATCGATCATGCGATTGAGCATTACAAGGTCCTAGATGCGTCCGCTTCCGATTCACCTCGTTTCAAACAGCTTGAACATTTGCTTCGCGATGCATTGCTGGCGGATGAGAATGTGAAACAAGCAATCCATAGGCAGGCTCAGGCGGCGACAGCATCCACAACCTCGACGCGGCCACTCGATTCAACAGCCCATACTAGCAAAGCAACCCAATCGAGCACGGTCATACAAGCCAGTGCCGAAACACCGCGACTCAAGTCTGTCCCCCTGGGTACCAATGCAGAATCAGGAGAGACCTGGAATAAACATGAAATTCCTGGTTACATCCGAAAAACGTTTCAGAACTCGATCTTGCAGGTTCTGGTCTCGCGCTGTGGCCAATCCGGGTGTCATGGACTGTTGGGGAAAACGGATTTCCACATTTACCAACCTGTGGGCGATCAATCTGCGAGTATTTTGGCCCGTGATCTCGATGAAGTGCTCAGATACATTGATCGCGACCGAATTCAGGAAAGCCCACTTCTAGCTTACGCTACGAAAGCGCATGGTATCCAACGCAACCCCAGTCTCAATCAATCGCGAGATGACGAGCGAGCGTTAATCGAGCGGATCAACTTTTGGGTCAAATCGCTAGCGCTATCGCAGCGGCCAGAAACGACGATGCCTGCTCAGTATCCCCCGACGACGCCTGTTGCTCAGAACGTCTCCTCCGCCGTGGCAAATGTCCCTGTAGCGAAATCGTCCGTTCGCAAAAGCCAGCGGACGGAAGAAGTCGAGCAAGACAGAAACGCCAAATTATCGAAACCCGCCAAGTCAGCTCCGCCAACGGAATTCATTTCCATGTCGGAACTCGCAGACCTGGAGTGGGCGATCGAAAAATTTGAAAGGCAATCTGGCTCAGGTGCCGCTGGTTCAGCGTCGGCCAAGAAAGATCCGTTCGACCCAGACGTTTTCAACCGTCAATTTAGGTAGGATGCAAGAGCTTTTGGCAGCACACGGTCTTTCTGGTACACTAAACTCGGCTGCATTGTCGCAACCCGATATCGTTTTTAGAAAGATCGAATCATGAGCACGGGAGAGGGATCCTCCACATCCTTTGAGACCATTCATGGTCGCAATTATCCTACCCTACGCCAATTTACGGTTTTCCTGGAGAATCGCGTCGGGCAGTTGCTTGAAGTGGTGCGTCGATTTGAGGGCACAGGCATCCGGATTGTAGCCCTTTCGATCAATGATTCAGCCGAGTGCGCGTTCGTTCGCTTTCTGTTAAGCCACGCAGAACGGGGACGGGAAATATTGGAGCGAGCCGGACTAGCCATTATTGAGAGCGATCTGATCGGTGTGGAACTTCCCAAGAGTACGCAGCCCCTCTTGCAAATCTGCACCGCTCTGCTCCAAGCGGAAATCAATATTATCCAAGCCTACCCACTTCTTTTCCGCCCAAACGGTGAACCTGCCGTTGCGATCATGGTCGATAATACCGAACAAGCACTTGAAACCCTCGCCCTCAAAGGATTTCGAATGATTACCGAAGGTGATTTATTGGACGGAACAGTTTAAGGTTGCTAGCACGAAATGAATGCAATCGATCTCGCCACAAAATCCTCCCCCACCATTCTTCCCGTGGTCCCTTCGAAGCCAATTGAAAGTGTCGCAACCCAAGTCATATGGATGCTGGCGCATCGAGAATGGGTTCGTTTTTTTCGGCAACCCTTTCGCGTGATCGCTGCCTTGGGCCAGCCAATCTTGTTTTGGATTCTTTTTGGTACCGGCATGCATAGCGCGTTTCGCGGCGGTGGTCAAGCCAGCGATTTCATGACCTATTTCCTGCCTGGTACCACTGCGATGATTCTGCTCTTCACGGCAATCTTTGCGACGATCTCCATTATCGAGGACCGACGCGAGGGGTTTTTGCAAAGTGTGTTGGTAGCACCATCGCCCCGCTGGACAATCGCCATGGGCAAGATTCTGGGCGGCTCGGCCATCGCATGGGTTCAAGCAAGCCTCTTTGTCGCGATCGCGATCGCGTCTGGCATGATCAGTCCTGGGCCGCAGACGATTGCATTGGTCGGGTTCATGTTGGTAGCTGCCATTGCAATGACGAGTCTTGGAGTTTGCTTTGCCTGGCCCATGGATAGCACACAAGGCTTTCATGCTTTGATGAACATGGTATTAATGCCAATGTGGCTGCTGAGCGGCTCCTTTTTTCCGATACCAGCGCTCTCTGGCGGAGAACCTACTGGGCAATTCGCAATGCACTGGATCATGCGTTGCAATCCAATGACTTATGCGGTTTCTGGAATGAGGCAACTCATGTCGAGCGTTGCCTCGGATGACCAGTTTTGGATGCCGTCGCTGACGACGAGTGTTCTGGTGACCATCGCTTTTGCAATCGTCACTTCAGTAGCCGCATCGATTGTGGTGCGACGAAACCAATCAGGGGAATTGCAGTGAATCACAACTCATTACGAGTTTTGGGCATCCTGGCCGGCATCTTGGCAGGCACCGTCGCGGCTCTGGTCTTCCGCAGCCCTTCGCAACCGATATCCAATGCGGTCGATGCGGACGACGACGCACTGCTGCAGCGAAAAGCGATTCCGGATCCCGGCAAACGCAACGAAATCAAACGCATGGTCGCCGAGGCCAAAAAAGAAGACACCTGGTTAAAGGAGTTTGAGTTTACGGAACGAAGCGGTCGCATTATCAAGTCGGAGGACTTGCGGGGCGAGCCTTATATTGCGTGCTTCTTCTTTACGACATGTCCCGGCACCTGCACCCGACAAAGCAATCAAATGCAATTGTTACAAAGTAAATTCAAAGGCAAGCCGATCAAATTGGTTAGCATCACCGTGGATCCTGAAATCGACACGCCTGAAGTATTGACACAATACGCAGAGAAGTACCAAGCAAACAAGGATCGATGGTTGTTCCTGACAGGTCCCATAGAAACGATCATTCGAGTTGGCGCGGAGAAGTTCTTCTTAGGACGAGTCGAAAAACGTGGCCACCCAGACCAGTTTTGTTTAGTCAATGCTGAAGGAGATTTGGTTGGTTCCTATGTCTGGTTGGACCAAGAGGAACGCGAGTTGTTGATCGCACACGCCAACGAACTGCTGGGAATAAATTAGCGGCCAACGCCCAGCGTGCCACCTGGCTTGTCCAGGTGGTCGCACATTTGGTAACCAGAGAAATTCGTGACGCGCCTCTCGCTTACTAACTGGCTTGTCCAGGTAGAAGCGTATTTGGCAACCAGATGGCAATTCAAGTCCGGTGAAAAGTTTTAAGGTAACGACAAAGCTAACGACTGACCATGTAGCCAGACAAACGTTTCGTGAGCTCCTCGATCGTACCGTCGTTCACCAACACGTCAGTTGCATGCTTTTTCTTTTCGGAGAGACTCAATTGTGCTGATTCGCGATCTAGCCATTCCTGTGCGCTCCAGTCTCGTTCGATAGCCCGCTGTCTTCGCACGGCGTCGGGCGAGTCGACATATAGGACCCGATCGCAATACGGTAGCCAACCTCCCTCGATGAGCAGCGGGGCATCCAAAACAATCATGTCGGTTTTTGGTTCTCGCCGCAGTGTATCCAATTCGGATTTGGCAATCTGACGGATGCGAGGATGCACGATCGCCTCCAGTTTCTTGCGCATCGACTGGCTGTCTTCCGAATCGCCAAAGACCAATGACGCTAATTTTTTTCGGTCAATGGCTTGAATGAGACCAGGATGATCGCCATCCTCGATCAAAATGTTTTTGCCAAATATTTCCACCAATCTATCAATCACATCGGGTTCCAACAAAACGCGATGTGCGATTTCATCGGCCGAAATGATGGTGGCACCCATTGCGCCCAATATGCGAGTCACTTGGCTTTTGCCACTCGCAATCCCACCGACCACGCCAACAACAACTGGCGACTTCAATGGTTGCGCATTCGTCATAACAACTCACACGCAGCCCAATTGCTACCGCTTTTGACATCCACCTTGAGCGGCACACTCAACGGCATCACCGTCGTCATGACTTCTCGAACAACCGTCGCAAGCGGATTCACATAATCATCTCGCACCTCAAAGATCAGTTCGTCATGAATCTGCAACAGCATTCTGGCCGGCCAATCCAACGACTTCATTTCCTTTTGCAATGCGATCATCGCCAATTTGATCATGTCTGCCGCAGAGCCTTGTATGACAGTATTGATGGCCATGCGTTCTGGCTCCAGCAATTGCTTTTTCTTTTGGTCCGGCAGGGACGCATAGTCCCGAATTCCGCGTAGGAATCGCTTGCGACCCGACATTGTCGCGACATAGCCATTACTGCGGCAGTCCATCAGTGTTGACGCGATAAAACCCTTGACGCCAGGATACTTTGCAAAGTACGCATCGATAAATGTGCTCGCGTCTGTTCGGGAAATCCCCAGTGCCTTGGCGAGACCAAATGGACTCTGACCGTAAATGATGCCGAAGCTAACTGCCTTGGCGCTGCGACGCAACTCGCTGCTCACCTCACTCGGGTCCACTCCGTTCACTTGCGCTGCCACGCTCGTATGGATATCGAGATCATCGTGAAATGCTTGATGCAATGAAACATCGCCGCAATAGTGTGCCAAAACTCGCAACTCAATTTGCGAGTAGTCGGCGGTCATCAGCGACCATCCAGTCTCCCTGGGCAGGAATGCAGATCGAATCGATCGCCCCTCGGGAGTTCGCACCGGAATATTTTGAAGATTGGGCTCGACGCTGCTCAGTCGCCCAGTCGCCGCGATATCCTGCCGAAACGAGGTATGAAGTCGATTCGTTCTTGGGCTGATCAATCGAGGCAATGATTCGACATAGGTATTGATCAGTTTGGTCAGCTGACGGTACTCGACTATCTTGGCTGGCAACGGATGCTCTGAAGCCAGTTCCTCAAGAACCTCGGCATCCGTACTTGGTCCGGTCTTGGTCTTTTTGACCACCCTCAATTTGAATTTTTCGAACAGTAGGTTTGCCAACTGCTTGGGGCTATCTGGATTGAACTCCTCCCCTGCCAACTCCATGATGCGAGAGCGGAGTGCGTCGGCTTTCCATTGAAACTCACGGCCCAATTGTTCGAGTCTCGAACGATCGATACGTATCCCTTCGAATTCCAGGTCGGCCAAGACCCCGATGAGTGGAATCTCAAGACGCTGCATCACTTCGATCAATTTTTCGTCGCGCAGTCGCTCTTTCATCGGAGAAACCAAACGGAATGGTACGTCGACATCCTCGCATGCATAAGCGGCAATGTCAGCGATAGGGACCTGATCCATCGTAATCTGAGTTTTGCCAGAACCGATCAAGGACGCGGTCGTGATTTTAGTCTGCCCCAACCAACGCTTTGCAATATCATCAAGATCATGATTGCGTCCGCCCGCCTCCAGCAGATAGTCCGCGACCATCGTGTCAAATCCAATGGCTGCAATCGGCATGTCGTGTGATCGCAAGACAATTGCATCGTATTTGATGTTTTGTCCCACAAAGATCTTGCCGGTGTCCGCAAGCAGCGGAGCAAGCATACTGCGAACAAATTCAAGCTCCAGAACAGGTTCCCCCTCTGGCCCGCGAACGGGTAGGTATGCAGCTTGCCCCTCGGCCCACGACAAACTAATTCCGACCAACTCCGCATCGCGTGGACGAGTCGATGTCGTCTCAGTATCGATCGCGATCGTTGCGATTACGGCTAATTCCTGAACAAGCTGTTGCAACTGTTCAGGCCGGTCAATCAATCGATAGCCATCCGTTGGAAGCTTAAAGGCAACCGCTGGTTCAATCGTGCCAAGCAGAGACACAAACGCATCCGAGAGTTTACGGAACCCCAGTTCACGAAACAATTCCATCGCTTGATTGCGATCGAAAGTACCTGGTCGCATTTGGGACCAAGGCAAATCGATAGGGCATTCTCGACTTAATCGAACGAGGTCTCGGCTCAGCAAGGCGAGATCGCGATGGTTCCTCAAGTTCTCTTTGCGCTTTTCGCCAGCCACAAGATCGATGTTATCGAGTACTTCGTCGAGAGTATTGAACTGTTCGAGCAGCTGCTGAGCCGCCTTGGGTCCGATGAGCGGAACGCCGGGAACATTGTCGACCGAGTCACCGACTAGCGATTGAAAGTCGACCACTTGATCGGGTCGGATCCCCCAGACCGTCTTTAATTCCGGTTCGCCAAATAATTCGTTTTTGCGAACATTCAGCATCTGCACGCGATCCGAAATCAGTTGCCGGCAGTCCTTGTCACTGGTGACTAACAATACTCGCGCACCGTGCTGTTCGGCTTGGTACGCCAAGGTAGCCATGATGTCGTCCGCCTCAAATCCAGGAGCGAAGACTTTGGGGATGGCCAAAGTATCGAGGCAACGATGGATGAGAGGGATCTGCTCTCGCAAAGCGTCCGGCATCGGCTCGCGGTTGGCTTTATATTGATCGTAGAGTTCGTTGCGAAATGTTATTTCCGAGACATCAAATGTACAAACGAGAAAATCCGGTTTCCATTGTTCGAGCAGATTCGCAATGTCTCGCAAAAAACCATGGGCTGCCCCCACCTCGATCCCTTGCGGGCTGGTCATCGCCGGAAGTGCATGAAACACTTGGTAGATCAGCGAATGAGAATCGACCAAGATGACCAAATCCCCTTCGGTTGGAAACGGAGCCCTGGTTCGCACGGGCAGTGAAGACAGATCGCTCGTCGGAGCATTCTCGTCGACCATGCTCAAATTAGGCAACGATTCAGCGGATGGCCATTCGCTCGAAGACAACGGTTCGACCGACAACGGTTCGGCCGATGATAACGGTTCGGCCGATGGCGTTTCGTTTGGAAACATGGAATCAAATCCGATCAACATCGGTTGATTCTTGGCAGCCCGTTTAGCCATTCGAAATCCGTTCTTGGAACCGTGAACCACAAATCTGGGATAAAACCAGTCATCGCAACTAGATTAGTATCGCATTTTGCAGCAAGAGGGATACGTTGCCAACCGCCATTGACAGCAAGACTCTTAACCAATTCCAGGTGGATGGACGAATGCAAGCTTTTTCGGCCTGTGCGATTGAATTGCCTTGAATTGCCTGCAAAATTAGGTTTTACAACATTGCGATTAGCCGTGAAGCGGCGGCAGGATGTAGCCATTGGGCGTCAGCCCATGAACTTGTGGGCAAACATTGCGGAAGTCCTGAAGGGACGGCATGAACTTTCATTCAGTAACGATGCAGGAAGTAAAGGCGCTAAACTGCCAGATTCGTTCCCTCCAGCCGCTCGGGACTCGATTCCAAACGGTTGCGATCACGAATACGGTAACGACGAGACCGGCAACTGCGGCTACGATCAACTTCGCCTTGCGTCGATTGTCGGTCCGAGTTCTCAGCTCAATCAACTGGCCAAGCACGCAAGCCTCTGCCGGAGATTCATCGTAATTTGAGGCGTAAAGTGATTCCATTGCAGCCTCCACGGTTCCCGAGATATGAGAGGCGACGTAGGCAGGTCTAGGCAAGATCTCCTTTGCGATTGGATGACGTTGCGCTATGGTTCCAGAGTTGTAGATATCCTTTACGGGCCGTGCCGCCAGCACTTCGACGGGACTCACTCTGCGGCTGGCCACATTTGTATTTTCATTAACTTTGCATGAAGCTGCTTTTGAGACAAATTCCTCGATTTGACGCGGAATGCAACCCAGCGATAATTCAATCTTTTCAATTCGAGCAACTAGCGTGGCCATGCTCCGAGCGAGTTCCGACAATTGCAATTGGATTTCGCTTGGCGGACTAGCTTCTACCGGCGGGCAAGCATCTACCGGCGGATCGGACACTATTTGCGAGATGCCTAACTCACTGACAATTTCTAGTTCTTGCTGGGAATCGACAATCTGCAATTCGTTCAAGTCGATTGCCGGTGGCGGCGTCAATTCTCGTTTTGGACTTGGGGGCAGAAGAGCGTACCCATTTCCAAGTCGCTTAGCGGTAAAAACCATTTTTCCAAGAGTCAAAACATCTTCAACATCTAGTTTTTGACCTCGAGCGATTTGAACTCCGATCGTAGTGGAATGATAGGAAAGCAGGTCCACAATCCGCATGCAAGGGGAGCTTCCATCGCAGCGGATAATTGCGCATTGATAAGGTG
Source organism: Pirellula staleyi DSM 6068 (assembly GCA_945900945.1). GTDB lineage: Bacteria > Planctomycetota > Planctomycetia > Pirellulales > Pirellulaceae > JBKCUI01. The sequence continues at coordinate 42,732 of CAMDKL010000027.1, forward strand.
CAATGGTTCGGTGTCGAAGTTTCAACTGACAGGATTCCGACCTCCCCAAAATTGAAATACCAGGCGCAACGAGAAAACTAGCGTCTGCAATTCCTCCCTTAACGGATCCCCTTACCAGCAAGAGCGAGTCCGGTGAATTTGTCGGATTGTGCTTGAAACCGTTTAAAGTATCCTGCGTCTTCTTGAACTCCAGCGCCTCGACTGAAATGGTGATAGGCGAGGTCAATGAAAGCGAATCGCCCGTAGCCACAAACTGCGTTTGGCATCGATGCGAGCCCGCCGGCGGTAGAGTGACAACCGCCAATCCCCCCTTGACAACGTGGAGATACGCGAGGACAGAATTCTGTCCAAAGGGGACCCGAATTTCGCACTTTGGGTGGGAGCCCAATCGAGCGAAGGAGCCAGTGAAATTTACGTGAAACCTTTTCAGACCATAGCGGATCGCGATATCCACTCTTGCATCGTGCCAGCAAATTGCCTGTTGTGACGAGTTCATTTTCTAATCCGACCAGTACGTTCGCTCCCGAAGGCAATGACGTTGGACCGCTGGACCCAAATGCGATTTTCAAGGTCAGTAATCATTCGGTCAACCAATCGCGTGAAAAGCTCGCGTCCAGAAAAAAACCACTGCGTTCTAAATTCTTCCCTTGCGATCGACTATTGGCTGTTTAACTTTCTTAAAAACATCGGGCAAATTGTAAGGGTTCGAAAACTGAGGAATCTTAAACTTTTATGATTGCATGGATCGACCGGGCTGACCATACTACAAGCCATTGAATTTGTTACAACATTGAATCTACCACGAGTGTTACGTCAAGAGGGTTTTTGAATGCCAAACTTCGCGGCCAACGATTTATTTGATACCGCTGGAACGGACGTCACGGAATTTTTCAAAGGTTCCGTAAGGACGTTCACCGACAATCCCATTGGTCTTTCCTCGGTTTCGACCCACTCACGCGATAGAAATCACATTCCAAGGGGAGTTCTAGGGACTCTTCATGTATCGGAATACCACGACCGGAAGAGATTTTGGGAGTTTCCGTTAGCGTTGCTGCTGCTCATCCCAGTTCTCTGTTTGATATCGGCTCTAATTTTGTTGATTCGGTTGACTAGCAAAGGCCCAGGGATCTATTCCCAAGTGAGAACAGGGCGAGGTGGGAAAAATTTCAAAATGCACAAGCTACGCAGCATGTACATCGACGCGGAATCCTCGGGTGTACAATGGTGTTCGGGAGATCACGATCCCCGAGCAACACCTTTGGGACGTTGGCTTCGAAAACTTCATTTGGACGAGCTTCCCCAAATTATCAATGTACTAAATAATGAAATGTCGTTCTGCGGTCCACGTCCTGAGCGACCAGAATTTATTGAAAAACTCGATCACTGTGTACCCTATTATCGCTCACGATTAGTGGTACGTCCAGGAATAACGGGCTTTTCACAAATCAATTTGCCGCCCGACACTTGCCTGAAATCCGTAATGCGAAAGCAGACGCTCGATTTAGAGTACGTGGAAACGGGCCGGTTCGTTTCGGATTTACGCATGATATTGTGTACGGCCCTGAGATTGGTCGGAATCCCTGGGGAAATTGCCACTCGGCGTGCTGGTCTTGAGATGAAACCCCATAATTCCCACTTCAGCCTAATTTATGCGCCACTATGGGAAGACTCAGAACCCAAAGCCAGCCGTTCTGTCACAGAGAGTCGCATTTCTGAGTTGGTGGGTTAAAAAGTAATTGCCACCGTCCACCTCTTCCTTACTAGTCAAAAATGCTTCTCCTAGCCACTTCTTAACTGTGGATGTAGAAGACTACTTTCAAGTTTCCGCTTTTGATCGTCTCATATCCCGAGATCAATGGGCGGACCAGGAATCGCGTGTCGTTGGCAATACCAATAGAATCCTCGATCTCCTGGAAAAAAATCGAGTTCATGGGATTTTTTATGTATTGGGATGGGTGGCAAGGCTTTGCCCAGACTTGGTTAGCCGCATCCATGAGCAAGGGCATATCGTTGGGAGTCATACGTTTGCACATCGTCTGATCTACGAGCAAACGCCGATGGAATTTGGGTTGGATTTGGCAATGTCATGCGACCTGCTTCAAGGAATAACCGGGCAGCCCGTTAGGCATTTTCGGGCACCGAGCTTTTCCATTACCAAGAAAAGCCTTTGGGCAATCCAGGTACTCGCGAGCCGTGGTATTGAATTTGATAGTAGTGTCGTTCCCATCCATCATGATCGTTATGGGATCCCCAATACGCCGACATCAGCGTACCGACTGCAATTTCAACAATCGAGTGTGAACGAGTTTCCAGTCTCGGTGCTGCCTTTGGGTCCATTGCGTATCCCGGTTGGCGGGGGCGGGTACTTTCGAATATTCCCATGGTGGTTCACACGGTGGGCATTAAAGCGGATCGAAGCGTCGGGACGGTCGATTCACTTTTATCTTCACCCCTGGGAGATCGACCCTGAGCAACCCAAGGTTCGGGGAGTCGGTCCGATGACTAGGTTTCGGCACTACCATAATCTTAACAAAACCATGGGCCGTCTTGAGCGATTGCTCCATGCTTTTCCTTTTGGAAACACCTCGCATCCGACGGGACAACCGGTTGTCGATCTGACAAAAGCCAGCCCGGATTAATCATTAGCTGTAGGGAGATAGCCAAATGCCGCTGGCTTTAGCACCGCAGGAGCCATTTCTGGTAGCGGAGTGGCACGAGCCACCAGGTATTTCATGAGTTTTGTCGCACGACACCGGACGGCTTGCGCCGTACCGCTATCCAAGTTAGCAATATTGAACTTGTGTCTTCCGGCCAATCATTTATTCTCGCTTGAATAATCCGGACAGGTGCTACAGTTGTTTAGGGTTGAACCGGTTGGATGGGATTTAATCGTGCGGCATAACCCGGGCCTCGTTATCTCGGGCGGAAACGATTGAATTCCACTCGTGTTGACTTAAAGTCCTGTGTGATGTACCCAGTACCTTTCATTTGGCGATATTTACGCCAGGATGACCAAAAACGGTCACCCACAGGAGCGAAGCCCGCGCTGAGCGTATCTTGGTGACGTCGATCCTGGTGACGTCGATCCTGGTGAACCGGTCGGCACTCGCCAAATGGCGCTCACTTTGCGATTTCGTGAACCGGCGGGCGCTAGCCCCGGGCCCGAATTCGATGGCCCAAGTGCATCAACTCGCTTGCGATTTCGTAGCGATTAGCCGCGAAGCGGCGCCATGCTGTAGCCATGGGCGAAAGCCCATGGACAAGTTTCAATCCTACAGGTCGGAAAATTCGACCTACTGCTGATCTACTGCGCCAAAACGCGATGAATAAATGACCCAGCGTCCGAAAGTCCTATTGCTAACGCATCGTTTGCCTTACCCTCCCAATCGAGGCGATCGCATTCGTGCGTTCCATATGCTCCAGTTTTTGTCCGAGCACGCCGACGTCAGCTTAGCAAGCGTCGCGGACGAAAGCTGGGAACCATCCCATAAACAAGTGCTATCACGGCTTTGCAATCAGCTTGCCATCGAACGATTGCCACCCAGGGGACGCTGGCTGCGAGCAGCCGTCAGTCTCGGGTTGGGGCGCTCGGCGACCGTCGGTGCTTTCTCAAGCGTGAAGCTAAAAAACACCATCGCAGATTGGACCTCGAAAACTAAATTCGATGCTGCGGTTGTGTATTGCTCAAGCATGGGACAGTATTGCAAATACTTCCGAAATCGCCCAAATCGCATTCTGGTAGATCTCGTGGACGTCGATAGTCAGAAATGGCGAGAATACGCGGGCGCGGCAACTGGCCTCAAACGAATGCTGTATCGTCAAGAAGCGAATCAAGTTCGACGATTGGAACGGAATTTATCTAACGCATCCGATGCGATCACTGTGGTGAGTCAAGATGAAGCAGAACTTTTCCGATCATGCCATCCCACTTTGAGTGCTCACGCGATCAGCTGCGGGGTCGACAGTACTTTTTTTTCACCCCATGCTTTGGACGAAAAAATTTGGCGTCCGCTTAGAACAGGCAAGCCTCAATTGGTTTTTGTAGGCGCGTTGGATTATTTGCCGAATATTCAAGGGCTCCAGTGGTTTTGCGATTCCGTCCTCCCGCTCCTTCGAGTTGAGTTTCCTGAAATCGTTCTCGAGGTCGTTGGACGAAATCCAACGGCGGCGGTTCGAAAGCTTGGACAAGTTGCAGGGGTACGAATCGTTGGCGAAGTGGACGACATTCGTCCCCACCTGCTTGCATCCGATATAGCGATTGCTCCATTGCAAATTGCGCGCGGAATTCAGAACAAAGTACTCGAAGCCATGGCGTGCGGGCGGCCGGTCATTGCAACGCAAAATGCAGGGACCGGAATAGAAAGATCGGAGGGACTCATCATAGTCGATACCCCAAGCCAATGGCTGGAGTCTGTTCGCAGTTTGAATCGCGAGCATTGCACATCAATATTAGGCGCGATGGCACGTGAGGCAGTGGTCAGCAAATATAGTTGGCCGGCAAAACTCCAACCCTTACTCGGTTTGCTCGGCCTGGACAATAATGGTTCAGCTCTCGCGCCTCCATAACACGACTCCATAGTCCTTCTTCAAGTCTTAAATTTGGGGATGACCACAGAGTAGCTCGGCACTCCGTGCCGTTTTTCTCGGC
>CAMDKL010000028.1 GCA_945900945.1 Pirellula staleyi DSM 6068
CGGGATTTGTCTAGCCCCGTAGAACCGGTTGCCGATTTAACGGCCACTACGATGGCTCTGATCGAACAAGCAGAGCAAAGCGATTCATTGCCGACAAACCCAATTGAGCGGATGTCACAGCCTCTTTTCGAGAGCGACCGCGCCACGCGTTTAGCATGGATTGACAGCTTGGTTGCGTTGGCTGCAGGCATTGTCATTCTTTCGATATTGCTTCCTAGCGTCTGGTATTCCCGCGAATCCTCGCGAAAGAGTTTTTGTGTTTCAAACTTGCGTGAATTAGGTCACGCGATGTCTTTGTATGCGCAAGGAGACTCGAATCGAAAGATCCCCCAGATTGCATTGGACGGTCCGCTTGCCTTTGCCGGTGTTTATGCAATTCGGCTTAAGGACGTTGGGCTACTGGAGTCTCCTAAATGGTTATGGTGCCCAGCCAGTGAGAGCTTTGACGTAGGCCAATCGATTCCATCTCTCCGTGCATTCTTAGCTGCTACCTACAGACACCAGCAAAACCTGAAAAATACAGCCGGAGGCAACTACTCATATAATCTCGGAAATTTAGTTGATGGGGACTATGAGACAGCAAGTTTTAACGGACGAAGTCATTTTGCCTTGATCGGTGATTCCCTTTTGTCAGTCGCCTCCGAGGGAGGTACGGGCGCCGTTCACGATGGAAACGTGTCGAATGTGCTTTATGATGATGGGCGAATTCAATCGATCCGGTTGCATCAAAAGAATGATTCTCGGATGCTCGACAACCCGTACTTAAATCGCGAGATGCAACAAGCTGTTGGTCGTGGCTTGGAGGATACATGCCTTGGTCCAAGCTTTCAGAATCCCTTAAAACCGCTTTCGGCCAGCTTTCTGTCGAATTAGGCTGCTCGACGTAAGTCCGATGCATTCGATTCCATACTCATCATGCAGAACTGATCTACGGAGCAGGACTGCTCGAGCGTTCCGAGAGGGCTATAGAATTTGACTTGCCTCTCTTCTTGGAACCACACCAGGCTGAATCCCGCCAGTGAAAAACGGCGGCCACAAAAAGCCCCATTGCGAATGAGGGTGGTTTCTAAAATGCGCGATGAACCATCCACGTTTCCTCGATGAGAAACCATGGCTTGCACTGCTCTGCGTAGTGAATCTGCGATGTTCGTCGACATAAGGGCAAATAGTTCCGTTTTGGTTTTCGGCGTATGAACGGATTATCGGCAAGACTTGCTCTCCCCTTGGGCCTAATTCGTATAGACCCTACAGATTCACTAACTCAACCACGAAGGCTAGCAATAAAAGCAAGGATTCGTTTCGATTTATTTGCCGATCCTGGCTAATCACGAACGCTCGCGTGTTCTTGAGCCGATTTGAAGTTTTCCTAACGAATGTTCCAAAGTGAATGTCTAACTTTTCGATTAGGAGCGACCGATGTCAGAACACATCAAGCGATCTTTACACCTTGGGCGAGAAGTCCAGTAGGGGAAGCTTTGCATCCTCGCCTTCGGGAGTCATTATCAAGTGCAATCCTACTTATCCCCCGTTGATAGTAAGTCGGGAATCGTCCAATCGTCGGGCAGTCGTCGATTCTATCACCGCTGGACGCCCGCTTCGATGTCCCCTTGGGCGGCGATGACCCTCGTGCATGGTTTCGGCGACCACGGCGGGCGGTTTGCCGGCATGGCGACAACGCTTGCTAGTTTCGGGATCGCCGTTCAGGCGATCGATCTGGTTGGGCATGGCCGCAGTCCTGGCCGAAGAGGTTGCATTGAGTCTTACGATCAGTTGTTGGACGACGTTTGCGATGGCTTGCAAAGTTCCATAACTAGTTTTCCGAGGATACCGCAGTTTTTGTTTGGTCAAAGCATGGGAGGAAACCTTGTTCTTAACCTTGCATTGAGGCGCCCGCAGGATGTTAAGGGAACGAATGGATTGATCGTCGGTTCGCCAATGCTTCGGGCCGGTGAAATGCCCAAGGAATACTATATGGATGCAGGTCGTTGGCTTGCGTCCAAGTTCCCCAACTGGCGATTTAAGGCGGCGGTTGATCCAACTAAACTGAGTCACGATCGACGCGTTCAGGACGCCTACCATCGGGACCCATCGGTGCACCGCACCATGTCATTGAGGCTTGCAATCAATTTGGTCGACAGCGGACAATGGGCACTTGAAAATGCATCCTTGCTAAAGTCCCGTACACTTCTGATGCACGGATCTGAAGACACGCTCACCTGCTCGAAGGCAACCCAATCCTTTGCGGAAGCCGCTGATGGGATGACCACGTTCAGGCTTTGGAATGGCTGTCGCCATGACTTGCATGACGAGTTGCAGCGAGAGCGGGTGTTCGACTACATGACGCGTTGGATGAAACAACAATGCGTCACAAGCTTCAAACTCAACAGGCCTGTATTTGCAGAGTCTGCATAATTAGGCCCCATTGGGTGGGTTGGACCTACCTGTGGCTAGTCGAAAAAAGTCGATGTCTGAACATTTTCGCCACCGTTGGGAGTCACTAGTGCATCGAGAACTGCTTGGGGTACGTTCGATGGAATCCGCATGGCTTCCTCGTCTACGGTCATGGCTGAAAAGCTGCTCTTATGCAGGCCTCCGACATCGACCATGGGTCTATTTCCCACGCGAAAACTACGCCCTAGATCGATGTCACCCGGCTCGCACCACCCAATGTTGTTCTTCGTTTCCACGAGTAATAACGTAGGTTTGTCTACGCCTTTCGGAGAGAGCGGGCCAGATGGAGGAAACAAAGTTCCAGGGCCCGTGATCAATACGTAATTGGTTTCGTGGTTGCCGATCGCGTCCGGTGAATTTGGACTGGCAAATTCACCGGGCATCGCGCGATGTAAGTTGGAGTTGGAAACGCTATCCCAAGGCTGCTTGAGATCAAATTGCTTGTAAAGATCATCGTAGCCCATGAAGGGCAGAATGAGTACTCGCCAAGAGTACAGAGGCTTGCCACCTACATCGAACACCACCGGAGGAGGATAAGTACCGAAGCGATCCGAATAGGCATTGAGAGCAGTTGCAAGCGATTTCATGTTTTCTAAGTCCCTGCGCTGGTAAGATCGCTGAATGTTTTGTTGCATTTTCGGCCACAAATAAATTACTGCCGTCGCACTCAAAAAAAAACAGAAGGCAACGATGGCCGACCCAATGATGGCAGGCATCCATCCTCGTTTCTTTCCAGCAGAGCGGGATACCGTTGATTTCGAGGCAATTTGCATGGTCGGAACCAACACGCCCTGCTCGTTAAAATGAGGCATCGTAACGTTCTTTCCACAACCGACGCAGGGGCCAGATTGGCCAGCAAACCCGTCGAGCACTTTCGTACGATTGTGGCAATGTGGACAAACGTATTCAAATGGCATAGATCGGCCAACCTAACGTTTAACACCAATGAACTGATAGTACGGTGTCTTCAACAAGGGCAGATAGGGAATTCGGGCGCGATGCTCATTGAGAATGGACTTGTCCAGCCTATTTTGCAAGTAGGGAATATGATCCGCGCTTGGAAACACATTATCCGTTGCAAACCAAGTAGGCCAAAAAGATCGAGTTGACCAACTGTGTCGCTTCAGCCCCTCCGCTGCAAACTTGCGAGAAACGTAAAAATCGACAACTCCAAGTTTGCCACCTGGCTTCAGGATACGAATTGCGTTATCGATTGCCGCAAACCAATCGGGGATCATGGTCAGCGAATAAGAAAATGTGACGACGTCCGCAGTACCCCCAGGAGGAGTCCACGTTGTAGCGTCCCCCGTAACGGCTTCTACGTTTTCCCAACCATGGCGTTCGCACCGTTTGTCGACAATCCCCAATAGTGAAGTTGCTAAATCGACAACGTAGATCTTTTTGATTTTAGAAATGCTTGGGCCAATGAACTCCAAATTGGCGCCCGTTCCTCCTCCAAAGTCGACCCAAACTCCAGGCTCAGCTTGGCCAAGAGTCTGGTATAGGTGTTCTCGGCCTTGCAACAATCGCTTTCGAAAATCGTCATAACCCTCGGCTTGGCCCGAGTAGAAACTCTCCATTCGCTGTGCGTGGTCTTTGCCACGAACTGGCCTAAGAGCCAAATGGTAAAGTATTTTTAGGTCATTTCGAATCGACATAAAGCTGTTAGTTTAAAAGCCGCGGAACGGGTGAGCAGCAGTATCCTTCTTGTCAAGCATTTCCTCTACCGAAGGACTACCTTTCATTGCATTGGAAATGGCGTCGACCGTTGCAAGATAGTTGTAATCATAGATTTTTTTGTCGTCCGCTGCAGCGGGGTGAATAAACACACCGCAAACAACGACTAGTTTTTCGGCTTGGTCCTTAGGAATAACGCCGCTGGCGACGCTGTCTGCAACAGCTTTTGCAACAGCTGCTTGTGCTGGTCCAAACATTTGGACTGCCTGTTTCATTCCCTTGATCGTTACCTTGGTGATCATGACCGTGGAAGGCTTCACTGCAACGTTTGGAGCCAATACGGCGAGCAGATTGCTATGCCCGCTGCTCTGAGTTGCAAGAGCGTTTGCGAAAGCTGTACCGACCGGCCCATCCTTGCTACCAATCATCAAATCGATGTGTGCAATTTCGTTTCCTTCGCCAACCAATGATTCGCCGACAAACATGGACATGCTGGATTCCTAAAACTGAGAGTTGAACGTCCTTTTCGCGCACTACGCGCGATTGAACAGGAAAAGGTAGCAAACTGCTACGTTCTTGCAACGCGATCTAGTGCCTATCTACCAATTCCAAGCTGCGAATTGCGGAAGTTCTCTACGAAAACAACGGAATAAACCTACGAAACACCACGAAATTTATCCAAAAAAGGCAGGCGGGAACAAAAAATTTTGTCATTAATTAGGTTTTCGGTACAGGGTTTGCTTTTTTGCACCCACCAAGTTTCAGTCAGGCAAACTCGCAACTTGAACGAAAAAATGCCGATTGGCCGAGAAAATTGGGACCATAACGATTGGAATTTGTCGATTGGGAGTGTACCGTAAGATGGTGTTCGGTTCACAACACCGACCGGCAGTTCCATTTTCGAGCGTAACCTTCTTGATCGACAGGTTAAGCTTCCTGTCTGATTCCTGCGTTGACGAATAGTTACTCACTACTTTTGCATACTGAATTTGTCGAATTTCATTAGGATTTGAGGGTGTAAACATGAAACGGAAACTGACCAGTTTTTTGGTAATAACGATAGTTTGTTCCTCTGCTGCACCGATTTTGAGCAGCGATGACCGCATTGAAAAAGTCGTTAAATCTGGTTCGACTGATGGCAAGAAACCTGTCAAACGATCAGCTTCGAAAAAGGCGGAGACCAAGACCGTGGAAATGTTTCAGGCCATGGAACAAGGTCTGTTGACGGTAGATTACATCGGTAAAGATGCAAAAGAAGCCAATTTGATCTTTAAAAACAAAGGAAATGAGCCAATCAACGTCCTGTTGCCAGCGACCTTTGGCGCTTTGCCTGTTCTTGCCCAAGGCATGATGGGTATGGGAGGAATGGGCGGCATGGGAGGCGGAGGTATGGGAGGTATGGGAGGTATGGGCGGAGGAGGCATGGGTGGCATGGGTGGCGGAGGCATGGGTGGTATGATGGGAGGTGGCGGAGGCCAAGGGATGGGCGGTGGAATGGGTGGCGGTGGTATGATGGGTGGTGGTGGCATGGGTGGAATGATGGGCGGCGGCGGCATGGGCGGCATGGGCGGCGGCGGCATGGGTGGTATGATGCGCATCGATGCGGACGTTCCTCGCAAGATGACAGTTGCTACCGTCTGTCTTAATCACGGTAAAGCGGACCCTAATCCTCGAATGAAGTATAAATTGGTGCGACTCGCTGAAGTCAACGACTCACCCGTTATCGAAGAGTTCTGCAAAGCGCTTGCGGCTGGAAAAGTGAGCCAAAACACAGCACAAGCCGCTGCATGGCACGTTGCAAACGGCTTGTCTTGGCAAGAATTGGTACACAAGCCTCGCGTTATCTCTCAATACACCGGCGTGGAAATGTTCTTCACCGGGTTCGAAGTTCAAGCGGCAATGCGATTGACCGCTTCCGCAACTCAGGAAGCAGAAAGAATTGCGGCCTACAACCTTGCTAACCCAGTTAGTTCCCAAAGCAACGTCGAAGAAGAGTCCATTGGCGATAAGCTTGCTAGGTAGACCCTTCCGTTTTAACCGACATTGCTTGTTTGCAAGACAATGGCATCAGACGTGAACGTAAAGCCTCGGTATCTCCCGAGGCTTTTTTCGTTTTATCTGGCTGGGCTACGCGAAAAACGTGTCTAAGTGTAAATTCATAGTCTGGGGATCTTTGATTGCGTTAGGAAACGAATCAGCCTCAGTCATAACCCCCAATTACACGACGCTATCCAATTTCCTAAGTATCGAACAATGAAAACGGACGAGTTACGCGAGAAATATCTGGAGTTCTTTCAATCCAAAGGACATCATCGGCAGGCAAGCGACGTGCTCGTTCCTACCTGGGATCCGTCGGTGCTTTTCACACCGGCGGGGATGAACCAATTCAAAGACCATTTTCTCGGCAAAGTCAAACTGGATTTCACTCGCGCAACTACCTGTCAAAAGTGCTTGCGAACTGGCGACATCGACAATGTAGGTCGAACCGCCTACCACCATACTTTTTTTGAAATGCTGGGCAATTTTAGCTTCGGCGACTATTTCAAGAAGGATGCTGTCGCTTGGGCTTGGGAGTTCTTGACTGACAAAAAATGGCTGGGAATCGAGCCGACACGATTGACGGTGACCGTCTACAAGGATGATGATGAAGCGTTCAACCTATGGAACGAAAAGATTGGTCTGCCGACAAGCCGCATTAGCCGGATGGAAGAAGACGAAAATTTTTGGCCAGCCTCTGCCCCCAGCCAAGGCCCTGATGGAGTTTGCGGCCCCTGCAGTGAAATCTATTTCACACTCGATTCGGGAAAAACGGTTGAGATTTGGAATCTAGTCTTCACTCAATTCAATCGAGTAGGAAACCCGCCAGACAACTTGCGACCATTGCCTAGCAAGAACATTGATACCGGCATGGGAATGGAACGCACGGCAAGTGTTCTACAGAACGTACCGACCAACTTCCACATCGATATCTTGATGCCAATCGTTCAAGCGGCGTCCGAAGTTTGCGGCGTGCCATACCAATACGAAAGCGACAACGGTCGCCGACTTCGTAGGATCACGGACCATGTGCGCGCATGCACGTTTGCAATCCATGAAAACGTTTATCCAGGGCCGAAAAAGGCTCGCTATGTCATTAAACGCTTGTTGCGGAGAGCCGTTCTCGATGGACACCAAATGGGGTTGCGAGAGCCGTTCCTCCATCAATTAGTTCCAATGGTGGCTCAAATGATGAAAGCGGTTTACCCCGAGCTTTCGCAAACCTCCGAAAGGGTCGCCCAAGTGATGCGCCGTGAGGAATCCGATTTCTTTGCGACCATCGATTCCGGCCTAGATAGAATTAGTCGTGTGTTCACGGACATGCAGTCGTCTGGACGAGTCATGGTCGATGGCCAAGAAGCAGCCAGCCTTTATCAAACCTATGGCGTGCCACCCGAAATGTTTCAACAAATCGCGGCCGAAAAAAATTATACATTCGACTGGGATGGCTATCGAGCCGCCATGGGGGAACACGGAAAAATCAGTGGCGGAGGCGGCATGGAGCTCTTCGAAACTGGCCCGATCGAAACTCTCAAAGAAGCACTGCAACACTGCGAGTTTTTGGGCTATGAGAAAACCAAAGCCGACGCGCTCGTCAAGGGGATTATCATCGGTAAACCCAAAGCAGACCATTTGGTTGGATCGGTCCAATCCTCGCAAATAGCAGAAATGACCCGAATCGTTTTGGATCGCTCACCTTTCTATGGTGAAAGCGGAGGTCAGCTCGGGGACTCAGGACAATTAGTAAACTCCAAGGGGACGTTCGAAGTCAACGATACACAGCGAAGCGGAGACTTGATCATTCACTACGGATCGATGCTTTCAGGCGAGCTAAAAGAAGGTGATATGGTGACCGCACAAGTGGATGAGTTACATCGTGACGCCATTCGTCGCGCTCACTCAGCGACCCATATTCTCCATTATGCACTCCAGAAAACGGTTGGCGGACATGCTCAACAACAGGGGAGCAAGGTTGATGCGGACTGGTTGCGATTCGACTTTAGCAACCAAGAGCCCCTCAGTGAAGAACAGCTTAAAACGGTTGAGTCTATCTCCAACGATCGCATCAATGACGCCGACTCGATTGATTGGAAACTGGTCCCGCTTGCTACCGCTCGAGAAGCTGGGGCGATGATGCTTTTCGGCGAAAAGTATCCTGACCCGGTTCGAATGGTTAGCATGGGTGAATTCTCAAAGGAGCTATGCGGCGGCACACACGCTGGTCGTACCGATGAAATCGAATTGATCGAAATCCTCGCAGAGGAAAGCGTAGCCGCCGGCATTCGGCGAATCACTGCAGTGACTGGCAAGCGAGCTGTTGAACAACGTAAAAAGGTCGAACGGCTTGCAATGCAATCGGCCTCTCTGCTCGGTTGCTCCATCGCGAGCTTAGGAGAAAAAACAACCGAGTTGGTATTAGCCATTCGTAAGTTAAAGAAAATGGCAAGCGGCACTGGCAATGAAGCCGTTCCTGCACTCATCACCAAAGGAAAGAGTTCGCCATCGAGCGACAAGTACACTGTGACTAGGGCTGCATTCAAGCAAGCGGCTAGAACTGCGAACGTTTCGTTTGAAGAGGTACCTCTTCGGATCGAAGCCATGCTCGTTGAGCAACACCAGCTTCACCAGCAGTTGCAACAAATTGCTTCGAGTGGCGGATTGTCGGTCGATGATCTATTGAGTCAAGCAGAGATGGTTTCAGGAACCCAGTTGATTGTTGCTGAAACGCCACATGCGAACGCCGGCATGATGCGACAATGGATAGATCAACTTCGCAAACGCTCCACCGAACCCATCGCAATTCTGTTGGCCAATTGCGTCGACGACAAAGTCACTCTGATTGCCGGAATAAGCCAAACATTGGTCGAACGAGGCTTCAGTGCAGGCAAATGGATTACGCCTGTCGCGGAAACGGTCGGTGGCGGTGGCGGCGGCAAACCAGATCTAGCTCAAGCAGGTGGCAAGCTGCCTGCGAAGCTACCTGAAGCGTTGCAGGTTGCTAAAGACACTTGGCACTCCATGCTCGCATAAGGTGGACGTTCGCTCCGCGAACGGATACTCCAGAGTCGTTCGAAATTTAAGCCGCAGGCGCTAGCCGCGATCTTACATCATTACGTTTACTATCGCGGCTAGCGCCTGCGGCTCAAGTTAATAATCCTCCCCCCAACTGCCTTTGCAACGAGACGCTAAATGTCGAACCCAGCCAACGGCCAAATTGCCAATGTCCTCAATGAAACGCGAGTGTTTCCTCCAAGTGACGCATTCGCTAAACAAGCCGTCATCGGATCGCTTGCGGCCTATGAGGATCTCTACAACGAGTCCCTAAAGGACACCGAGGGTTTTTGGTCTGCTCAAGCCAAAGAACATTTGCATTGGTTTGAACCGTTTCACACCGCGCTCGAATGGAAAAACCCGCTTGCCAAGTGGTTCGTCGGCGGCAAAACCAACGTCTCGTACAACTGCCTTGATGCACATGTGCTCAGCGGGCACGGGGATCGTGTCGCTTTCTACTGGGAAGGGGAGCCGGGTGATCGACGCACAATTACTTACTCGGATATGCTCCGTGAAGTATGTCGATTTGCAAACGGCTTGCGTAAACTCGGTGTCGAAAAAGGAGACCGAGTTAGTATCTACATGCCCATGGTCCCTGAACTAGCAGTTGCCATGTTGGCTTGCGCTCGGATCGGAGCGATCCATTCCGTAATCTTCGGTGGTTTTAGCGCCGAGGCTATCTCTGACCGCAACAACGACGCGCAAGCCAAACTGCTCATCACTGCAGATGGTGGCTGGCGACGAGGAAAAGCACTGTCACTAAAAGAAACGTCGGACGAGGCGTTGGCAAAAAGCCCTACTGTCGAAAAGTGTATCGTGCTCCAGCGAGTTGGAAACGCAACCAATATGCAGGCGGGTCGCGACGTATGGTGGCATGATCTCGTTGCAAATGTTTCCGATGACTGCCCCGCCTTGCCAATGGACAGCGAAGACTCGTTGTTCATTTTGTACACCAGCGGTTCGACCGGAAAACCAAAAGGCATCCGCCATACAACCGCTGGCTACAATCTGTACGTTAAGCGTACGTTTGAATGGGTCTTTGACCACCGAGAGGAAGACATCTTTTGGTGTACAGCGGACTGCGGTTGGATCACCGGCCACAGCTACATCGTGTACGGACCAATGTCAGCCGGTGCAACACAAGTGATGTACGAGGGAGCTCCCAATTGGCCACAAGAAGATCGATTTTG
Source organism: Pirellula staleyi DSM 6068 (assembly GCA_945900945.1). GTDB lineage: Bacteria > Planctomycetota > Planctomycetia > Pirellulales > Pirellulaceae > JBKCUI01. The sequence continues at coordinate 10,407 of CAMDKL010000028.1, forward strand.
GGAAATCATCGAACGCTATAAGGTCTCGATCTTCTATACGGCACCAACCGCCATTCGCACGTTTATTAAGTGGGGAGATCACCACGTCGATAAACACGACCTTAGTTCATTGCGACTGCTGGGAAGCGTTGGTGAGGGCATTAACCCAGAAGCGTGGATGTGGTACTACGAGAAGATCGGTGGGGGGCGATGCCCAATCGTGGATACATGGTGGCAGACGGAAACCGGAGGCATCATGATGTCTCCGCTGCCAGGTGCGATCGCATGCAAACCGGGTTCCTGCACTCGACCCTTACCCGGGATCGTCCCGCGTGTTTTGACGGACTCGCTGAAGGATGTCGAAGCCAACCATGGTGGGATGCTGTGTATCGAAAAGCCATGGCCAGGCATGTTGCGAGGAATTTGGGGCGATGACGCTCGCTATCAACAGCAATACTGGTCACTTGTGCCAGGCATGTATTTGACCGGCGACAACGCTCGGCGAGATGACGACGGATATTATTGGATCATGGGTCGCATCGACGATGTCATCAATGTCTCTGGACACAGACTCAGTACCATCGAGGTCGAGAGCGCTCTGGTCAGCCACCCCGCAGTAGCCGAAGCGGCCGCAGTAGGACGGCCAGACGAGATCAAGGGGCAAGCGATCACGGTATTTGTAACGCTCAAGAATCATGACCCCACTGACGCAATGCGAGAAGCGTTAAAAAAGCACGTGAGAAAAGAAATCGGTGCTCTTGCTGTTCCGGACGACGTCCGTTTCACGTCTTCACTTCCTAAAACACGCAGCGGAAAAATCATGCGTCGCTTGCTCCGAGACATCGCGGCCGGCAAAGAGGGGACCGGAGACACGTCTACCTTAGAAGACTATTCGGTACTAGTACGCCTTCGCAACGACGATGAGTCGTAGTCTCTGCAATCACGAATAGGTCCGGCTGTCCTCAGCCGGACATTGTGGCCGGCAAAGAGGGCACCGTAGGCACTTCTACCTTAGAAGACTATTCGGTACTAGCCCGCCTTCGCAACGATGATGAGTCGTAGTCTCTGCAATCACGATAGGTCCGGCTGTCCTCCGCCGGACATTGTGGAGGTTCGGTAGGGGGCAGGTTCGGAGTTTTAGTTTCTTTTCAATGGTCTTTTGCTTGCGAACCGCTTCGTTTGATTGCTCAATTCGCTTGGTCGTCACCTTCAGTAATCGATAAGACTCGTTTAAGAAAGTCCTCGCCGCCCTAGACCCAATCACGAAGACGATCGATTCTCGGATCGACCGAATCGATCAATCCATCTTTCACAAACCGGCGATAAGCAGATGTCGGATCGTTGCCGCCATTGCGGGGGTTCAAGTGAATATATCGGCTCAAGTTCCAATAGTACCCCTCGTCTTCAATCGAAAAAGCTATGTAGCGTCCTTGAAACAACGTCCGACAACCATCTCCACGAGTCACCAAATGTAGAGATCGCACGGGGATACTGAAGTCGAATGTCGCAAGGTTAAGGAGAAAGAGCTTCTAGTATCTAGCGTCGGTATCGGATTCTAAGCAAATGGCTAAGGATCCAAACTGGAAATTGATGCTTCCAAACGTCTTGTAGATCGATCAAGTCTTGGTTCTTGAAACCGTGGCTCAGCCTGATCGCAAGATGTTCATTTCAAACCCGAACCGTCGCATGAGCTGCGTTATGCAAGCTCGAATTTACTAGACTGGGATTTTAGGAAGACTAAAGAAAAAGAAGGGCTGTTTGTGGGCATCGATGTCTCCAAAGATATTTTGGATGTTTATCGTCCGGATACCGGTGAAAATATGAAAATCCAAAATACAGAGGTCGATATCAACGGCCTTTGCAAGGTGTTGAAGAAGAAAAATGTGCTTGTTGCTATGGAAGCGACAGGTGGTTACGAAACTCGTCTCGTGAAGTGTTTAGCCAAGCATGGAATCGATGCTGCCGTACTCAATCCGAGGCAAGTGCGAGACTTTGCAAAGGGAATCGGTTTGGATGCTAAGACGGATCCTATCGATGCCCAAGTGATTTCCAAGTTCGCTTCTGTCGTCAAGCCACAAGCAATGCCGATCGCCTCCGATCACGAGCAAAAACACTCGGCTCTTGTTGCTAGACGTTGCCAGTTGTTAGCTCCAATCAATCGTGACTCGGGCAAGAAAACGGGTAAGCGATTCATCGGTGGAGGTCGAGGCCAAGTGCGCCGCGTACTGTACATGGCAACGCTCGTTGCGATCCGTCACAACCCGGCGATCAAGGCGTTCTATGTACACCTGACGTCCAAGAGAAAGGAATCCAAGGTAGCAATCGTAGCATGGTTGCGAAAGCTGATAACGATCCTAAACCTACTGATCAAGGCAGACCAACTATGGATAACAAAAAGAGCGTTTTGAGTTGTGGTCAAAACGCTCTCGATGAATTCCCATCGGCGCGGCTATCCCTCGCAAGGTTGTGTCCCCACAGAGCCTTGTTCCGTTTGACAGTGCGTGAAGCATTAAAGTAATCCGAAGGTAAAAAGAGAATGATTTTCCGAGCCTATGCCTCAAAAAATCTCGGGGTTTGGGGCGGGCCCCAAGGAGCACTGCGGGCATAGCCTCAAAACAACGGAAATCGCAAATTTACAATTTTTGCGATTCTGCTATTGCCAAATATTAAGACCGCCGCTGACCCAAACCAAGCACTTGCACTGACAGCAAAAATGAAATCAGCGTCGGTGCTTGAAACCATCATGCGGACGTATGTTGTTCAAAACGTGAATATGAATTTGGTGGGGGTGCAACCGGCGGACTTTGTCATTCAGCCGGACTTAAGAAATTTTGACATTACGGAGTTTTCGCGGGCCGATGAAATGTCTAGTATCGGGGCAGAAACGACCATCGATTTGATGCCAACGCTTGAGCGGCTATTATCTGGTGTCGACGATAAATTGTTTATCCGATCCCTCTAACATCATTCGCAACGCGACGGGAAGCCCCTCATCTTGATTCGCTGAATTTCCCAATTTCAAGATGCTTTTCTTAACGGCTTTTCGCTTATTTACGCCGGCAGATGCTTTTCGCGTTTTAGTCGTTGGCTTGGCGAGGGTTGTCGTTGTTGTTTTTTTCGATTGCCGGGCCTTTGTGCTTTTCGCCTTTTTGGTGCTCCTTTTTTTGGTGCGTGTGTTCTCTTGCTGTGTCGGATTTGAGACCAGATCAATTCCAAAGAGCGAGCCTAGATCGTCGCCTGCGAGCTCTGAATCCGAGTCGGCAGACAATGCGTTGCTGAGTTGTTGGCTGCCAATCACTTCGCTAATCAGCTCATTCTGCTCAACACCTCGCAGTACAAAAAGCAATTCAGGCGATTGATCAAGTCGATTTCCGATGCCAAACATGACCGCAGCCAGATGCTTGCATAGATAAGCGGAGTCGGGACAACTACACTGCAAACTTATTTCATTTGGCTGTGGAAACAAACCCGTTTTGGGCTGAGTCAATCGTTGCAATACTTCCGTGCCGAGCTTACCACGCATTAAATCCATCATCGAATGAATAGAGGCTGCGCAGTCCGTTTTGATACTCTTCCAAAGCTTGGGAGCCAACGTCTTGATTTGGATTTTGATCCTGTAAAGACTTGAGCCACTGACTAAGGCTGTGATGTTTCCCTGTTCAATCTGTAGATCCAGAATCGAACCGTTTCGAGCATACATCCGACCGCGCGGCAAACGGTTGGAGAAGTCGCTATAGCTCTCTAAGTTGTCACACCAAGCTTCTCCCCAAAATGTGGTCGCCATTTTCCGACCTTCGATTTTAACGGGGCTTCGAGCTTTTTCGCTTTTACCGCTCTTTTTATCGAGTTTAGCGAGCTCCTGAAGTGCTTGTGCTCGGCGTTTTGCTACTGAAACATAAGGTGCCCAACCTCGGTCCCATCCCATGATCGATTCCTTCGAATGTGTGGAGTCATTATTGTGCTTACGTAGATGCCTTGTTGATGTCGAGCGCCACGAACTGCAAGAGTTGTTGATTGGACATTTCTGTCAAATTCAACTCGCCCCCCTCACTGAACAGTTCTTGGCTAATCGATTTCTTGTCGCGTATCATCTTATCGATTTTTTCCTCCAAGGTTCCGCGGCATACAAATTTGTGGACCAAAACGTTGCGTTTTTGTCCGATCCGAAAAGCACGATCGGTCGCCTGATCCTCGACAGCCGGATTCCACCAGCGATCAAAGTGGACTACATGGCTAGCCTGAGTCAAGTTCAACCCGGTTCCTCCTGCCTTGACCGAAATTACAAAGTACGGAGGACCGGACTCCTCTTGAAATTGAGTCACCATCTTACCTCGAGATGCCGCAGGCGTTTTGCCGGTCAAGACTAGACCGTTACAGCCAAAGATCGTCTTGAGAAACAAATCGAGCGGCTGGCACATAGACTGGAATTGCGTGAACACCAACAATTTTTCCTGCTTCTCGAAGATCGTTTCGCAGATTGCTTGCAATTCCGTGTACTTGCCGGAATCCTCATGGTCAAATTTAGCTTGCTTTAAATAGAGGGCCGGATGGTTGCACAACTGTTTCAATTGCATTAATACGGACAGCACAAGCCCACGTCGTTGCATGCCGGTCGCCGTCTCAAGTACATTTTCGAGCTCAGCTACAATCTTTTGATAGAGGGCTGTTTGTGTTGCCGACAATCCGCAGTCCACACGCATCTCGGTCTTGTCAGGCAAGTCAGGGGCGATATTCGGGTCGGTCTTAAGTCTTCGAAGAATATATGGACGAACCAATTTCCGAAGGGATGCAATCGCTCGACTATCATCTTGCTTGAGAAACCTATTAAATTGAGTTGCTGTACCCAGCAATCCCGGCGAGCAGAAATCAAATAGGGACCACAGATCACCTAAGTGGTTCTCAACGGGGGTTCCTGTCATGACGATCCTACCACCTGCCTGGATTTTTTTAATCGCTTTGGTTTGTGAAGAACCAGAGTTCTTAATCGCTTGTGCCTCATCCAAGACCAACAATCGCCATGGAACATCAGCCAGCCAAGCTTCACGGCGAGCCAAACCATACGTAGTCGCGACCAAATCGTATCCGGACAATTCGTTCATGGGATCAGCGGCAATGCGTTTGAGGGTAGTGGCGTCATGATGCGATCGATGCGCCACAAACATCCGCAAATCGGGCGCGAAACGTTCGACTTCACGTTGCCAGTTTCCCATCAGGGAAGTAGGGGCAATCAACAAACTTGGCATCGGCTGCGCAACGTCGATCGATTGCTTTCGAGAGCAGGACGTGACGCCCTTTGTCAAGGGATTTGCATGGAGCGTCTTGATTTGCAACAGCAGTGAGATGACTTGTATCGTTTTGCCCAATCCCATATCGTCTGCCAAACAAGCTCCAAGTCCGAGCTGAGTGGTGAACCAAAGCCAGCGCACGCCATCGACTTGGTAGTTGCGCAAAGTCGCATGAAGTCCTTGATGTGGATCCAGTTGAACAGCACCACTGGGGTCACGCAACGTCTCTAAGGTTTCGTTCAGCCAATCGCCAGCTTCAATTCGAGTCCACTGCCTTACTTCATCGTCGATTTGCAAATCGCCGATGCGAGTTCCAGACAATAGTCGCAGTCCCTCGAGGAAACTGATTCCGGAGGCGTGTTGCCCCTCGAGCTTAGTCCATTGATCCATTGCTTCGCGAAGTCGTTGTTGATCGACTTGAACCCATTGGCCTCGCAGGAGCGTCATCCCTTCGCGCGAAGCCATCAGTTGTTTCAATTCCTCTTTACTAAGAGGTTGACCTTGGAATGCGATCTGGACTCTGAAATCGAGAGCCTCCGCGAGCCCCAAGCCAGGCTTTTTCGTTTGTCCGATACGCACTTGAATCCTAGGCCGAGGGGGCCTCGAAGCGTTCCACCAATTCGGAACGCGAACGATAACGCCAGCTTGTTCTAGCACCGGAACTTCGGACAAGAACGCGTACGCTTGTTGAATACTCCAGGCTTGAGGCGAAAATAGTCGGCGCGATTCCAATAAATCTTGGATCAGCTTGCAAGTTTTCGCCGCCCGCTGCACCGGCTCCAACAATGCGTTCAGGAGATCTGCGTTTTGTTCTACAATCGACTGTTTAAGTGCATCGGCAAGTGGAACATGACGCAGCGTTCCGGACGTCGAACGGCCTTCGGTATAAGTCGCGAGGAAGGCAAATGGAAGCTGTTCGTTCTTTTTATTCTCCGCCAAGTGAAAGGTAACACGTCCGACCAAGTTCCAAGCATCGTTGAGATCATGCAAGTAACCGGCGAGATCATTCTTTGCTGATTTAACAGCCTGCTTGGTGAATAAGTCAAGCTCGTTCCAAATATTGGTCAGGGACTCCGTAGTCAGATACTCCAACCCTCGCATGGATGGAGCGGATTCCATCCGCTCGAGCAGATCGTCACTGGAGGGAGCTTGAGGGCTCGCCCAAGGTTTTGCATCTTGAGAAGCATTTCTACAAAGCGATTGAAAATAGCTTTCCGCAAAACGTCGCCAAAATTCGAGGGACGGATGCAACGACTGATTGCACACCTTCGAAGCCAACAGTGTAAGTCCGACCCAAGGGGACTCACCAAACGCTTCCGCCAGTTGCCGATCAAGTCCAAGCTCCATAGGCTGGCCCAACGCATCGCCCACTTCGTGCAAAACAATGCGACCCAAAGGAGAGACAGAGCAAGTGAGCGTTGAATGCATCATTCAAAGACTTTGGGACAGCGATTTTCGTTTGACTGTAGCAGCGTTCATGTTCCTTCTAACTCCTAAGAGCAGATTATTCATTAGCCGCAGGGCACTAGCCAAATGGCAATCCGTTTAGTGATTTCGTGAACCGGCGGGCGCTAGCCCCGGGCCCGATTTCGCTGGCGAAGTCGCTTAATACGCAATCCGAAGCTAACGACAAAGGTTAAAGTGAGCGCCAATGGACGCTAGTCTAATATTGTCATTGCGACCATCAACGAGAAGCAACGACCTTCGGTTGATCAATAAACACCCTGTGAATCATACTCCCTTTCTTTCTGCTTCTAATTGCAGCGTCTTACTCGCGACGCATGCTGAAGGTAGTGTAATGCAATCCGTCTTCTTCCTCAACGACGAAGGCACCGGCTGGAGCGAGGTACTTTGAGATCACCTCAAACGGAGGCAGGCTCTTGCTCCTGAGCGCCGTCACCAATGCCGTGAAAAATGGATTGTTTGCCGATATCGATTCGAGTCGATTGATATTTTCTGAATCGTTTGCCAAATCGTAGAAAAGTCGCAACGACTCCTCCGGACGTTGGTAAGCCATAATCGACGTTTCTTTGTCCTTGAGCTGTGCCTTGATGCGATCGCGGATCAGCTTGTATTCAATCGCCTCATTCAAGAGATCGTCACCGCTTGAGAGCGTTTTGATAGCCTGTTCGATGGATTCGATCGAGTCACTCGCCAACAAATCATCTCCTACGATTCCAAAGCATGGCTGTTGAACGCGAATGTTGGGATTGTCATTTTTAAGGTCGAGATAATAGACAGTTGAATCGCCGATCATTTTCGAAGTCCAACGTTCGTCCTTCGCTTTGCTTTTACTAAATAGTTGTGGCAAAACGTCTGTTTTGAGCCGTTGAGTGTCTTTGATATGTATGCCTACCAAGTTGCTTTGACTGTTAATGCGTCTGGTCGGCAGGATCAATTGAGCGAACGACAATCGATCATCCAAGATGTCTAGGAAATCTTTTCTTAAATCGATCCCAATCTGACTGCTTCCGCGAGTGATTACGTTGTTCTCAAAAGTGTTTTCACCACCAAACGAATCGACGATCTCCGCAATCGCTTTAATCGTTTTGGCAAAGTCCCAATTCATCGTAGCGTAGCTGGCGACTTTGTCGTTTACCCAAAGTTCTGGCTCGGTCGAACCACTTTTTGGACGCACCGCTCGCAATGCTCCGCGTCGATTGGTGTCCAGAAGCAAGTGGGCGTGAATGATGGAGTCGAAATCGTTTGGAGCAAAAATGGCGCTGCCACCAACGCCCTTGATGCCGTCGATACCCAATGTTTTCAGGGTTGCAAGTACAATTAAACTAGATGCATTTTGCTTTGAAAATTCGCGATACAGCGCCACAGGATTTACGTAAAAGGACGCTTGTGGACGTTCGCCGGCGGTACCAACGCAACGGCTCATGATGGTGGTAAAATCTCGATTGTCAGCCAGCGACTTATGATCAATGCCGCTTCCTTGCCAGATTTGAGCAAGTGTCTCCGCATATTCTGCGTTGCTGCAAACCACCAGAACTCCAGAATTCACAAAGAACCCCAATTGTCGATCCTCTCGCGTGCCGTTTCGGATTTGCGTAACGGTGATCTTGCCGATTTCTTTGGTACTCTTGACGCCACCGCTCTTTGAAATCTGACTTTCCAATCGACCGATCATTAGTTCGACAGCAGGCAGTTCTTCACCTGCCTCCAGCAAGGCGCAAAAAACAGGCTGTGACTTGGTGGGGATAAGCCCAATCGCAAGTTCACCATTCGGGATCGACAGCAATTCATCGAGGTTGACGCCTAACGCATCCTGCATACCTTGAACCAAGGTCGCAAACGTAGAATAGAACGAGCCGATGATTGGCTTGAGTTGCGGATCTTCGGGAAGCTTTCCGCCAGACGTTTGCGCCAGCTTGGCCTTTAGTTCACGGGTGTCGTCGACTCTGGCATAGACGAGAGTTTTTTGCGAAAACAGTTTGGGAGCTGTGGGGCGCTGAGCCCATGCAAGTCGCGGTGAAAGTGACGCGATAAGCAGCAAGACGACGAAAATTGTTTTTTTGTGCATGATCCGGTGAGTTCGAGGAACAACGTGATTTCTTGGTGATTTTTCTAAGTTATTTTGAAAGCTCCGTTTTAACAGCCCGTTCTAACTCCAATCTTGCGCTGACTCTCGGCCCAGTTCGATAAGGGCCGTGTATTGATCGTCGCAAAACCGATCGGTCATTCCGGCCAAATAGACCGCGACCGTATGCTCAACGCCCCACTCCGAAGCCCATTTTTGGAAACGCTCGGGCAGTCGCTGGGGATAGGATTTCAAAAGTAGATAAAGCTGACTGACGCGGGTCGCCGCTCGCAACCGCACTTCTACTAAATTCGGGTGCCGGTAGACACGCTCAAATAAAAAGGCCTCCAGTTCTTCTTTGTCCGATTGCATCTCAGGAGACATTTGCAATTGAATCCCCACCTCTTGTACGGCTTTGGAATCTAGCTGATTGGCCTCGGATAACAATGCCATCGAATACTGAAGGAAATTATCCATTTGGATATCGATGAGCGTGTGGACCAACATCTGCCGTCGGTTGCTCGAGCTGCTTTGATCGAGCGGGGCCAATTGTCGAGCCCGCTGTACCAAACCCAATCCGGCAAGTTGTTGCCAATTGAGCAATCCTAATTTCAGAGCGTCATCAAGATCGTGGGCATCGTAAGCAATACTGTCCGCTGAGTCGACGACCTGGATTTCCAGCATTTGCACAATGCCAGAGTCTTTGCGAGAACGAAACTGTTGGCCAGAAAGGACTTCACGCGTCAAATTCAAGCCCGAATACGATGTATAGCGTTGTTCAATCCGCGTCGCCAATTCAATCGCAAACGCATTGTGCGAAAATCCACCGAAATCCTTGACACAAGCTTGCAACGCATCCTCTCCACAATGTCCGAACGGCGGGTGGCCAATGTCGTGAAGCAAGGCCATCGCTTCGATCAAGTCCTCATTGAGCCTCAATGTGCGGCCAATCGTCCGAGCTAGCGAAGCGACTTCATTGGTATGGGTCAAACGAGTTCGGTGGTAATCTCCCATGTCGCCAGTAAAGACCTGCATCTTTCCGCTCAATCGACGGAAAGCGGAACTGTGCAGGATGCGATCACGATCGCGTTGAAACGGGCCTCGATAATTATGCTGTGTCTCGGAATGCTCTCGTCCTGCCGAGTGTGCCGAGAACATGGCAAACGGTGCAAGCAAGAGCCGCTCTCGCGATTGCCAAGACAACGAGGGGTCGCTATTTCGACTGGTCAGTGACCTTGTATGTTTGGACATTGTAAAAATCGAGCTCAAATTCCTTTTGGGGCGATCGGTACCAGTCCCAATCGCATAATGAAAGCACGGCAGTAGTTTAACGCCAAATGACCACTAGGTTCGATAGCAGTCCGGCAGATTTCACCAGATGTTTCTCGGTTTCGCGAGGAATTCGTACTGCATGGCTGCCTGGAAGTCGATCGGGTTTGTTGCTAGACTTTTTAGATTCGATTCTAGATCGTTTTACATTCAAATACGTTCGTTAAACTAATTTCAAGGCTTTCTCTGCGTTCTCCGGTGCCTCAGTGCCTCCGTTTTTTAAAATTGGTAGTGTTCGAATTGCCGCTATCCCAAAGAAGCTTCTCCATTATGGCTAACTTTTCTTACTCCGACGTTTCGAAAATGATTGACCATTCGTTGCTTAACCCAACAATGACCGTCGAACAACTCGAGGCTGGTGTCCAACTGGCTATCGCCTACGACGTGGGCAGCGTCTGCATTCTGCCTTATTATCACAAACGATGTGCCGAGCTTTTGGCGGGTACGACGGTTGCACCGAGCAGCACGGTAGGTTTTCCGCACGGAGGGAATACGACTCGAACCAAACTGGTGGAGGCAGAGCAATTGATCGCAGACGGCTGCCTCGAATTGGATATGGTTTCGAATATCAGCGCTGTACTGAGCGGCAATTGGAAGCAGGTGGAAAGCGAAATCGAAGTCATCGTTAAGTTATCGCATGCAGCCAATCGTCGAGTCAAAGTCATCTTTGAGAATTGCTATCTCAAGGACGATCAAAAGGTTCAGCTCTGCAAAATCTGCTGTAGTGTAGGAGTTGACTGGGTAAAGACCAGCACAGGTTATGGCACCGGCGGTGCTACTATGGAAGATTTGCAATTGATGCTAGACAACGTGCAAACTCCGGTTCAAGTCAAAGCAGCAGGTGGTATACGAGACTGTGACGCACTTCTAAAAGTCAGGGACATGGGTGTGACCCGCGTTGGCTCGTCCAGAACGGCAGAAATGCTCGATGAAGTTCGACGTCGTTTAGGACTCTCTACCATCGAGCTGATCAAAGTAGCCCCGGTTGGATCGAGCTACTAGAGTGAACGAAAAATAAGAAGTCCGTTTTACTGTAGTCTCAACTGAACGGACTTGTCTGCTTCGCCATCCCGAATGATCATTTTTATCATCCCGGTCTTTCCAGCTTTTTCCATAGTGTCGGCGAATTCAATGGGTGTCTCGATTTTTTTTCCGTTGATCGACAAGATGACTACCCCCGCAGGAATGGTTGCAGCGAGCGGGCTTCGTCGATTTACTGCTTTGACCTCGACCCCCTCGCTGGGCCGTAGCCCGAACTCAACCCTGGTTTCTTCAGAAACAACTCCCACCGTAACTCCAAAAGCGTCGATGGTCTCCGTGCTAGCTGCAGCCAAAGCCTTTTCGTCTAGTTCATCCACGGTCAATGCGACTTCGGACCGTTTCCCATCTCGCAAGTAAGTAATTCGAACTTGAGTCCCAGGTTTTGTTTCGCCGATAAACCGACGCATTCCTGAATCAGAAGTGATGAGAGTTCCGTTGATCGCCGTGATAACATCTCCCTCTTTTAGTCCGGCCTTGAAAGCCGGCAAGCCCTTGGTAACCGATGCAACGTATGCACCACGCGTGTCAGGCGGGAGCGAGAGTTTTTCCGCAATCTCACGCGACATCGTTTCCGGTCTAATTCCAATGACTCCGCGAGTCACTCTACCCTTGCTTATCAAATCATCCAGGACTCTTTTAGCTGTGTTGCTAGGCACTGCGAAACATATTCCGTTATAACCGCCACTACGGGACGCAATGGCCGTATTAATGCCGATTACTTCGCCGTGTAGGTTCAGCAATGGCCCGCCGCTATTCCCTGGATTAATGGCGGCATCCGTTTGAATGAAACTGTCATAGGGTGTGATTCCTTGGTCGCTACGGTTCGTGGCACTCACGATTCCCGCAGTCACTGTTTGAGCCAATCCAAACGGGCTTCCGATGGCCAGAACCCAGTCTCCTACCTCCATGTTTTCCGAGTTCCCAAGGGAAGCAACCACCAGTCCATTCGTTTCGATCTTCAATATTGCCAAATCAGTGCGATCGTCCGTGCCAACTACCGTTGCATCGAATTTACGCTCATCGCTCAGAACGACTTCGAGAATACTTGCTCCGGCAACGACGTGATTGTTAGTCAAGATGTAGCCATCGTCTCGAACGATGACGCCAGATCCAAGGCCGTTTTCGAACCGTCCTTTCGGTAAATCTAACCCCTCGTCCCCTTCTAAGTTCAAACCATCAAATTGTTTTCCAAACAACTGTTCCAACTCAGGCGGCAGGCTACCTGGCGGCAAGCCACGAGGCCGCGAACCTCGCGACCTGGTCGCAGATCGCTCCACTACGTTTCTTATGCTTACAACCGATGGCCGGAGCGATTTGGAAACGTCGCGAAACACTTTGGACAACTGATCCGCACTTGCGACCCCCGCAGTATTCCCAAGAGTCCCTCGGGCCTGCTGGGACTCAGCAACCTGCTGGGCGTACACCGCAGACGGCGGAACCGAGGGGTTTGAAAGGAGCCAGTATCCAACGGGGGCCCCAAGGACGATCATCAAAATAACAGGTTTCCAAGATCCAAGAGATCGGCTCATGTAAATTTCTCCTACGAAAATTCGGACAGGGACAAGGCGGCTATTGCCAAAATGACTTACGATCAAAAGCCGGGTTTGGATCAACATCAAATTCCGTACCAATCCAGATCAAATTCCGTACCAATCCAGCCAGTTTCTACACTTTCCAAGAAAGAGTGGTCGCTTGAATTGACATGTCACCTTAAAATTTCGAACCTCAAAAATGCTTTTAAGGTCTTTCACGTAGGTTACGGCTGTCCTCAGCCGGACACGATCATTGAGATGCATCCGTGTCGCGATACGATACAGCCCCAAGCGGTAGAACCAATGCCACCTTTTAAAATGTATGCCACCTTCTTAGACTACGTCGACCTGCTATAACCTAGCACATGTGCACGGTAGCATTCTGTAAACCCCCCCTGTTGATTGCGTTCGCTCAAACCTCTCTCCGCATTCCTTCACACTAGGAACAAAATTCATGAGTAAAGATTCCTCTTCGTCGCCTATTGTTCCAAATGCGTCCAGATTGCTTTGGGCTGGCTTTATGGCCATACTTGCTGCAGGCGTCGGTTTCGCTTTACGAAACGGAATTCTCGATAACTGGGGCAAAGAGTTCAATTTTACGGCGTCCCAATTAGGTGCGATTGGCGGTGCGGGGTTTTCTGGTTTCTGCTTTGGAATTATCATTGGTGGAGTCATCGTTGATAAGATAGGCTACGGCAAATTAGTTGTTGTCGCGTTATTGGGACATATCCTTTCAGCCTTTGTGACTTTTGGTGCGTCCGGTCCGGACAACGCTTATTTTTTCCTATTTTGGGGGATGTTTATTTTCGCATATGCTAACGGAACACTTGAAGCAGTTGCGAACCCACTTGTTGCTACCATCTTCCCTCAGAACCGTACTCACTATCTGAATATTCTCCATGCTAGTTGGCCTGCTGGTATGATTCTCGGAACCGCTGCAGGCTGGCTCTTAGATGACATATTGCAATGGCCATGGAAATATCAATTGGCACTGTACTTGGTTCCAACGGTTTTGTACGCGCTCATGTTTTTTGGACAGAAGTTTCCAAAATCAGAAGCGGCAGCAAAGGGTGCCAGCTTTGTCGAAATGTTTAAGTCGGTTGGAATCCTAGGGTCAATAGTTGCCTGCTATTTATTGGCGCTGTTCTTTGGCGATATTTTCAAAGGCACTCCGTTGATTGCTGATTACTCCGCATACATTGGATATGGTATTGGCGGAGCCCTTTTGATCGCAATTGCCGTGATGACCAAGTTCTCTATTGGTTCATTTATGCTTTTCGTTCTCTTTGTGACACATGCAATGGTCGGTGCTGTCGAATTAGGGACGGACGGATGGATTACTAACATTACAGGTAACCTGTTTTCCTCAGAACAGGGTAAGTATTTGTTTATCTGGACTTCGGTCATCATGTTCAGCCTAAGATTCTGCGCGCACTGGATCGAAGAGACGCTCAAATTGTCACCCGTTGGACTACTTTTGGTTTGTTCAATCACCGCTTGCATCGGTTTGAACTTAACGAGCATGATCCAAAGCAGTACTACTCTAAGTTTCGTCATGGCATTCATCGCCTTGGGGATTTATGCGGTTGGCAAGACATTCTTCTGGCCTACGATGTTAGCGATCGTAGGAGACAGATATCCACAGTCTGGAGCCGTTGCGATGTCCATCATGGGTGGAATTGGTATGCTATCCGCTGGCTTGATTGGTGGTCCTGGATTGGGCTATTGCAAAGACCGTTTTGCGGGAGCAGAGTTGCAAAGAGTTAGCCCTGAGTTGTTTCAGACCTACAAGGCTGCTAAGCCGAGCAAGTTTCTGAATCTTGATGCGACAGAAGCATTTGGTCTCGATGGAACGAAGTTGGGCGAAGCCAGAGATGCGAAAGAGAATCGTACTCCAGAACAAACTACGGTGATAGCAGCGGACCAAACCGGTGACCGGCACACGTTAGAAGCAGATTCGTTCATTCCTCTTACGATGGCTGTGGTTTATCTACTGTTACTGCTCTACTTTAAGTCGATTGGTGGCTACAAGCCGCTAAAAGTCGAAGAGCAATGCTGAGTATCAAACAGGTTTCAATTAGAAAAACATGTGCATGATTTACGAATCCCACAAGCGTTTGGCCGTAAGCCGGACACTTGTTTTCTGTTTTGCATTTTCGTACGTTTCCAGCTCTTTGTTCGCTCAGGAAAAAAGCGTTCGACCGGGGATCAAGCGTGCGATGGAACGCTTTGTTTCCAAAAACGAGGTGGCTGGTGTGGTAACCATGGTGGTAACACCTAATGCAACACTGCATCTGGACGCAACCGGTTTCTCAGATCTTGCCAACAAAACACCAATGGAAATCGATTCAATTCATTGGATCGCTTCGATGTCCAAGCCGATTACTGCGGCTTGCATGATGATGCTCGTGGACGAAGGCAAAATTGCGCTATCGGATCCGATTTCAAAGTACTTGCCCGAGATGGCCGGACTCAAGACAGCAGCAGGCCAAACGGTAACTATCTCGATTGAACAACTGTTCAATCACACTTCTGGCATGAGTGAACTGCCTGCAGGACAAGCCTACACGTCACCCACTTTGACGGTTGCTGCAGAAAAATACGCAAAGCTACCGGTACTTTTCCAACCCGGTAGTAAATGGCAATACAGCCAGACGAGCATTAACACCGCCGCTCGCATTATCGAAATGGTTTCTGGGAAATCTTTCGATTTGTTTGTTGAGGAGCGAGTGTGCAAGCCGCTCGGGATGCGAGACACCACTTTCTATTTGAGCGATGCACAAATGCCTCGGTTGGCCAAGAGTTATACGAAAGAAGCGGATGGTATTTTAAAGGAGTCCCCGATTGGGTTGCTGTCGGGCAAGAAGCCATCCGATCGTAATCGGATGCCGGCGGGCAACGGCGGCCTTTTTTCAACGATCAATGACTACGCAGCTTTTTGTCAGATGTTACTCAATGAGGGGATGCGGGATGGTCAGCGGATCCTTTCCGAAAAATCGGTAACTCGATTGAGGACGCCGACCACCGGCGATTTGAAAACAGGATTCACGCCTGGAAACGCTTGGGGTATCGGTTGTTGTGTCGTTCGCGAACCGCAAGGGGTTTCTCAAGTTCTCTCGGTCGGTTCATTTGGTCATGGTGGAGCTTATGGCACACAAGCTTGGATCGATCCTGTTCGAAAGCGTTGTTATTTGATCATGGTCCAGCGTGCGAATTTTCCGAATGCTGACGACTCGGATTTAAGGAAAGAGTTTCAAAAACTAGGGGCAGAGTAACGGAGGGGAAGTCGTCAAAACGGCATGAACTCGGTCCCCGAGAGCATTGCTTACTGGCTGGATTTTTGGTTTTAACGGTCGGTGCGAGTATGGATATTGCACGCGATCTTTAGTAATCAGCCGTTGGGCGTTAGCCAAATGGCTTATGCAATATCCAGGCTAGCGCCGTCGGCACTAATTAATCGCATTGATACCAATTCGGGAAGTACATGATTGTTTAGACCATAGCCATGTCCTACCTTTGGTGTCAGGAATATACTATCGGAATGCTCAACTAACCGTACGATCGGGACATCCGGTACTATTGGTTTCAGTAAGCGTTCGCAACGGTCTTTTAGTCAAAGCGGAATTGTATCGCGGTGTTTCAAAAATCTTCGGAAAACAATGACGCAATTGTGCCGCCGCCCGCGACGGCTGAGTTATTGAATAATTCAACAATCGGTTCCGTCTCGTCTCCGCCGTTCGTTCCAGTTCCGTCCAGAGTAGGTTTGCCCTTACGTATTCCAGCAGGCACTATTCCAACGGTGACCGCAGATTCTTTGAATAGCAAGGCGATTGGCGGATTCGAAGCTCTCAACCACTTTGGCGTAAATCCGCCCGTTTCTTCGTCCGCCTCCGTTGCAATTCCCCGAATGGTGCTGGTATTGGACGAGCAGGAGAAGTCGAAATCGGATTCGTTGATGAATCAGTTACTGCCGATGACGTTGCAAGAGACGCCTTCGTGGCTGGTAAGTCTGGTGGTACATGTTGCGGTCATTCTGCTGCTGGCATTGATTCCATTGAGCGAAAAAATTGGAACCTCCATCTCGTTGTTGGTAGGTATGAGCGATGCCCAAGACATCGGAGAAGAAATTTCCGTTATTGAACTGCCAGCAGACTCTGCCGAGCTTGAATCGAGTCAAGCCTTAGCATCGACGCCTGACCTCGCATTGACTGAGATAGCGGTTCCCAACTTTTCGCCTTCCATTACAAAAGCAGATCTGGTTATTCCCATTTCGCTGAGCAACGGATTGCGAGGCAGAACGGGACCGATGAAGGATGCATTGTTGCGAGCTTACGGTGGCACCGGAGGTACGGAGGACGCCGTGGAAGCAGGGCTGAAATGGCTGGCAAAAAATCAACGTTCAGACGGTTCATGGAGTTTAATTGGTCCGTACAACGATGGAGGAGTCACAGAAAACAAGTCGGCGGCAACGGCCATGGCACTTCTTGCTTTTATGGGAGCAGGAAACACGCACAAATCGGGTGCATTCAAAGAAAACGTGCTCAAAGGAATCGGAGTCCTTAAGAGATTTCAGGACAAAGATGGCTTCTTTGCCGAACAGGCCGCGGGTAATCAGCGTACCTATGCCCAAGCTCAATGCACGATCGCAATCTGCGAACTATTCGGCATGACAGGCGATCCCGAAATCCGGGGCTTTGCGGAAAAAGCCGTTCGTTACGCTGAAAAGTCGCAAGGAAAAAACGGTGGTTGGCGATACCAACCTCGTGAAGGTGGTGATACCAGCGTGACGGGTTGGTATGTTATGGCACTAATCTCTGCACGCATGGCAGGCTTAGACGTCGACAGCGAAGTACTGGAGCGGATCCATGCGTTTTTGGATTCGGTGCAACGATATGGCCCTCGAACGAATCAAGCCAACCCGGACGGCGAGCGATATGCATATCAAACTTACTCTACTGGAACACCTTCTATGACGGCCGAGGGTATGCTTTGCAGATTGTATCTTGGCTGGAACACCAAAGACCCCCGAATTGAAAGTGGTTCCGAGTTTCTATGTAGTCAACCGATTTCTAAGGACAAAGGTCGTATTTCTTACTACTATTGGTATTACGCGACCACTTCATTGCATCATATCGGCGGTCATTTTTGGAAGGAATGGAATGATGTGATGAAGGAAGTATTGCCTGAATTGCAAATCAATTCCGGTAGAGAAAAGGGTAGTTGGCCACCTGGCGGGGACGCACATGAAAGTGGCGGCGGTAGACTTTATGCGACATGTTTTGCAATCTATTGTCTTGAGTCCTACTACCGGCACCTACCTCTGAGCGATATGGCACCCAAACAATGAACAAGAGCACACTTTCGAATCCCGTTGAGTGGATGGATTCCACCGATTTAGCAAGTCCATTGCTCGATGCCGTCGGCATCCTGGAAACGTTGGGGTGGGCGGCCGCTATGGTTGCACTCGACCAAATGACCAAAGCGGCCCAAATAATTGTCCTCCAAGCGGAATGGAACGACATGCTTGGATCTGTAATCAAGATAGCAGGTTCGACCAGCCATGTTCAGTCCGCGCTAGAGGCAGGGCTAACCGCAGCAAAAGCGATGCATCCCCCAGCCGATGCGACTTCTGCTCCGAAATCGATGGTACGATTGATCAACAGACCGGACGAACAAGCGTTGCGTGCTATCTTGAGCCCAGACGAATACAGCGTATTGATCGAGCAATCGATCGTGAAGCGACCGCGAGCGTCCTCGCATGCAACTACTTCCTCAGATTCTTTTGGAGATGAAAAACAGATGGCGTCCAATAGTCAAGCACTCGGATTCATTGAAACACAGGGCTTCACGGCAGTATTCGAAGCGATTGATACCGCATGCAAAGCCGCATCGGTCGAAGTCGTCGGTAAAGAAAAGTTGGGAGGCGGCTACGTGACGGTGGTTATTCGAGGCGACGTAGCAGCGGTAAATGCTGCGATCGAAGCTGCAAAACCTCGAATCGAGGGGCTTGGAAAACTGATAGCATGCCACGTGATTGCTAGGCCATCTGAGGCCGCGTTAGGATTATTGCCGAAATAGCCAGCCGTCGATTACGAATAAAAAATGCGGGGCTGAGCTATCTAACGCCTTTAGGTTTCTGCTATATTTGAGACAGTTCGTTTACAGTTCATTTTAGCCTCAAGGTAAAGGGAGAAAACCATGGGAAAAGGCAACAACAGTCAAAAGAATGACAAAAAGGGTATGAAACCCAAGCAAGACAAAAAGAAGGGTACAGCCAAGCCCGAAGTCAAGAAATAGTACTTGAGCATTATCCAACCCAAGCACTTAGGCTCGGATGGCTAACCGCAATTTGGCGGAGCTTGAACGGGAATTGGCTTTGAGTTCCGATATCAGAGGTCGGATCACGTCGTGTGTGACGCTGCTGTATAGCCCATCCTGGAAGCCTTTTTTGAATGAGGCTTTGACTCTTCGATCCTCACCCGAATGGAATGTGAGGATCGTTACTCGTCCACCTTTTTTCATGTAAAAGGGAAGCTGCTTCAGGAACAAATCGAGCGAACGAAATTCTTCGTTGACAGCAATACGAAGCGTTTGGAAAACTCGCCGAAATGCCATGTCCAGTTCCGATTTGGAATGGCCATGAAGTGCGGATCGAATGACGTTGACTAAGCCGAGCGTGGTATCGAGCGGGATCTTGGAATGCGCAATGAGAATTTTTTTGGCAATTGCTTCTGCGTTGGGTTCGTCTGAATTGTCGGTCAACATCGATTGCAACTGAGCAGGGTTGAGAGTCGAGAGCAGATTGGAAGCTGACAAACCTCGATTTGGGTTCATGCGCATGTCGAGCGGGCCATCCACTTTGAAACTGAAGCCTCGCAACGGATCATCGAGCTGCATCGATGAAACTCCTAGATCAGCCAGCAAAGCATCGACACCCTCCGGAGCTTCTACGGCCAAAAATTGCGAGACACCGGAAAAATTCATTCGTCGCAGAACGATCGAGGTATCGGGCGTCCCGAGGGCGCGAAGCCGTGCTTCTGTTTTCGGGAGTTCTATTGGGTCTGCGTCCACTCCGAGCAATCGACCGCCGGGCTGAACGGCGGCAAGCAATTCACATGCATGCCCCCCATATCCTATCGTACAATCGACCACCACGTTTCCTGGAAGCAAAGCTAGGGCCGTCAGGACTTCACGAACCATGATAGGCCGGTGCATACCTGCAGGCGTCTTGCCACTTTGGAGTATCTTGGCGATGTCCTCCGGATATGTTTCGGGACGATGTTCTTTGTACTTGTCGACGAAGGTCCTTGGATTGCGGCCCGCATAGCGTTGGCGTCGTGGCGGCTTCGGCGGTGAATCATCCATCTATTTACCGTTTGAAATCTTTTGAAGCAATTGAAAGAAGCCCCGCTTCCTATCGCTGTTAATTGTCCAGTCAACAGGAACGCTTTGGTATCCCTCCACAAAGCTCTCGTCCTTCATGCGAAAGTCAAAGTAACCCCAGGATGAATACTCATCGATCGCTGCAATGAAGTTATTGTCTGGTTGGTCAAATAGGAAGTGATCGTCTTCGTTAAAGAGAATTGGCATTTTGCGATAACCTGGCACCTGGCGAGTTTCCCTAACCATTTCCCGAATGCGATTGGGATCGCTGACACCATTTCCGTGGATAAGTATGAAATCCGAAACCGTAACGACATTGGACAACGGAACGGCCCCACCACCGTAACTGGTACCAACGAGGAGTCGTCGATTGTCCTTTTTCATATCCCGAACGCGGGATATCAAGGAATGTATTCGATCCTCTTTCAAGATTGCATGATCGTACGCCTTGACGTTGCATTCATTATTCACTTCGACGAGTACATTGGTGTACGCTTTATCTAGAAGCCATTGGGTGGCCGCATCGGTGGCAGCAATCACGGCCGCTTCGTTTTCTAATCGTTGATCTTGACCAAAGTAGAAATATCCAACGATAACAACCATTCCTAGTTCGTCGGCGCGATCGATTACCCTGGCCAGTCGGTCCATGTATTCTGGCCTAAGCGAACCGGACTCTGTGAAACTGGAGTTATGCCAGGGTTGCTGTTTGGAATACCCTTGCGGACTTCCGCCTTGCAAATTGACCGTGATGGCTAGGAGGCCGTGCTGATGCCAAGCCGGCATAGCCGCAAGGAATTCTTGCGTGTTGCGAGCGGCATCCCAAATGTGCGTGTCTGGATAGGCCCATTGCTGTCGCGTTTCCGGATTCAAGTCGTCGAAGTTGGATTGCACCATTCGACTGTTCATGAGCAGGCCTTCGATTTTTTTTCCGTTCCAAACACGACCGGCATAGGTGGGTTTGCCATTGATCCAAAACTGATCACTAACGATGGTTAGATGGGTGTTTCGCGAAACGAATTCATTTGCGAAAAGTTCGTTCGCGAGGAATGTGAGCAGCGTCGCAACAACCAATAAAGTTTTTGGCATTTTGAATTTATCCGATTGTTGGTGAGAATGGCGTCCAGCATGCTCAGGCAGATTGTAGACAGTTTTGGTGAGCCACAAGTCTAACGACGCGAGTCGGGGCGAAGCGATTATTTAGTTGACAAAATCGATTCTGGAGAAATTCACCCACTGTGTTTTCATTGGTTGCCAAGAAAAATGTTTCGCGAAATGTCACCTTTTCGCATGAGATTGCGTTATTGGAGTAGGGACTTTGTTTTTTCGATTTTGAAAAACCATTTGTGTCCTTACTTAAGAGGCCAAAATGCAAATCTGGAATAGCAGCGTTTTCGATCCGTTTTCGTGCTTTGATGCATCGGCAGCGAATGCTCAATGGAATGCGTCGTCCGAATGCGTGGAGGAGGACTTGGTTGGAGAACTGCTGAATGTCGAGCTTGAGCCCGGTCAAAAGGGTCTTCAGGTTCTCAGGGTTGGGAAAGAGAGTCCGTTTTGCCGACTCAATTCATTGGGAAGTTTTGGAATGCGGGCGCGAGTGGAATCCGGGGATAGAATCGTCGCGATTGATGGTGAATTGACACGAAAGCTGACGGATCTGGAGCGTCTGATGGCCAATCGTCGACTATTCGAGATCACGATCTTCGATCATCGAACACGGTTGACGGTTTCCTGGAGGATGCAGGTTAGCCCGGTTTTTTCTTTGGCCGCGACAAAGCACTAGTCATCGACATCGGACGAGACGGGCTCCATGACTTTGGTGTTGCGTTCCACAGCAATCACGACGGTTTGCGAGTCAACTCCATCGCGACTTTTAGCCGTGGCCGGCAAGACTTGGCGGCGATCCGGGAGTGGCAATCTGATTGAAAAGCTGCCGTCCGAACGCACTTTGACCGGTTCCGTACCAACGGCCACATGGGCTTCGGGATGTGTTGAGCCAAAAACGACGAGTTCGGCATTTACTTCGAAATGAAATTGTTTGTGTCGCTTAAGCGATCCTTCGGCGCCGCTTCCGAATTGGGAAAGGACATCGGCATCCATAGTGCGTTTCAGTCTTTCTTCAAAAACCTCGGTTAAGTCCCCTGTTTGGGTGTCATCACCGTATCCGCCGCTCATCGAATATATGTGTTCGGCGTCTGTTGCAACATCAGCCCAGTGGTCGTCGGTGGCTTCTTTCCCGCCAAGAGCCGGAGTCAGTACGGTATTGCTTCGAGCAAGTTCATAGAATCGGCTGTTCGCACACAGATACCCCATAAGCATTTTGAATCGGCTGGGTGGACTATCGACATCGATGTACCAATTTCGAACTCCGCCATGGATTTCTATGTCTCTGTAAATAACTTCCGAGTTGTTTGTCGTGCCAGAGTCGTCCAGCTTTAGTAGCCGAAGTATGGGTTTTGCCGTATGCCATTTTTCAGAGAGAGCGGCTTTGGCTCTATCAACGGAATGCCGCATTATGTCCCAATGGGCATGAATCCAATACGGATCTCGTACCATCAGCACCAAGCGATCCTTCCCCTTTGATATTTGGGGAGCAGGGCTGAGTGGGGTCAGTGAAGTTTTGGGAGCAGGCTGAGCAAGGTCTTTGCGGAGTTGTTTTTCCGCTTGAGCGATCCTAATCTTGGCGACAATTTCCGGTTTAGTATCGGACGGGGGTGGCGCAGGTTCCGGGTGGCTAATTGCGACGACGGTTTTCGGGGGTGCTACCTTGGTGCCTTTGTTTGCAATCGAGGTTTTGGGGGTACTGATTTGTGCCTCAGCCGCCGTTTTATTAGCGATGGCCGATTTGAATTTTTTTGCCAAACTGAGACCCTTTGGCTCAACGGCTTTTCCTTTAGGCGCAACGCCCTTACTGACTGCCGTGTTTTTGTGGACTGAGCCCTTGCTGACTGAGCCCTTGTTTGCAACGGTTTTTATTGTTTTCTTGGCGGAAAGTTCTGAAATGGCTGGTTTTGTGAAGACTGTGTTGGATGTCTTTTGGATACTAGGCGTCTTGCTGGCCTTGCTCGATTGAATCTTAGCAGTTGATTTTTTGCGAATTGAAGGGGAATTCGAGTTAGTCTTGGAGACTTTCGAGGACTTCGGTGTCGATTTGGCCAGCGATGCGCTGCGAGGCTTTTTCTCGACAGATGCAGTATTCTTAGCAACCGCCTTCGTTTGCGGCTTGGCAGGGGGTGTTTTTAGAGGACTGTCTTTGGGAGCAGTACCAGCCGGGGTTTTCCCAATGGGCTTAGCTTTTTCCACTCTATCGAGGGGCTTTTTCCTATTGGTATCCAGCTTTTTGCTTGCTGGTTTCTGCTTTTTCAAGGCGTTCACGGGGCAACTCCAAGGTGGCCAAGGAAAGGATCACTGCCCTTCCCTGGCAAAACAACGATTTAGCCATTTTTCACGAACCGAGGATTCGGAAGTTACGGCGATATCGGACAAAAATCGCAGGCCAAGCCCGTAATTTATTAAAACCAGTATGCTTTAAGAGTATCGGCATTTCTAGTCTGAAGGCAACGGAATGATCACCTTGTTGGTCTATTTGGTTCGTTCCTCAAAGGCAGACGTAATTAGGAGAGACAATGGGTATTTCAAATATCGACCCTTCAAAAACCGAGCCTGTCTTGAAAACTTTAAGTAATGCCGAGAATTTGACTCGAAGGGACGCAGATCGAATTGAGGTGCAAGCCAACACGAACGCTTTGTCGCGTGCAATAACAATAGTAATTTTGATGTTTTTGCCGGGTGTTGCGGGAAGTTATTTGGACCAATGGCTAAACACCCAATTCTTTGTCGTGATTGGATTTGTATTGGGGATGGGGATTGCGATTTTTGGACTGCTATACGTGGCTCGCATTTCAGATCTTGCCGCCAAAAAAAGTCGAGAACTGAGGAAGAGTATTGAGACCAAGTCACAGAGCAGTCATGAGTGACAAGCAGGCGTCCAGGCGATTCATGATTCGGTTCCAGATTGTTGAGATTTTGTCCTATGCTGGACTTGCGTTGCTTTGTTGGGTGATAACTTGGGTAATCATTGGAAATGGAGCCGTCGAGAGCTTCTCACTGCTCGCGTTGTCGGTTTGTCTCGTTTCAAGTGTTGGCCCTGTAGTTTGGCATTTTGGAAATGCGAATGCATCGCAGTCTGACTTGTCGATATTGCTTACCGTGGGATTCCGCTTTTCGTTGCTGCTAGGAGCCCTTGCGATTTCAACTGCGACAAAATGGCAACACCACAATTCTTTTTGTAATTGTTTGCTGGGCTATTATTTTCCTTTCATGTTATTACAATCTGCGTCCCTGATCCGACAACAACCATTTTCAATTCCTCCCCAGAGCTAGCCTGAGCAATGGCTTCAGATATTCTCCATATTAAAGATGGGTACTTCTTTGAGATCCCACGGATACTCTGGAAGAGCAATAACGAGAAAGCAAAGGATTTCCCAACTTGGTTTGTTCGGATGGACTCGGACTATCAATCCTGGGAAGCCGACACGATCGTTTCCGGGTTGTCCGAGATTGGAGTGAACTCGTTGGACTTATCTGGTCTAAAAAAGACATGGGAAGATTGGCAGCATCTCGGACCCAAAAGTGCTGGCTGGCCGTTAGATGCTTATCTTGAGAAGGAGGCTGCTACAGCAATTACGAACGCCGCCACCTGGGCAACAAAGAACGCACCGAAGGCAACCGATCAATATCAAGCTTACATCGCCTCCAATGGGAGCCCGTACATCGACTGGTTCATTCAGCTTCAAAAATCGCCGGAGAAATCAGTGAAGTGGAATGAGCTCAAGGCGAAAGTCAACAGCGACTCGTTCCTCCAATCGTATTTTTCCGAAGCACCGAACCGAGACTGGTCAAAGGAAAAGATAAATCAATACAACCGAACTCTCGACGGCAAGATTCTTGTACCGCAGCCGTTCGGTACGCTCCGAAATGCGTATGAGACCGAATCTGGGTTTTGCCTTTCGCGGTACATGATTATCGAAATGGTTGTAGCGGTGCTTGCGTTAACGCTGTTTGGTTGGTTGGCGAAAAAGGTCGCGACTGGGCAGGCACCCAAAGGCAAAGTTTGGAATGCACTTGAGGGGTTGGTCGGTTGGGTTCGGAGCGATGTGGTTGTTCCCGCGATGGGTGAACATGATGCTAAAAAATTTATGCCGCTGCTTTGGACTTTTTTCTTCTTTATCCTTGGTTGCAACCTGATGGGGATGCTGCCGTGGGTGGGCTCACCCACGGCCGCTTTCGGTACGACTTTGGCGCTTTCCGGCATTGTGTTTGTTTTGGGTTTGTACCTGGGTGTGAAGGCGTTTGGGCCTGTTGGATTTCTAAAGAACATCTGCCCTGAGCTCGGTTTGCCTTGGTATTTAGTTTGGATCGTTCCGATGATTTGGATTATCGAATTTGCTTCGTTGTTCATCAAACACGCGGTTTTAGCGCTGCGTTTGTTGTTGAACATGGGGGCTGGCCACTTGGTGTTACTGGGTATTTTGGGGATAGGTATCAGTGTTCCGGCTGCGATGATGAGTACGCCCGCTTGGAGTGTGGCTGCTTTGATTGCAGTTGTTGGATCCGCAGTTCTAAGCGTCCTTGAACTATTTGTTGCCTTTTTGCAGGCCTGTTTGTTTACATTCCTAGCAGCGATGTTCATCGGTAGTTCGATGCATCACCACTAGGTGGATTGTTGATGCGATTCCAGAATGTGTTTCGCGAGTTTTTTGCTTCCATGCGTAATTAGTAGCGTTAGAAATAGCTAGGAGAAGTTCAAAGTGATTAATACTGTTCGAGTTGGGTTGTATTCGCTAGGTGCTCTTGCGTTGATGTCGATGCCTGTAGGCGCCGCTGGGACGAATGGGGTTACCGGCGCGATTGGTGGTGGGTTGGCTGTTATCGGTGCAGGAATTGGTATAGGTCTGTTGGGAAAAGGCGCTGTTGAATCGATCGCACGACAACCTGAACAAGCCGGTACTATCCGAACCACGATGATTATCGCGGCTGCACTGATTGAAGGCATTGCGTTTTATGCCGTTTTGGTTGGCTCGCAACAGGGTGCCAATTAGTCTTTTCTTTTTGTTGGTGCCGACAATGTTCTACGGAGTTTCATTCATGCGCTTGCTTTTGTTTTTAGCATTTTGCGTTGCATTTTTAGGCAATGCGTGGGCGAGCGGCGATGGTCATGGCCCGGATCCCACTTCGGCCTATGCAGCTGAGGGGTTAGACTCGTTGCTTGAGATTAAGTCCGACAAAGCAATCTGGTCTGCTGTAGTGTTTTTACTGTTATTCGGCGGTTTGTACGTGGTTGCTTGGAAACCGATTACTCAGGCACTTGAAACGCGAGAGCAATCGATTGCAACACAAATTTCGGATGCGAAACGATCTGCTGATGAAGCCATGGAAAAATTGAAAGAGTACGATTCGAAAATCCAATCAGCTCACACCCAAGCTGCTGAGTTGATGACACAAGCTCGAAAGGATGCCGAGTCGGCTGGCCAACGAATCGTCGCCGAAGCTCAAGCCGAGGCGGGTCGCCAACGGGACCGTGCCCTGGCTGATATTGAGTCGGCCAAACAAAGTGCATTGTCTGACATTGCAGGAAAGAGCACTGACATTGCGTTCTCTCTTGCACGAAGAGTGGTAGGACGCGAATTACGAGCGGACGATCACCAGCAGTTGATTGCCGAGTCGCTCAGGAAAATGCCGAGCCAAAACTAGTTCACGAATCAAAGAGATACGATGTCGGAAGCACAAGTAAACACTGCTGTCTTCGATGATGAATCGATGCACATCGGTCCAGTCTATGCAAAAGCGCTATTGGCGGTTGTTGGATTGTCGGGCGACATGAATGGATTGATGGAACAATTTCGTTCTTTGATCCACGATGTTTTAGACAAGCATCCTGCGTTGGAAGCGGCATTAGCCAATCCCAAGATTTCTTCGGAAGAGAAGATACGAATTCTCGACAAAGTTTTTGCTGACAAGATGGATCCCACCTTGTTGACTTTCCTGAAGGTCGTTTCGAAACGGGGGCGACTGAATGTTCTTCGTGGCATTTACGGAGCGGCATCTGCATTGCGAGATGAAGCGGTTGGGCTAGTACGAGTTGTTATCACAACTGCTCAACAACTTGATCCGTCTGCAGTCAACTCGTTAAAGGAAAAGTTGCGAAACCTCTTCAAGAAAGAAGTCGCCGTCACGACCAAAGTGGACGCTTCGATCTTGGGTGGCTTGATTGTACGAGTCGGTGACGTTGTCTTCGATGGGAGTGTCGACGGACAGTTGAATCAGCTCAAGAAAGCTACACTCGTTAAAGCCGAATTGGCCATTCGGGAAAAATTAAGCAGTTTGGCCACATAAGCTCACTCTAGTTGAAATTACAAAATCGCTGTCGAGCGAATAACCAACCCTTTGATCCATTGTAAGTCGTTGATCAACAAACCATGAAATTCAATTCGGACGAAATCGCATCGGTCATCCAGGCCGAGATCCAGCAATACGGTAGCACTATTGATGTGCGAGAGGTGGGCACGGTTCTCGAAGTCGGGGACGGTATCGCTCGTGTGTACGGTCTCTCCAACGTCATGTCCGGGGAAATGGTCGAGTTCCCAAGCGGTGTTACTGGCTTGGCGTTCAACCTCGAAGAAAAGAGCGTTGGGGTCATCATTCTCGGTGACTTCCTGAGCATCAAAGAAGGGGACGAAGTGCGTGCTTTGGGTAAGCTGCTGTCGGTTCCAGCCGGCGATGCAATTGTAGGTCGAGTTCTCGATCCACTTGGAAATCCACTCGACGGCAAGGGGCCCGTCAACTCAACGATTACTAGGCCTGTTGAATTGATCGCGACCGGTGTGGCTGAACGACATCCCGTTCACGAACCGATGCAGACAGGGATCAAAGCGATTGACGCGATGACCCCGATCGGGCGAGGACAACGTGAATTGATCATCGGCGACCGAAAGACCGGCAAGACGGCCGTAGCGATCGATGCGATCGTGAACCAGAAAGGCAAAGGCGTAAAATGTTTCTATGTTGCTATCGGCCAAAAGGACTCCTCCGTAGCGTTGGTGATCGATGCTCTCGAAAAGAACGGAGCGATGGAATTCACGACCGTCATCGTAGCCGGGGCGAGCGCTCCAGCCCCGTTGCAATACGTCGCACCTTACGCAGGAACTGCAATGGCCGAACACTTTATGTTCAATGGTGGCCACGCATTGATCGTCTACGATGACTTGAGCAAGCAAGCGGTCGCCTATCGTCAATTAAGCCTCTTGATGCGTCGTCCTCCAGGCCGTGAGGCGTTCCCTGGAGACGTTTTCTATTGCCATAGCCGACTTCTCGAACGATCGGCAAAACTCTCCAAAGCGCTGGGTGGCGGTTCGATCACCAGTCTTCCAATTATCGAAACGCTCGAAGGAGAAGTTTCCGCTTACATTCCAACCAACGTTATCTCGATTACAGACGGTCAGATTTACTTGCAGCCGGACTTGTTCTTTGCAGGTATTCGACCCGCTATGAACGTCGGTATCTCGGTTTCTCGCGTGGGTGGAAACGCTCAGATCAAAGCGATGAAAAAGGTGGCGGGCGGCCTCCGATTGGACTTGGCTTCGTTCCGCGAGTTGGAAGCGTTTGCTCAATTGGGTACAGAACTCGACCCCGCTACCCAATCGAAACTGGACCGTGGATACCGCATGGTCGAGCTTCTCAAGCAAGCTCAGTACCAACCGATGGACATTGCCGAGCAAATCATCAGTATTTACGCCGGTACACGCGGTCATCTCGACGAGATTGCTGTTGACCGAGTTCGCGAATTTGAGATTGGTTTGCTTAGTTTCGTTCGCGATCGCAAGCCTGACTTGTTGGTAAAGATCCGCGAAGTTGCTGATTTGACCGCCGATATCGAAGAAGCGATCAAGTCTGCTATCACGACTTTCAAGGCTTCGTTCCGCTAAGCGGTTAGTGAAGGGTTCGTAAGCTATGGCCAATATTCGTCAACTCGACAAAAGACGCAAGTCTGTAAAAAACGTTCGGAAAATTACGCGGACGATGGAATTGATCGCGACTGCGCGTTTCAAGAAAGCAATGGACCGCGCTGCTGCCGCAACGGACTATACCAAGCGCATAACTTCGATTGTTCAGGACATCGCTAAGAGTGGAACTGATGTTTCGCATCCCTTGCTGACTGCACATGACAGTGTCGATGCAATGGACATGTTGGTTTTGACTGGTAATCGCGGTTTGTGTGGTGGGTACAATGGATCGGTAGTGCGAGCCGCAACGCTTCGACGCAGTGAGATCAAAAAGGAAATCGAAGCGGGGCAAATGCGGGTCAGCGGAAAGCGAGGCGTCTCAGCCCTCCGTTTCGCTGGAGTGCCTATCGAAAAAACTTACACGGAGTTTGACGACCAACCCTCCTTCGCAGCGGTTGCCAAGATCGCGAATGAACTGATCGAGCGGTACATTACCGGCAAGATTGACCGAGTGGATGTGGCTTACACCAAGTTCTTGTCGATCTCCAAGCAAATAGTCGTAGTCGATACATTATTACCTTTCGCTAGCCTCGCGCCAGCAACAAACTCAGGAAACTTGAGCCCTGAAGCGGCGAAAGCAACTGGAATCAAGGATGATTACGAGTTCCTACCGTCTGCAAGCGGAATCCTGGAAGAAGTAGTTCCTGCGAGCTTTCGAGCTCGATTGTTCAAATGTTTCCTGGACGCAGCCGTCAGCGAGCAAATCGCGAGAATGATCGCGATGAAGAGTGCGACGGAGAACGCAGGAGACATCATCAAGGCTTTGTCCAGAACTTACAACAGAGCTCGGCAAAGCAAGATAACACAAGAGATCATGGAAATTATCGGCGGCGTCGAAGCTCTCGGTTGATCTTCCCAATTCACCATTCACTTATCTGGCCCTCCAGCGTTCGAAGTCTAACGACTTCGAACGGTTAAACATTTTGAAGAGAGCAAACATTATGAGCGTCGGAACTGTCAAGAACATAGGCCGAGTCAGTCAAGTTATTGGCTCGACGTTTGACGCAGAGTTTTCTGAAGGTAATTTGCCCGCGATTTACAATGCGGTCAAAATCGAAAGCGAAAAAAAGGGGGTCAAAATCAACCTTACTGCCGAGGTGCAACAGCATCTTGGTGGCGGTCGCGTTCGATGCATAGCCCTAGGTAGCACGGATGGCCTGATGCGAGGTCTAGACTGCATCGATCTAGGAAAGCCTGTGACTGTTCCCGTAGGCATTGGAACCTTGGGACGCGTTTTTAACGTTTTGGGCGAACCGATAGACCAACGTGGCCCCGTGCAGGCAGATGACTATTGGACGATTCACCGCCAAGCCCCTAAAGTTTCTGAGCTGTCGACCAACACCGAAGTGTTTGAGACAGGCATCAAGGTTATCGACCTGCTGACGCCGTTCGTTCGAGGTGGTAAAGCAGGTTTGTTTGGTGGCGCAGGTCTTGGCAAGACAGTTATTTTGCAAGAGCTGATCGCTCGTGTTGCGAGCACGCACGGTGGATACTCCGTGTTCGCTGGAGTCGGTGAACGAACCCGCGAAGGAACCGACTTGTGGTTGGAAATGCAAGAAACCGAAATCGGCCAAACAGGTCGCAAGGTTATCGAGCAAACATGCATGGTGTTCGGTCAAATGAACGAGCCACCTGGAGCTCGGCTACGAGTCGCTCTCTCTGCCTTGACCATGGCGGAATACTTCCGAGATTCGACCGGCAAGGACACGTTGTTGTTCGTTGACAATATTTTCCGCTTTTCGCAAGCAGGCTCGGAAGTGTCGGCACTATTGGGACGAATGCCGTCCGCTGTGGGTTATCAACCCACGCTCGCGACCGAGATGGGTGCATTGCAAGAACGAATCACATCGACCAAACGGGGTGCCATTACCTCGGTTCAGGCGGTTTATGTGCCGGCAGATGATCCGACGGATCCTGCACCGGCAACAGCCTTCGGACAGCTCGATGCGTTTATTTATCTTGAGCGATCCATTTCCGAAAAGGGAATTTATCCCGCAATCGATCCCCTCGCATCCAATTCACGAATCCTGGACCCTGCCATCGTTGGCGATCGACACTATACGATTGCACGACGCGTTCAGAAAACATTGCAAAGGTACCGAGAATTGCAGGACATCATCGCAATTCTCGGTGTGGATGAATTGAGCGAAGTCGACAAGACCGTGGTAAAACGTGCTCGGCGTATCGAGCGATTCCTTTCGCAGCCGTTCATGGTGGCTGAGGTGTTCACAGGCAAGAAGGGTGAAATCACCACGTTGGCCGATACGATTCGCAGCTTCGAAGAAATATGCGATGGCAAGTGGGATCATTTGCCCGAATCGGCATTTATGTACGTAGGTGGAATCGATCAAGTGGAAGCTCAAGCAAAGCGAATGGCCGAACAAGGTAAGAAGTAAAGCATGAGCACCGACAACAAAGTTCATTGCATCGTCGTTACGCCCGAAAAGACCGAGCTCGACACGACTTGCGATTCGATGGTGGTCCCAATGTTCGACGGCGAACTGGGGATTCAGTTCGGTCGTGCACCGATGGTGGGCCGATTGGGTTTCGGAATCATGCGGCTCAAATCGAATACTGGTGTGAAGGAATGGTTTGTCGACGGTGGTTTCGTGCAAGTGACCCGCGAAGGGGTGTATGTACTAACCGACCGACTACTCAAACCGGAACAAATCGATGGCAAGCAGGCGGAAGCGGACTTGGACAAAGCAATGACGATGGTCTCGAATTCGCCAGAGTCTGCCGCATTCAAAGAACGAACCCTGACGCAAGCAAGAGCCAAAGTTCGCTTGGCGAAGTCGACGACAAGCAGTTGATGAAATGGATCGCAACTTGATTGGTTGATGCCAACGCATTCTTGGTCAGCCCAACGCCGTGAACGATTTTCGGCAACGAAATCGATGGGTTATGTGGGGGCTGGTCCCCTGGTAATCCTGCTTTGGTGTTCTGAATTGACCGCTGCCTCTTGTGCCCGGCCCGCATTGCTTACACCGTCAAAGGCGATGTATGCAATGCGGGCCGGATGTGTTTGTACTACGATCCCCTTATCTAGAACGCCAAAGCGGTGTCCGGTCGGGTCTAGCCCGAGCCGGACAATCAGACTCCACAAAAATGGTTCACGGCGTTGGCCAAATGGTCCGCTTCGGCAATAGTTGTCCACAAGTCCATGGGCTTTCGCACATGGCTAACAGCATGCCGCAGCTTCGCGGCTAA
Organism: Pirellula staleyi DSM 6068; assembly: GCA_945900945.1. Lineage (GTDB taxonomy): Bacteria > Planctomycetota > Planctomycetia > Pirellulales > Pirellulaceae > JBKCUI01. The sequence continues at coordinate 42,751 of CAMDKL010000028.1, forward strand.
TTGAATGGTCGTTTCGCTCATGATTTTTTTCGGTGCCTTGTCCTTTGGCACAAGGGTTGCTTTCTGCAAGGGATTTGGCGTTCGAGCGACAGCGTTGGTCTCATCGGAGCATTTGTCATTTCCCTGATCGCTCGCATGCTTAGGCGTTAGAGTGGAACGGTTGCAACTGTTCCTGTGGTTTCGCAAGCGGACGAGGCCAGAATTGTGGTGAGCTGGGTCTACGATTTGACAATCCAATGGACACGGAAATCGTGTCGGAAAACTTTGGAACCAGTTCACACTGAGTATGAAGAACTACGGAGCCAAGATCGGACGCTATCCTCAATAACACAGGCCGCTATTCTTAATGCGAACGCTGTAGAGCGAATCGGATGCGGTGATAAAAAGTGTCTTTCGATCCTTGCCTCCAATGCAGACGTTGGCTGTCCAATTCTCTGGGACAGCGATGATTTGAATCTCCTTTCCGCTCTGGTTGAAGACGGTGACCCCTTTCTTGCCGGTTAAGTACAGATTTCCTTGATTATCTATGGTCATGCCATCCGAACCGCTTGAGCAAAAGATCTTGCGATCAACGAGAGTTCCATCATTTGCAATCGTATATTGATAGGTCTTGGAGTCTCCAATATCCGCTACGAAGAGCAATCGCCGCTTCCAGTCGCCGACGATTCCATTTGGCTGAACGAGCGAGTCGTCCACAAGCGTCACATTGGCACCATCGCGATCGACACGATAAACAGACTGTTTGATTTGGGGCCTTGTCTTGTGTTCCCACCATTTTCGTTGGTAATAGGGATCGGTGAAATACATTGTGCTGTTTGAGTCGACCCAAACGTCGTTAGGACCGTTTAATTTTCGCTCTTCGAATCTGCCGAATAGGACACGATGCGACTTGTCGGTCGCGATCTCCCACATCTCATTCTTTTCGTCGGCACATGCGATTAGTTTTCCATCTGGTGCGAAGAACATGCCATTGCTGCGGCCTGCGGGCTTCATGTACTCACTGACTTTCCCTTCTAGGTCGACTTTCAAAATCCGATCGTTGGGTTGATCGGTAAAGAATACAACACCCTGAGTATCTACCGCAGGCCCCTCGGTGAATTGATAGCCCTCTGCAACTAATGTTACTTTGCCGTCGGCTGCTTCGGTAACACCCTCGTTGTCTGCCAAAGCTTTTTGAAGTATGGGTTCGAATATGTCTGCTTGACGCATGAAACCAAGGTCATTTGCATGGGATGCGTCGGTTGCTCCTTCGGTATCATCGCCGTACAGACTGTCCCCAGGGATATAGTACAAATTCTTAACGCCATCCTTCTGCAGTTGCTCGAATGCAGTTCGAAGTGCAGCGTGGTTATCGGTGTGAAACTGCTTCTTATCTGGCAATATCCAATCGTTTGCGAAGCGTCGGTCTTCCACCAGAACAATGGGTACATTCGGTTTAGCGGTGCGAAGTTGTTGAACGAGCGGAATGCATTTGGCGGTCACATCCGCCGGTCCCATGTTAGGCAAGCAATCGATCACGTAGGCAGCAGCATCGATTTGAATTAGGTAGTCGCCCACCTCTTTGTCCATTCGGCCATTACCCGAAAAACCAAGATTCACGATCGGCAAATCAAGTCGACGGCCCAATATGCCGGTGTGGACGATGCCAGGCCGACTGGCACAAGCACCGTGAGTGATGCTGGTTCCATAAAATACGATTGGTTTCTCTCGCGGCTCGAGCCCCTCGAACTTGCTCCCTTTCTTCACACCAATGCTCATGAATTCGACCCCGTTATAAAGTGGCAGGTAAGCTGCGTACTCCCGATAGCCTGAAGCCAAGCCCTTGATGATCTCGGCCTTGACTTCCTGGGTAGCAGGCTTGGTTACTTGTACCCATTTCCATTTGCCGGTTTCATCGCGAGCGTACAGGTCAACACCGCTCACGCCAGTAGCTGGCATATGAGGCATACCAAGATTGCTTTTAGTTAATTGGTAGTGGACATGAACGGCCGTTGCATCGGTCATGAAACGGACCATCATTCCGGCGCTGTCCCGACTAAGATTCCATACACTGGGAGAAACGACGGATTCTGCCGAACTTGGCAATCGATCGAACCAGCGCCGTCGCTCTTCATTAGGCAAAATACGGCCTTCGACACCCCACTCGATTACATTGTGCCAGTCAAGATCCGCTGCGGCTTTCTTGTTCACGTCCATCGCGGGATCAAGCTTAGATATTGCCGGTACTTCTTTTTGTGCATAGACCAAGCCTGAATGGGTCAGGACAATGGCAATCGTAAGAAATTGAAAAAGCAGTTTCATCACAGATAGACTCGTTCAAACGGAATAGGGATGTATCGAAGGATAGATTCTAGACCAAGGAGCGACTTTGTACGGAGCAGCCGATGCGGCAGAACCTTTATTTGTAGCCAAGTTGGAAAAATAGTCATCAATAAATTCAAA
>CAMDKL010000029.1 GCA_945900945.1 Pirellula staleyi DSM 6068
GAAAAGTCCAACGCTAGAAATCTTGGACTCAAATTCGAGACGTCGCTCGATGAGTGGCTACCGGTGCGCGACGACCTACGCAATTCTCGAGACTTTCGACTAGAATGCTGCCATTCAATCGACTGTCCGACTTATGATCGAGGCCGAACGTACGCGGCAAGGTAGAGAACTACGACGCCCGATTTATCTGCTGACACTCCAGTTTTTGTGTGTGACAAAGCACTACAGCTTCAAATCCATGATCGAAAAATCGTCGTCCAGAACGTCGCCACCTTTGAGCATTCGAACGTGCTTGATGAGACGGTCCATTGCGTTTTGTTCCGAGTCCTCCGGTTGGGACATGAATTGCATGAACTCGCGAAACGTCCACATGACTCCATCCTGTTTGTCGATTTCAAACACGCCATCGCTGTAAATAAAAATCCTTGCGTTCTCAGGAACGATGATCTCCTTCTGTTCAAAGTCATCCCACTCGAACATACCGACACCCGGGTTCAAGGACTCCAACTCCACAGGAGCTGTTTGACCCGGCTTGAAGAGCAAGGCAGACGGATGGCCACCCGCACACCATACGAGCCGCCGCGTTTTGGGTTCAAACACACCGTACCACATCGTAAAGGTGCGCCCATCCTGCTCCTCCATCTTGAACGTGTTGTTCAACGCCGATAGCACTTGGCTCGGATTCGCGAAATCAACATTCGGCAGAGCTCGAGCGCGAAGCACATTCGAGACCGTAACGCCCAGCAAGGCAGAAGCCAGCCCATGTCCTGTTACATCTAACAAGAAGACAGCAAAACGGTCTTCATCCAATGGAAAATAGCCGAGGGAATCACCCCCTAACTCTGCACTTGGCACGAACCGCCAATCGATCTGAAACGGTTCTTGGATAGGTGGTGGAATCAAAGAGGCAACATACTTGGCGCCTGTTTCCATCTCGTGAGTCATGCGTTGTTCGCTCAAGGACAGTTTCGTGAACATCTCATTCCGTTCCAGGAGATTCAGGTAAGCTCGCGAGTGGTAGCGGATCCGTGCGATCAGCTCGATCCGGTCTGGTAGTTTCACCAAATAGTCGTTGGCTCCCAGTCCGAATGCTTCTGCTTTGGTTTTTGGATCCTCGGTCGACGAAAGCACAATCAGCGGAGTTTCCCGGGTGGCAGAATGGGACCGAAAGAACTTTACCAAAGTTAGCCCATCGACCTCTGGCATTACCAAATCCTGAAGGATGACAGTCGGCTTGAGGTTCGTAGCCATCTCGATCGATTCAAACGGGTTTTGGCAGAAATGAAATTGAATGTCGGGTTCATCCGCCAGCATTCGTTTGATTGCCTGACCAACGATTGCTTGGTCGTCGACTAACAAAACGACGGGGCCCTTTGGTTGGGTTGCCGTATTGGAATTGGAGTTGGAAATTCCTGACATGCGATTCATCCTAGATTGTTTTCCCTAAAACCCACTCGACGTTACAATCGATCCAATCTACCTCAGCGTCACATTTCCGTCGCGGAAAGTGTTCAGCTTTATTAGGATCGTTGCTTCTTAATTGAATCTCGACCTGTCTAGTCTAGACTAAGACCTAAGGTTTTCCATTTGAAAGTAAAGGAATCACGCGTGAGCTACGACCACAACGAAATGATGCTGGAGCTTTTCCGCGTCGAAGTCGAAACACACGCAGCATCGCTCACCAACGGACTTCTCAAACTGGAACATGACTCCAATACGCCCGGCTTGCTCGATGGGATGATGCGTGCCGCACATTCCATCAAAGGAGCTGCAAGGATTGTAAGGATTATGCCTGCCGTCGAGGTTTCTCATGTGATGGAAGACTGCTTTGTCGCCGCTCAACGGGGCGAATTGTTGCTGGAACCAAGCGGTATAGACGTACTGCTTCAATCGGTGGATTTGCTTGCTCAAATCTCTAACGAGTCCAAAAACGACACTGCCGACTGGAATTCTTTCCAGGACATAACCGCGTCTACTGTTGCACAATTGCGTTGCGTCTTGCAAGGACGGCCCGTTGTTTCGAACGTTGAGGAAATCAGACCAATGGAGCAGGTTGCGAAACCTGAAATAAAAACATTGGCTCCGAACCTTGTCGTCCCCGTAATCCAGTCAGTAGCGAAACAAACTCCTGTCCGACCTGAAACAAAAAAGCAGTCCAATCATTTACTCGTGCCCTCGATGCTATTGGCAAAAAACGCAGAGGCTTTGCGTCAAGAATTGTTAGCGGCATTTGCACACATACCGCCATACCACGAAATTGTTTTGGACTTGTCCAAAACCGAGGATCTGGACGCAATCGGCTTGGCCTTGCTGCACTCAGCTATCCTCTATGCGGAAAAAGGCAATCGAGAACTGAAGCTCCAACATGCTTCCCCCATCGTTCGCCGAGTTCTCTCTGCGATGGGTATTGCTAGTTTGGCTTCTCGAAACGAGGGCCAGGATGGTTAGCATACCGAATACTTTACGTACGGATTTTGTTGTTGAGTCGCGAGAGCACTTACTCGTCTTAGAAAACGCGATGCTTTCCATAGAAAATGCCGTGAACGCGTCGGATGTTCGCGAATGCATCGACACCAGCTTGCGAGCGATGCACTCGCTAAAAGGCAACGCCGGGTTTATGGGCTTTCATACGGTACAGAAGTTAGCCCATGCGACCGAGAGCGTCCTCGAAAACTACCGAGATAGTTCGGGCGCACCGCCAAGATCAGCCGTAGAAACGATACTGGTTACCAATGATCGTCTTGCGGCAATGCTGGATGATTTGGACCATAGCGATTCACAAGATATTAGCAGTCTGTTGCTTCGACTCGATGGCATCGTTGCTTCTCCGCCGGATAATTCTTCAGTCGATTTGGTGCACGAAGCAACGACGGCATTTCAAGTCCGACTGCCTTCGGCACCTTTCGAAATCCTTGCCATGCTCGACGCTATCGGTGCGATCGCGACGATGCGAACGGTGAATTGGCCTGAATGGGATTTAACCGCAAGCGTCGACAGTTGGGACGATTCAGAACTTGACGTCGAAGTTGAGTTGAATGCCAATTCAACAATTTTTGACCTTCATCGTCAGATGTCACTGCACATTCCCGATATGCATTGGAGGGAGCTTGGTGCCGTCGATCTACGAACATGGGTGTTTAGCGACAGCCAGGGCATCCTAAAGCAATTTCACGAACAATTCCCGCAACTCGCCGGGGAACTCCATTATGAACCCGCCGATTTGGCAACTGGCGTTCCAACGTCCGTTGTTTGGATAGCCAGTGGAAAGCCGATCGCTACGATTGAGAGCACACCAATCGAACAACCATCGCCCGAGCTTAACCCAATCCCTGTACCATCCGAATCAGTGCGAGCTGCTCCCAAGACCGAGCCACTCGCATTACCAACGCAGGGATCCAACTCAGCAAGTGTCGACAGAACCGAAAATCTGGATAGTGCGGTCACCAAACAATTCGGCGCTGCTACGGTACCTAATGCGGTACCTAATTTGGGTGCCGAACGCTCCGTTAGTTTGCGTATACATGTCGAACTGTTAGATCGACTGATGAATTTGGTTGGCGAATTAACTCTGGTCCGCAACCAAGCCTTGCTCGCGTTCGGCGAATTGGATGGCACTCCGCGTGCGGTCATCCAACGCCTCAATTCGGTCACCTCCGAATTACAAGTTTCTGTACTCAAAACGCGGATGCAGCCCGTCGGCAGTCTCTTTGACCGTTTCCCTAGAATGGTGCGAGATCTCAGTCGGCAACTCGGCAAGGAGATAGAGCTCGTAACGGTCGGACAGGAAGTGGAGCTCGACAAAACTGTTTTGGAACAGCTTTCCGACCCCCTGATTCATCTCATTCGAAACAGCATTGACCACGGATTGGAAACACCCAGAGTACGCCTTCATGCAGGCAAGCCACGTATTGGAAAGGTGACGTTGTCCGCCAAGACGGCAGACGGACAAGTCGTAATCGAGGTCCGAGACGATGGACGCGGCATTGATCCGAACGCGATACGAAGTAAAGTTTTGGCCCTCGGGCTCAAGACGGAAGCCGAATTGTCAAAGATCTCGCCCAAGGAACTTTACTCCTATATTTTGCTCCCAGGTTTCTCAACAGCCAAACAAGTTAGTGATGTTTCCGGTCGCGGCGTTGGAATGGACGTCGTTCGGACCAACATTGAACGGCTTGAAGGATCGTTGACCATCGATTCGAAACCCGGAAAGGGAACTTCGATGGTCATGCGAGTTCCACTTACGCTAGCGATCATTCCCTGTTTGATCGTAACGGTTGGAGAGGAACGATTCGCTATTCCTCAACGTGGGCTGGAGGAGATCGTGTGTTTGTACCCAGGAGGACAGGGCGCAATCGAACATGCATACGACACGGAGATGTATCGACTCAGGGAAGTTCTGCTGCCGGTCGTTCGATATGCGGAAGTGCTGAGGCGGACGAAACCGTTCGATGCGGCCGTGAAATGCGAGATAATGGCTGCCAACAAACCAGAGCTGCGAGATCCAAAGCGGATTGAGTACATATTGGTCCTTCGAACAGGAGACAGGAAGTTCGGCCTGCTGGTGGATGACGTTCGAGGGACGGTGGAAGTCGTCGTCAAGCCGATGCATCCATCGCTAAAAAAAATCGGTATCTTCGCGGGTGCTACGCTCATGGGAGATGGCTGTGTCTCGCTGATCTCCAACATCGACGGTGTTGCCGAGCATGCAGGTTGCTTCGGAGTCGAAACAATTGCGAAAGAGGAAACGCTCCGAGACGCCGCCGAAGTGCATCGCGTTTTATTGTTTGAATATGGACCGGAAGAACAATTTGCGGTTCCCTTGGTCCAAGTGCGTCGGATCGAATCGATATCCATGGATCGAGTAGAACACGTGGGAAATCAAAGTTTTATCACGATTGAAGGGGTAGCGACACGCATTGTTCATCTCGACAAGTACCTGAATGTTTCGTCTTGTGATCCGTTGCCGGAAATGCATTTGCTGCTTCCGAAGTTTGTTCGCGAGCCGATGGGAATACTGGTTTCGAGAATCATTGATTCTGATTCGCTTGCCATAGAAATACATGAAGTTGCGGTGGATGATCCAGGCATTTTGGGCACAGCCATTGTTCGTGGACGTCTAGCGCTCTTCTTAGACACGCAGTATCTCCGTGAAAAGATCTTCGGTTCGATTTCAGACAAGCAATTGATTGGAAAAAGGGCATCGGATGGTGCCGAAGACGACGCCACAAGATCCCCTTATGAACCAGTCAACGGTTCCCACCGTCTACTGCTTGTTGACGATACTCGGTTTTTTCGAGAAGTGGTCAAACGGTACTTTGAGCGGGAAGGGATTTCGGTCGTGACAGCGGTGGATGGAATCGATGGAATGCGCAAACTGGCCAGCGAATCCTTCGACCTGGTTGTATCCGATATCGAGATGCCCAACATGAATGGTTGGCAGTTTTGCACAGCAGCCAGAAAAGAGGGATACAAGACCAAATTTCTAGCTCTCTCATCGCTTAACAAGGCCGATAACGAGAGCCGGGCGAAAGCGTGTGGTTTCGATGGCTTTGAAGAAAAGCTCAACCACGATCGCTTGATTGTAACGGTTCGAAAACTCTTAGGTGTCGAAAGCGAGGAGGGGTAAATGATCGATCAGCCAACCATGTTTTGCACATTCAGGGCAGCCGGGCGTTTGTTTGGCATACCCTTGGCCGACATCAAGGAAGTAACGGACGACGTTACCTGCACTCGCATCCCGCATGCGCCGTTTGGTGTACGTGGGTATATCAATATTCGGGGTCAGATTATCCTCGGATTGGACTTGAAGCAACTGCTCGAACTGCTCGTGGAGAACGCGGAGGATGCTCGTCGTTTGGTTATTTTTAAGCCTACAATCGGGCAAGCATTTGGACTGTTTGTCGATCATGTCGGCGAAATCGTCGAGGTACCAAGAAGCGATCTGGAATCTGGCGAATCGGCCAAACTTGGGCTGGCGTCAAGCGGGCGCGGTGGGTTGATCGAACGAGTTGTCCGACTCCCTGAGCAATTATTGGTAGTCCTCAATCCACGAAAATTTCTGCCCATCATTGAAATCGAAAGCCAAAGCACGAATAACTGAAGAGAAACATCATGAAGAACCTCAAGCTAAGTACCAAGTTAATTTTGTTGACGTCTATCCTGTCAGGATTTCTATTGCTAACGGGATGGGTTGGACAGTCTCGGCTTTCTACCCTTAATCGAAACAACGAAATCTGGAGCAAACAGACCATTACGAAAGTGGTGGCCGCAGCAGAGGTCCGAAGCAAGCTATTTGAAGTCATTCGGTCCCAGAAAAATGCAGTGCTAGCTAGCACGGATAGTGAGTCGGCGGAATTCGCGGTTGCGAGTGAGGCTGCAGCAAGAGACCTACGGCGATTGGTCGAAGGATTGGATAATGCATTGACTGCACCCACTGCGAAGGACTTGGCCGCTAGATTGTTGGACAACGTCGATGTCTTAACTGGCTTAAACAAACAATGCCTGGAATTGGCGAAAGAAAACACTGCCGACTCGAAGGCTAAGTCGATTGTTATTTCCATCAAACAATCCAAAGAGGTGACAGATGAATTACTCCTGCACCTCAATGAGATCAAGACCATGTTTGAACGAGAAGCCAATGATGGAGTGATTGCGAGTCAAGTTATTTATAACAAGAGTGTTTTCTACATTGTTGGTATGACTGCGTCGGGGTTAATTCTCGGTTTTGTTGCGTCGTTCTTTGTTTCCCGTTCGATTTCGCGGCCCATCTCTCTCTTGAAGAATCTCGCCGTGGAAATGGCTAGTGGTAATCTTATGTCTCGCGTCAATCTCTCGCAAAAGGATGAGGTTGGAGAATTGGCGACAGCTACCGACTCCCTGGCCGATTCGTTAGCGAGTGTCGTAAAGAAAATTAAGAATGCATCGTCGGAACTGGTATCTTCGTCGAGTGATCTTGGCAGCATCGCCCAATCGCTAATCTCGCAAAGCGCGTCTACTTCAACCCGAGCCAGCGATGCGTCAGTGTCCTCCGTCCAATTGTCGACGAATATTAGCACGATGAGTTCGGCCGCCGAGGAATTGAGTATTAGCTTCGCAGCGATTTCGGCTGCGACGGAGGAAATGAGCGTTTCGGTTGGAGCAATCTCATCAGCCGCAGAGCAAACCTCCAACAATGTCGCAGCCGTTTCAAGCGCCTTTCACGCGATATCCGATGCGTTTGAGCAGGTGTTAGGCAATGTACGGAGCGGAGCTCAAGTTGCCAGCAATGCAAGCCAAATGGCGGACTCGGCAACCGCAACGATGCAGCTTCTCGATCGCTCGAGCACTGAGATTAGCAAAGTAACCGAGACCATTAAGATGATTGCCCTGCAGACCAACCTCCTGGCCCTGAATGCGACCATCGAGGCAGCTTCGGCTGGTGAAGCCGGCAAGGGATTTGCGGTCGTGGCTCATGAAATCAAACAACTCGCGAACCAGAGTGCGAGGGCTGCCGAAGACATTGCAACGAAAATCGAAGGCGTCCAGACTGGAACCCGACAAGCTGTCGGTGTTATACAGCAAATCGCTGGCGTGATCAAAGAAATCAACCTATCAGCCGACGGGATTTCCAAGTCGGTTGAGCAACAGAGCCGCGCTGCACAAACGATTTCTCACAATATTCATGAAGCAAATTCCGGGGTCGGGCAAATTGCTCGGTCCATTGCCGAAGTCGCAGCAACAGCAAATGACATGGCTCGCAGCATTGCTGAAGCCACCCGAGGAGCCAACGACGTGTCTAGAAATGTTGGTCAAGCTGCCTTGGTGGCGTCGTCGATTGCGGATACAATCGGCGAGGTCAGCAAAGCGACGATTGAAACAAATCGGTCTGCAAACGGGGTCATGACAGAATCCAAGGACCTCTCACAACTATCCGTCGAGCTTTCCCAGATCGCTTCCCAATTCAAAATACCCAACAATGGTTTGTAGCCCAATACGGATATTGATTGTGGACGATTCGCGAATCTTTCGCGGCATTTTGGAAAGCGTAATCTCGAAGCTTCCGGATGCGGTGATTGTTGGGTCTGTATTCAATGGAGAAAAAGCACTTGAGTTTCTGCGTCGCACTCCTGTCGATCTAGTAACACTCGATATCGAGATGCCGGGCGTCAGTGGACTTGAGACGCTCAAAGCGATTCGCGAGTTGAATCGTTCGCAGCCAAATGCGGTTCAAACCGAAGCGGTTTTGATCAGCTCCCTCACCAAACAAGGCGCCAAAAGTACGGTCGAGGGACTCCAGCTTGGTGCGATTGACTTTATCCTGAAGCCGAATGGGGGATCCGAGGCGGAGAATTTGGCTTCGTTGCACAGTGCATTGCTTTCCACTTTGCAGCTGTTTCGAATGAAATATGCTTCACGATCCAGTTCGGTAACCGGTCGAGTGGAACCCCCGAAGCATACGGTATCGGGAGTTGATTCACGGACAACCAAACCGCTGGCGTCCGGCTACAAAGCGATTGCCATCGGTATTTCAACCGGGGGGCCAGAGACTCTCGCAAAAATGCTTCCCGATCTTGTGGGGAAAACCAAGGCACCGATCTTTATTGTCCAGCATAACCTGAATGGACTCAGTGGGTACATGGCAGACAGTCTAACGCGACGTCTCGGCCAAAGCGTTTCAGAGGCTCAGGAGAATATGGCCGTCGTTCCTGGGGGAGTCTACATGGCGCAGAGCGGCAGCCATATGATTCTTCGGCAGCCTGGCGGAAACATCACGATCGGCTTGAGCGACGCTCCTCCGGAAAATCACTCTCGGCCAGCCGTCGACGTGTTTTTAAGGTCTGCGTCTGCTGTTTATGGACCGACATTAGTTTCTGCCATCATGACAGGAATGCTCGACGATGGAGCCAAGGGCGTTCGCGTGGTAAAACGAGCAGGCGGATTCGTGATCGCTCAAGACCAAGCTACGAGTGTAATATGGGGTATGCCACGCGCTGCAATTGAAACGGGTTGCGTGGACTTGGTGTTGCCTTTAGACAAGTTAGCGTCAGCGCTGCTTGAGCTGACTAAAAGAATGCGCGACACATGAATTTATCAGACCAAGAATTTAAAGACATCCGACTCGTCGTTCTACGACTCAGCGGGATTTGGCTTGGTGAGGACAAGCAGTATTTGATTCGTTCAAGACTAGAACCCATTTTGCGACTCAATAAATTATCAAGCTATGCAGAATTGGTATTGCGATCGGCCGGCATCGCGGGTCTGGCTCTGCAAGAAGAAATCATCGAGGCAATTACGACGAAAGAGACGTCGTTCAATAGAGATGGTCACCCGTTCGATGAGTTTCGGCGAACACTCTTGCCAGAGTTGATCCGAAATAAATTCGATAGACAACGCAGTATCGGCTTGCCATTTGGGAAATTGAGGATTTGGTCGGCGGCCTCTTCCACCGGGAATGAAGCATACAGTTTGGCGATGACCATCTTAGAGTACATCGAAACGCAACCTCAAAATGGGCTCAATCCAATTCGTTTGACTGCGGACAGTTTTCAAATATTGGCCAGCGACATATCGGAACAAGCGTTACAGAAAGCACGCGAAGGAAGTTATTACGAATGGGAGCTGGATCGAGGACTTTCAAACGAATGGAAGCTAAAGTACTTTGAAAAGAGCGACAGTCATTTTACCATCCAGCCGACAATTCGGGCCATGGTGGAATTCAAGCGAATAAATCTCATTAAACCTTTTGCAGACATCAACGGCTTCGACTTGGTACTGTGTCGAAATTTGCTTATTTATTTCGATCAAAACACGCGACGAGAGATTGTGGATAAACTAGTAAACTCGTTAACGCAGGGCGGCATACTTATGTTGGGCGCGTCCGAGAGTCTTACGGTCTTGCCAAAAGGGCTCGTGCAAAGTCAAGTAGGCCGAACCGTCGTCTATCGAAAAACGGGCACTTAGGAGCTAGGCTAACTCCACTTGCATAGCTTATCAATATAAGCGGCGGAGTCGTCCCGAACCCAGCCGTCGAGTTGACCTGGATCCTTTATCTGCTGGCCACGCATTGTTTCAACCGCAATGTACTCGCACGACAAGTCAGAAAGCGTGCTCATATCGCCCTAAAGTTTCTCGAACTGAGTGACTGGAAACACATCTTCCTGGCCTAGCCCCCAGCGCTTCTTTACATCTTTGATCGTAATGTAGGTCGGTAGCTTCGCAGCCATTGCTCGAACGGACTGATCAACCCATTCTGAGTTGCCCAGCTTCGCCCGATCTAAGCGGAAGGTCATCAAAAGCTGATCGATATCGATCCAGGTCGTCATGGAGGAATAGAAAGTCAGTCCGAATTCATCGTGTTCGTTCGGCATGGCCATGCCCTCAAGCAGCCTTCGTTTGCCATCCACGACTGCCAATCCCCCACCGCGGTCCTCTATGCGACGACCAACCACTTCGAAACTAAAGCATGCGCCTGATTCGATGTGTTTACTCAATACCAAAGGATTTAAATTGGCGCCTAAAGTATCGATGTTGTGCAATAGTAAATACTTAAGCGATGGCCGTTCCGTTAGCATTTTATGCAATAATCCATTGCGTAGCATGTTTGGAATCTCGTACCAGTGCCCAACCGGGTGCATGCACTGTTGGGGACCCGTGAATCCGAAATTGCCTACGCTGACCAAGTGCTTTTCTAAAGGTTCATGCGTCCTATAGCCGGTCGTAAAGACATGCGGTACAGGGCACTTGAATAGCTCGGACGTGAGTCGACTCTTTGCCAAATGCAATTCAATAAAGCTTCGGTGCTTTCCGGCGAATTGGGCGAATGGGTGCAATCCTTTGACGACACCCGCACCTCCCGTCCAACGCGATCCAATTCCGGCAGCTAACCAAACCACGGCGACTTGCCCTGACGCGATCGCTTGCCGGCCGAGTCTAGAATCGACGGGTCAAAAAAGAATCCCATCCCGCCACCCGACATGCCGCCGAACACAAGAAAACCCCAGAACCGCTCGCCCCACCGGACGCGACACTGTTCGATCATCGACTCGGTAAAGCGGTTGGTGCACCAGGGTATGATCGTTTGTAACGGACCAAATACTTTTCTGTTACCATTTCAAGAATCGGACCGACGTTTTGAGCCATTCCACCGTAAATCAGTACCAGACTGTTTTGGAATGCAATGCGAGATGCATCGGAGATACGATCCTCACGCAGAAATGAACCCAGGTTGCTTCGGCGTAAGGTTGTTCACGACCACGGTCCACAGTCTGCCGTCCGACGGGGTCTTCAAACCATATTCACTGGAGGCGAACTCCTCCTCCATCTACTCCTCGATTTGCGATACTTCACCGCCATTTGGCGTACCTAGTGCACGCCAAATCGGTAGCGATAAACTCTCCGATAAAAATCGTACCGACCCATCCGCTAGCCCGATTTGAACACCTCCGATGTGATAACTTCGCGAGGTAACGGCTGCGTAAGTGATATTCGTCGTCGTCTTGCCTTCTCGCGACGAGTTAAAGTCAATATCGTAAAGCTTGCCCGCGTCGGTATAAGGGACTTTGGTATTGGGGCGAAACGTCATGGTAAATCCAGACTGATGAACGCGGCTATCGACCCATTCAGTGTGTCCCGAATTGGATTTAAAGCTCCCGCCCAAACCAGCGATATCATTAGGAGAAAGCGGAGGAGTAGTTCCAATTGCACTCGGATTTCCACCATCGCGCAAGTAAGGTGTCCAGCCCTTTACCTCCGCGAATGCAACCGTGTTGCTCAATCCATCTGAGATAGTAGAAAATGAGTTGCGCCCATTGACGAGGAATAGACCCGAACCCGTGCCCCTTGTCGCGGGCGAATACACAAACCACTCCCCCATATTTGCTGCATAGCTGAGCGGGTAATGAGAGAAATTGGGATCAGCAGGTTGCGGATCCGGTCGAACACGATCGTTCGCTTCACTCGGACAGACGTAGGTGGAGACTCTCGTTTTAGCAACAGTCCCTTGCACCGCGTAACTGAGATTCCAATCGATCCCGTTTTGAAGATTGGCTTGCTCCAGAAAGGATAACAATCGGGACTGCACAGACCAACTATCGGATACAACATCGGTTCGGTGCACTGCGCTGGGCGGAACTCGATTGAAAGCGCTATGATAATTGTGGAGCGAGATTCCCATTTGCCGAACATTGTTCGAACAACTCATTCTCCGCGCCGCCTCGCGAGCGGCTTGAACTGCGGGCAAAAGAAGCCCTACCAGAATGCCAATTATGGCAATAACCACCAACAACTCAACCAACGTAAACGCAGGACGACTTACCGAAACTCTCATCATAAACCTCGATCGACAATGCAGTAACTACGAAGTAGCCCGACTATGGGGCCTAGCTAAATTGGCTGGCTACTAGAAATTCTGAAAAGAAATCGATGGCCAGCTTGTTGATACTGAGTCTCATTTAAGCACCGTTCAATGAAGTTGTCAAGCTAATTTGTGAATGTTCTACCGATTCAGATAATTTATCACGATATTCCACTCCGTCCTGCATGGGTCTTACAAAAGTGATTGTTTTGCCAAACGGGGCTGAGGCCGGTGAGGACGGCGGAGCGCGTAGGCGAATAGAGCGGGCTGGCAGAGTAGGCCCGAGTGGATGTCATACCGCGTTTTGCGAGTCGGTCGAGGTTGGGGCGTCTGGTGGAATTTGCTGTGACCGTAGAGTGATGTATCGGCCCAACCGAGGTCGTCTGCAAGGATGAAGACAACATTGGGCTAAGTCTCGGCATAAACCGATTGGCACGACAGCGCGAAGGAGCCAAGGATTGGGAGATAAACAAAAAGGGCGAGGCGAAATCTCAATGGTTCTCTCTGCAAGTTTGAACTTATTACTTTCTTGCACCGCCAGGAGTAATGGTGGTGACGGGTTCGCCGGCCAAGAGTGGATTCCCAAAAACACCTTGCGAGTCACCCTGCTGTTTCATCCATGCATCCAAGTCATTACGAAGCTCGGCCAAGCGTGAGGCTTGGAGCGGATCCGTGGCAAGATTATTCCATTCGAACGGATCGACGGCGAGATCATAGAGTTCTTCAGCGGGTCGCGTTGTGTAGCGATTTACGGTCTCCGCAGCGGTAGCGTCCTTCTTCGCAGCGTCCAGTCAAGTTTTCCAATACACGAGGCCGCTGGGCCCGCTCGACCGCGAAATGTGAGTGTGATGCTGGAACTCGGGATGCAGGTTGCGAATGTACTTCCAGTTCTGCGTTCGCACAGCGCGGATGGGATAAACGTTGAAGTCGCCATCGCCGATATGTGTTGCGAAGATGTGTTCGTTTCTCCGGTTGTGTCAGCGGGTGATGGTTATGCCAGTTTACTTAGGTACAGTTGCTTACCATTCGATTTGGCGAGGAAAAAACTCTGCGATCAACTCCTCATAGAAGGGCCTTAATGTGGCGACATCCATGCGTTCGTCCCGTTTTGTATAGAGATCGTATTGATTGAAATCATTGACCCAGACAAACATTTCGCGATCGCGATCGTTCAAGAGAGATTGATATGCATGTTCGCGGTGAATCGGATAGCAAGAGTGGTAGCGAATCATGTACAGCCCAGGCAGGGGCAAGAAGTCTTTGACAACGTGGTACAAATATTCGTCGTGCCCCCAAGACAGCAGGACTTGATCTAACCCACAGCCCGATTCGTAGATACCCAACTCGGTCTGGTACCGAACGTTATGGAAATCCTCGTTCGCATGGAAAGCTTCGTAAAAGACGATCTTTTCGGAGTAGCGACAGCCAACAGGGAACGTATCACCGACGACTGCCCACTGAGGCTCATCCCACAAACAAAGGATCTTGCCTAGATCGTGGATGAGCCCGGTCAGAATATACCATCGTGGTCGGCCCGCCTTGCGAATGGCTTCAGCCGTTTGCAGTAAATGCTCAATCTGTGGGAGATCAATATCGGGGTCGCTATCATCGACAAGCGTATTTAGGTACTCCATCGCGTCCCAAATACCCATACGACGTTGGTTGAGAGACAGATAATGCTCACGCTTGTGTTTCACAAAGTCGAGCGTCTGGTTTTGATGATTCAATCGATAGAACTCCTTAACGCTCGGTCTCGCTTCGGCCGCATAGTTTCGGAACGATGCCGCAGCATCTAGGGTCGGTTTTGGATAACGCCGGAGCAAATCATCTTCCCATTCGTCCAAACTGACCAAGGGTTGATCGCTATTTGGGTTGTTAGATTTCACGGTAAGATTTCCTTTTATGATGTTTAACCGGCGCAGCCGCGAGATCAGCTAGTATAGCTGCATTCACAACGCCGTGACTTGTTTAACCGGCGCAGCCGTTGGATCGAGTAGTATAGTTGCATTCACAACGCCCGCCGCTGCGCGGGTTAAACGAGTTGCAGCCGCGAGATCGAGTAGTATAGTTGCATCTCTACTCTTGTCTGCGATTGCGAAATTGATCTATCGACACAGCGGCGATGATAATGATACCGATCATGATATCCTGTGTTGCATTGACGACTCCCAGTTGATCGCAGCCGCTCGAAATCACACCCATTATCAACGCGCCAGAGAGTGTCCCTAGCACGGAGCCGCGTCCGCCGTTCAAGCTACCACCGCCAATAACTACCGCTGCGATAAACTTTAACTCTTTGCCGATGCCTTCACCAGGGTTGGCCATTCGCAGCAAGGAAAACGAGTAAAGTCCCGCGATACCAAACAAAACTCCTGCCAACGCATAAACAACCAATTTCGTCCCAAACACGTTGACACCGCAGAGCCTCGCAGTCGCTTCGTTCGATCCCACTGCTAGTACATGCCTTCCAAAAACAGTAAGCGACAAAATGATCGCCACCACTACGGAAATTGCCAATGCAAACCATACGCCGCTAGGAATATTTGGCAACCAACCATACCAATGCGGGGGTGCGGTAGACGTGAATTTGGTCATCCATTCCGGAATTCGCTTACGATCTACAAAGACCGTCGAACTGTTTGCCAGGTGTTTTGCAATCCCGAGGAAAATGGTCATCGAACCCAACGTCACGATGAACGGCGGGATTCGAAGAATGCCGATGAACAAACCGTTGAACAATCCGCAGACCGCTCCAGTGCCTACCGCGGCGAGCACCGCGATCGCGACCGGACAATCGGCGTTGAGAGTGCATGCAAGCACGGTAGCACATAACATACTCGCTGTTCCAGCCGATAGATCAATGCCACCCGTCATGATAATCAAAGTCATACCTAACGCCGCTACCGCCACAGGTGCCGTAAATACTAAAATGACGCGAGCATTTCGAATCTCGATGAAACGACCTTGTCCCCAGACTTGGTCTGCTATCGCAAAGCCCAACGTAACGAGAATCAGCGCCATCAGCGGCCCCAGCCGTTCCATCCACCATCGCCAACGGAATTGCGAATCCGCTTTTTTTATACGACTTCTCATAGGTCCCATGATTCTGAGCACTCCAATCTTGGTGGCATTCGCCGGGAAGTGTCTTTTTTAAATTGTTTCGATCGGTGTTGTATTCACGCCGTTACCTTCTCCGGTTCGATGTCGTTGTCCAAGGCTATGGCTACCGAAAGGACTTCGCTCTCTGTCCATTCGCATGCTGCCCTTAGCTCGCGAAGCTTCCCCCGCGACATGACCCCTACTGTATCGCAGACGGCCAGTAGCTCTGGCAGGTACGAACTCACAAAGATGATACTCTTACCCTCTCTGGCTAGTTCCCCAATCAGTCGATAAATCTCTGCTTTGGTCCCGACGTCAATGCCACGGGTTGGCTCATCTAATAGCAATATCCTTGCGTCTTGGTGCAGGACGCGAGCGATTGCGACCTTCTGCTGGTTGCCGCCAGACAATTGGCCAATGGTTTGTTCTGGACCGTGGGCCTTGATGGACAATCGCGTCATCCATTTCTCGACCGCCACATGTCGACGCTTGAGCCTCAATAGCCCACCTACACTGTATTGATGGATCGCAGAAAGGGTTAGATTGTCTGCAATGGAGAGTTTCTGGGCTAAGCCTTCGCCTTTTCGATCTTCGGAAACCAGTCCGAAACCGGCAGCGATGCGAGCCCGCGGGCTCGCAGTTGGAAAGCGACCGTTGAGTTGGACTCGCCCCTTCGCAACGCGATCGAGTCCAAATAGGCATCGTAGTGTTTCCGTTCGCCCCGCTCCGATCAAGCCGAATAGGCCAAGGATCTCGCCTCGACGCAATTCCATACTGACTCTACATGGCATTCTCCGGCCTTCCATTCGATCCACTAGCATGGTTGGTTCACCCATCGCATGTTGTATGGTCGGAAAAAGATTTTCAACGCTGCGACCAATCATCAGGGACACGATCTGCTCATCGTTGGTATCCGACAGGCAACCTGCTCCCGCCGTTTGTCCATCGCGCAGCACGACGTATCGCGTGGCGATTTCGCGTATTTCCTCGAGGAAATGGCTGATATAAATGATCGCTAGCCCCTGCTCTTGCAATCGCGTGATGATCGCAAACAGTCGCTGGACATCGTGTCGCGACAATGAACTCGTCGGCTCGTCGAAGATCATGACACGTGCATCCGAGACCAATGCTCTTGCAATTTCCACCACTTGCTGCACCCCTATCGACAATGAACCGACGCATCGTTGCGGGCTCAGGTCGGCATGGCCAAGGAGCGCCAGCGCTCGACGGATTTTCTCGCGCTGTTCACCCGTCCGCACAAATCCAAATCGACTGTGCTCACATCCCAGCATGATATTGTCTTCCACAGTCAAATCACGGGCCAAATTCAGCTCTTGATAAATCATGGCGATACCAGCGCGCCTTGCGTCCACAGGTCGCATTGGCTGAAACGGTCGACCATTCAATTCAATGGAGCCAGAATCGGGAGAATGGGCACCTGAGAGTACTTTCATCAACGTACTTTTGCCGGCGCCGTTCTCGCCGATCAGTGCAAGCGTCTCACCTCCGAACGCCTCCAGGGACACATCGTGCAGGGCCTGCGTAGCACCGAATCGTTTTGCAATCCGGTCCATGACTAGCAATGGGGTACGTACGTCGACGGCTAAGTTCATAGACGTTGGCGGCTACTGACCATGCTGCGCGGGACGCAACAGTCGATCGTAAGGTGGCTTGGCTTGGTTGTCTGGAGTGGCCACATACTCGCCGGTGGAAATTACCGGCTCAACGGCTTCTTTACGTAAGTGCTTTGTCAGTGCCAAAACCGACTGTCTTCCCATTTCAAAAGGGTCTTGCAACATGATACCAGCGACCGTATTTTCGCTCATGCCTCGGATCAACGTGTCGCTTGGATCAAATGCAACGAACTTCACTTTGCTTGCAAGACCTGTTTGCGAGAGCGCTTCGAGCACGCCGTTGCAATTCGGCTCGCAAACGGCAAAAATGCCGTTGACCTGGTCTCGATACTTGTTGAGCAATTGCGTAGCCTTGGCAAGAGCCTCTTCTGTTTTCGTGCCGGCATATTGATCTGACGAAAGCACTTCGATTCCCTTTTCCTCCTCCATCGCTTCCAAAAACCCAACTTCGCGTTGCTCCGTGCTCTCGCTACCTGGATTGTAACGAAGCATAATGACTTTACCTTGGTGTCCAATGGCCTCGGCTAGGCACTTGCCAGCCAAGACTCCACCTCGATGATTGTCGGTTGCAACGTAGCTTACGATCTTGGGACCCTTGCCCAGGCCACTGTCAAAGATGACAACGGGGATATTCTCAGCGTTGGCTTCTGAAACCACGTCCATCAACGATTGGGAATGATTAGGGGCCAGAACGATACCATCGACTCTATTGGTGATGAAGTTTTTCACGACTGCAATTTGACCGGATGTATCGGCTTCGGTCTCAGGCCCTTTCCAAAGAATTTCGACGTCACCCACTTCCTTGGCGGCTGCTTCAGCCCCTGCGTGCACCGAACGCCAAAACTGATGGCTAGTGCCTTTGGGAATTACTGCTATCCGAAGTTTGTTGACCTTAGTGCCACCCTTGGAGGTGCTGACACCAGATAGAGAAGAATCACAGCCAGAAATCAGGAATAGCCAGGCACATGACAGAATCGATGTAAAGGAAGCGGCGCGGGAGAGTTGCAGCATGGGAAATACCTTGTATGTGGTTGTCTGAACTGCGGGCGCTAGCCGCGTTAGGAAATGCATAAAGCCTCGGTTGTGCCGCAAGCGACACAACCAGCGAATTCAGGCCCGGGGCTAGCGCCCGCCGGTTCACGGAATCGCAAAACGAGCGTTATTTGGGTGGCGCCCGCGCCTGAAAAAATCAACTACTTGAAATCTCCAGCTCGAATAACAACAAGCTTTTTCGGGTAAATAAACTTTTGAAACGCTTCGCGAACATCCTTCTCTTCTCAAAGTATGCTGGCAAGGACCGATAGCGGGGCCCAATCGGAATGCGCAGCAGCGGGAATATGGTAGACGACGTTGATCGCACCTACACTGCCGACACGACGCAAGACGACCGATCGTTCGCCGTCTTGCGGAGGCTCTTCCGTATAGGTTGGGTCGAGTCGTCGCTCAGGCTTTGGAATAGAACCGAGATACTTGCTTACGTATTCCAGTGCTTTCGATTCCTCAAACTTGCCTGTCACGACAAGAACCACGTTATCGGGCTGATAGTATTTACGGTAAAAATCTTGAAGATTGTTGATCGGCACGCGTTCGATATCGGACCTGTTGCCAATGGTGCTTTTGCCATAGTTGTGCCACTCATAGGCAACTGCCTGAACCCGTTGCGAAAGAACGGATTGAGGGCTGTTTTCGCCACGCTCAAACTCGTTGCGAACAACAGTAAATTCGGACATCAAGTCTTCACGTCTGATGTGACTATTAACCAACCGGTCGGACTCCATATGAATCGCGAATTCTAGATTCTCGTCTGAGGCCGGCAGGGTTTCGAAGTAGTTGGTTCGGTCGACATTGGTAGTGCCACTGAAACTTGCCCCATGATCACGCAACGCCTTTGGCACTTCAGGAAATGTAGGCGTACCTTTGAACACCAAGTGTTCGAGCAAGTGGGCCATTCCCGCTTCGCCATATCCTTCGTGGCGAGAGCCAACCAGCACAGTCATGTTGACCGTTATCGTTGGCCTGGAAGCGGCCGGAAACAGCAGGACACGAGCCCCGTTGGAGTAACGGTATTCGGTTACCCCCTCAACCGACGCGCCTTTTTCGTATGCGTCTTTCGCGATTAGGGTGTTCACCATAAATAGGATCATGGCAATACTCAAAGGTTTTTGCATATATCCAGTTTGCTCCGCAAAAAATGAACATTTAAAATTGGCCAACTGCGATCAATGGTTCTTCAGTTTAGCAATCCTGACGGTGGGATGTAATCCACCCAGTAGATTTCGAATCGAAGCTCGCCTAAGATGCCGTCTTTGTTTGAGAAGCCCCTTTTTTGCTGAGATACAGGCATGCGTTGCGAGCGTTTTTCGGGTGATTTGGTTCAATCGGCGTGCGATTGCTTGGTTGTTGGGATCGAGGATGCGTGGAGCGAATCGGCGGAAATTGCGAAAGTAAACCTTGCAACCAACGGATTGTTAGGGCGGCTAATCGAGGACGACGAAATTTCGACCAAACCTCTCAAAATAACAACCATGATCGCGCCCACGGGTTTGGCGACGAAGCTGCTCGTTACGGTTGGTCTTGGTTCTCGTGTTTCAGCCCACCCAAGTGTTTACTCGTGTGCAGCGGCGGCGGCCCTCAAAACGGCCGCAGTCAAGAAACGAAGTTGTGTGCGGATGGTGGGATTTCAAGCGTCCCCAATGTTGCTCCGCGGCGCTGTCTCTGGAGCAATGGTTGGCTGCGTCGGCCAAGACCTCTTTCGAAAAGTGAAATCTTTATACCCGCCTGACTGTATCGAATGGGTTGGCATCGACGAAGACACGTTACTCCAAGGCGCGATCCTAGGCGACGCAGTTAATTTTTCGCGCCGACTAGTCAACTTGCCCCCAAACTTCCTTTTCCCTGAATCCCTGGCAGAGGAAGCCATTGGGTTGGGCAAATTGCATTCTATGGAAGTTGAAGTCTGGGACCGAACGAAACTAGAAATAGAGAGATGTGGTGCGCTGTTGGGAGTAGCTCGCGGCTCGATTCGTGAGCCAAGATTGGTCATTTTACGTTACAACGGAGGTGCAGCAGACGCACCGCCTACGGTTCTGGTTGGAAAGGGAGTAACGTTCGATAGCGGTGGCTATTCCATTAAGCCAACTGACGGGATGTTGACTATGAAATGCGATATGGCAGGTGCCGCTACCGTTTTGGGAATCATGAAGGCTGCAGTTGAACTTAAAGTAAAGCACAACTTGGTCGCCATCCTTGGTCTCGTTGAAAACTTGATCTCGGGCGATGCTTTCAAACTCGGGGATGTTCTGACTGCTCGAAGTGGCAAGACGATCGAAATACATAATACCGATGCTGAGGGAAGGTTGGTTTTGGCGGATTGTCTCAATGTCGCTCTCGATCAGAAACCGTTACGGATCGTGGACTTCGCGACATTGACAGGAGCTTGCGTGGTTGGCTTGGGACTCGATATTTCTGGTTTAATGACCAACGACGAGACTTGGCAGAACGAGATCCGGCAAACGGCCGATGCATGCGGCGAATACACTTGGCCTTTGCCGATGCACCCATTTTTTACCGAACAGATTGCAGGCAAGATTGCCGATATCAAAAACGTAGGCGAGGGTCGGTACGGGGGTGCCATAACAGCCGCTAAGTTCTTGGAGGAGTTTGTAGATGGAGTCCCTTGGACGCACATTGACATAGCCGGCCCAGCATTTTTGGACAGCGCAAAGCCTTGGTGCGATGCAGGTGGATCCGGAACGCTGGTTCGAACGTTTGTCGAGCTGCTCTCCAAGTAGGGGGCGGAGCCGTAGGGTGGGCTGATGAAATCGCAGCCAATAGTTGACCTAGCGGCTTCAATACAAGCCCGAAGCGCAAGCGAGGGATGATTCCGACCCCTCGCTTGCGCGTCGGGCTTGTATTTTCATCAGCCCAGCCGCAGGGTGCCAACGTTCAACTCAATGCTGATACCGGTTTACTGACGTTACCTTGAAGAGCCTTGCGTAAGATAGTATTGAGATACGAATGAAATCCAGTCCCGCGAGCGGAGTCGCGGGGCTACAGCAGAACTAGCGTCCGATGTAAAGGGAAAAGCCACCCCCGCCATAAGATCCGCCGCGTGGGAACGCTCCGCCACCATAGGAACCACCCATTGGAAATGCTCCGCCACCGTAGGAACTGCCTGTTGGATAGCCACCAACTCCATAACCACCGCCGAAGTTGTTGTACCCGCCATAATTGCTTGAGTACCCACTATAGTTTCTCGAATAACCGTTGACACCAAAGTTGGTACCATAGTACGGCAGCACCACGACGGGACGGTACCCGTAGTTCGAATAGCCGACACGCGGCGAGCATCCGTGGTTGTGCCCGTGGTTGTAGTGGTCTGCTAATGCGGAGTTAGCACCTGCAAAGCAAGCGAAGGTTGCAAACGCACCCAAGCCGATGTTTCGGATCCATTTCGTAGTCGTAGTCATAGTAATCACATCCCCTCAACAAAAAGATTTTCGAACCTGCAGCCAGCGACGCGAACATAGCTGCATAAATCTTGTCTCTCACGCGTGCGGAACTAATCTTATATACAAATACCGTGCCAAAGCGTAGATAGACGAGCACAATCTTTTATTCACGCGAAGGCGCGGAGATGATGGCTTAAGGTATCCGCTATTGTTTGTCTCCGCGTTCTCCGTGGCTCCGCGTAAGTCATCTTTCGTCGATCTTGCCGGTGATGTCGGAGATCAACCCGGAACCAACTAAGAGTCTGATTGTCCGGCTCGGGCTCGACCCGACCGGACACCGCTTTGGCGTTCTAGATGAGGGGATCGCGAAGCAAACACATCCGCCCCGCATTGCTAGCTTTCCGACAAGTTTTAATCGTACAGGTCGGAAGTATTAGCCTAGTCCGTTCTCAAATCGTAGTCGAATAATTCGATTTGAGGGCGCATTGCCGTACGGTGAAATCGAACTGACCTTTTCGCTCGAAAATGACTACAATATTCGTTCGATGTCGCAGTTTTTTACGCAATTTAAAACTGCATATGGCCAAGACCGTTTACTAGACCCACTTTTGTATGCCTTCTCCGCTCGCAAGCGCGATTTACCGATATGTCCCTGCGATTGATTCGTTGCGTACCTATAGTCTGGGATATTTCAAAAGGGATATGTTCGCAGGCCTAACGGTTGCCGCTGTGGCCGTTCCTCAAGCCATGGCTTATGCCGGTATCTTTGGAATGCCCGTCGAAATGGGGCTTTACACTGCGATCATCATGACGGCAGTTGGAGCATTGCTGGACTCGTCTAAGCAGTTGATCAACGGTCCCACCAATGCGATTTCGATCGCCATGCTCAGTGCTCTCTCGATCATTCCGGAAGACCAACGTGTTTCCGCAGCGATCATGATGGCGTTTTTTATCGGATTGATTCAAACAACCATTGCGTTGCTCCGATTTGGCGATCTGTCCCGATTTGTTTCGCATTCTGTCATTGTGGGCTTCACATTTGGTGCCTCGGTCCTGCTTTTTTTGGACCAGCTTAAAAATGTTTTTGGGCTCAAGGGCAATGGACAGGCCCACGATCATTTTCTGGTGCGATTTTGGAGCGATATGACGGAAGGCGGTGCGATCCATTGGGCGACAGTCGGGGTCGCCATCTTGACGATTGTGGCCGCGATTGGTTTTCGTTTTCTCAACAATCGTTTCAGACTAGGCTTACCCGAATTATTGCTCGCGATCGCCGTATCCTCCGCAGTTCTCTTTGCTTTGGACCCCATGAAAGGTTCTGGGGTCAAGTTGCAATTAGCGATACCGCGCTCGCTCCCTACCTTTGCATTGCCGGAGATCGATTGGGGGCTAGCAAGAAATCTATCCAGTAGTGCCGCAGCAATTGCATTTCTAGGGCTTTTGGAAGCGGTGTCGATGGCCAAATCCATCGCTTCCAAAACTGGGCAAAAGCTGGATATGAACCAACAATGCCTCAGCGAAGGACTTGCCAACATGGCCGGTAGTTTCTTTCGTTGTTTCCCGGGTTCGGGGTCCCTGACTCGATCCTACATCAATCATACCTCCGGAGCCGCAACGCAATGGTCAGGAGTGATTAGCGCATTAGGAGTCGCGGCTACCATTCTGGTCTTAGCTCCCTTTGCGCAATACATTCCCAAAGCGGCATTGGCGGGAGTGCTGATCTTAACCGCGGCTCGCATGAACGATATCAAGACATTAGGTTATTACTTGCGCGCGACCAAATTTGATCGTTGGATTCTTATTGCGACGGCACTGTCCTCCATTCTCATTTCCGTCGAGTTTTGCATCTTGATCGGCGTTTTTCTTTCGTTCGCGTTCTATGTCCCTAGGGCAGCTCAAATCAAGATGAACGAACTCACGGTCACGAGCGATCGCGTGATTCGTGAAGTTGTGTCGTCCGACATACGATGCTCCTATATTCGAGTTTTCAACTTGGAAGGAGAAATGTTCTTTGGTTGTGCACCGGAATTAGAACGGCAGCTCGATTCCATTCTTGAAGAAGCGCCCGATAGTCTCAAGGTCGTTATCCTCCGACTCAAACGGGTTAACAATCCCGATGCGGTTTGCATGGATGTACTGCAACGTTTCGTCGAGAAGATGCATGCACGTAGCGTTGTGATCATGCTGTCTGGAATCAGGGAATCCATGGCACAAACACTTAAAAACGTTGGAATAACGCAGCTCGTAGGTCAAGAGAATATCTTCCGAGAGGAATCCGAGATATGGGCGAGTACAGTGACCTCCATGAAGAAGGGCTACTCGCTACTTGGAAACAACCATTGCCAACACTGCCCCAATCGGGCGATTGCCCGCGAGCAACGCACCGATTGGTCCTACATGATTTAGTCACGTAGGGCCGGCTGTCCTCAGCCGGACAGTAGGCATCCAGGCAAGAAGTCTGTCGACGAACTCTAAAGTTGAAACGAAATGAAACGACAAAAAACCAACGGCTTTCCCGAGCTCGAACGCCTTGATTTCGATTGGGATGATTCGGCTGAAATCCCACCTGCGACGGAACTGATTTTGAAGGACGCGGATCGTGTCCTGCAAGCTTATTGGGATCAGTGGAACAAGAAGCCGATTGAACAATACGTGGCGTGCGATTTTCGTGACGTGTGGCGTGCCCTAGCAAAACTTACCGCAAGCAAATTGGCCAAGGGCAACACGTTTTGTGAATGGGGATGCGGGTTCGGAATCGTAACGGGCCTCGCATCCCAACTCGGCTGGGACGCGATAGGGATCGAAGCCGAATCGTTTCTGGTGGACCAAGCCAATCGTTTTTTAATTCGAAATCAATTAAAGGGTGAGATATTGCATGGTAACTTCCTTCCGCGCGGAAGCGAACGGCTTGCAGATGCACAGTCAAACCATGCATCGTTGTTTCATCAAGTCGAAAACGCATACGAACAGCATGATCTTGAGCTAGACGATTACGCATTGGTGTTTGCTTACCCATGGCCGGGTGAACATCCTTTTTTGGAGGATGTTTTTAGACACTATGCCGGGGACGGCGCACTCCTGCTGATGTTTCTAGGTCCGTATGAAATAGAGCTCTTTCGTAAGATCGCTTAGGGCTATCGGGGCCTAAGAGGAACGCATCCGACCAGCTAACTCCTGTTAATTTCGTCCGGCTGCGATTCTTGCGGGCTGGGCTTCAACGTTGGGTTTCAAATACTTGGATAGCGCATCCGAGAAGTTGGAATAAGTGACGATTGAGCGATCCGTGCAGCCAATCGGTACGCCGCCGACAAATGCAGCCAGGGACGGGTATTTCGGATCGGACACACCAGCAAATTTCAAACCTTGATGGTCCAACGAAAACTGAACCGCCAATTGGTCAATCGGAGCGCGCGGTCCCATTTTGCTCCAAGGACTATCGTTGTCGGTGTAAAGCATCTTGTAAGCTGTGTTTCGATCCAGCCAGTCGGTATCGACCGTACATGAATCGCTTGTCAACACGCCTCTCACTTCGCGTAGGGCGCCATCGCTGTGTACCGCGTTGTTGATACTTAGCTTACCTACGCCCTGCATAGGTTTTCCAATTGGCCATGAAGCGTACGCTAAGTCCACGGAATGAACATCTCCTTGAATCGACATTTGCCAGTTCTGTTTTTTCTGCCACCAAGCAATAGTACCTTGAAAGCTGGCTTGGCTACCGAGATAGCGCAAAGGTGGGAATCGTTCGCTTAAAACGCGGCACGGTATCGCAATGTCTTTCGATTCAATACTCCATTTTGTGGATTCTTCGATATGATCTCGATCGACTCGAAAGGAGGCAGGGCGTTCAAACTTTTGACCTTCTAGTGAAAAAGCCACTATTAAAGTGGACGCAAAATCGGTTGGCTTAAGTCCCACTTCTACGTTTTGAAATCTGAGCTTGTTCGCTCCGTCGTCGACCACCAGATCCGGCACCGATAACCTAAGCAAACTAGCGGACTTTTGTGGACGGCAGAGAAACCAATCATGGACGGTCTTCATCGCACTTTGAATCTGGTGTCCGTTCAGTTCAGGCGAAACCACTTGCACCGACCAACCGCTTCGATCCATGGTTGCTTTGACTTGAGCCGCTTTGAGAATCACTCGTCCAGTCTCAGGATTAGCGCAGACCAACTCAACCGTGCGAAATTGGTTCGGGCTAGGAAACTCGATCGACTTAAAATGAACTTCGACACCCAAATTGTCGCTGAGTCGCCGTTGCCAGAGATCCTTTTGATAGCTTTGATACCACGGTGTGGATCGAAGAACGCTGTAGCTCAAAACGCCGAGCACGGGCATCAATGCTAGCCAAAAAAAAACCATTCGGCACAGCGATCGCTGCGTCGACTCTTGAAATATAAGTCTTTTTTTCCTGGGAATGGAAGGCATCCGGGAGAGCTTGCCAGCGATAACAAAATCGTTTCGAAAACCACGTACTCTCTAATTAGCAAAATCAACCGTTAGGGGCAAGTTTGAAAAAAGTGCGAAAGGTTATGGGGCGGAGAGAGTCGGTGATTTCAACTCGCTCGCAGATTCACTTGTATCGTGTGAATCGTTTGGTTTCGAGTTTCGGATTACCAAAATGGATCAGTAGGCCGACCTCGATTCCAGTTGCCGTTAGTTAGTTAATAATCTGGGCCTGGTGCTCGGGAGCGATTGCCAAGGCTTTCTCATAAACTGATTCAATAAACCCGGTTCCCAACTCATGGATGACTTCGAATGCACAACCGATGATTTTCTCAGTGATTTCTTCAAACGGGTAGTCGGATCGACGATCATCCTTTAAATCCTTTAAATCCATGTTCATTTCTTCGGTTGTGTCGAATGGTGATGGTTATGCCAGTTTACTTATATACAGGTGCTTCTGTCGCGATAATATACGTTTGGCTTGCGATAGATAGACGGCTGTCTACACTGTAGGTATTCAACTCGTGATGGCATCTAAGCTTCCCGCTTCACAAGGAAATTCCATGCTCTATCCTCTTTGTTCCGCAGCCCTACTTTTATTGTCAACTACGCTTTTTATGGTTGATGCCCAGGCTCAGTTCAGCGGTAGTATAGAACCCCCAGTTGATTTCAAAACCGGATTCGATACCATCACCGACGAGCGAGCTCAAGAGTGGCTTTCGATTCTCGCAGGCCCTTTATTTGAAGGCCGCGGTTCTGGGCAGATTGGGTACACCAAAGCAGCCCACTGGGTCGCTGGAAAGACTGCTGAGTTTGGTTTGGACCCCGTCGGAGACGGTGGCGGCTATTTTCAAATGCTTCCGATGTCCAGGCTTTCTGTTGAACCTACTCAATCCAAGCTGACTGGCCCGAATCAACTCTCAATCCTGTTTGATAAAGCAATCGGGCTCGAACGATTCACAAATGTTCCCGAACTGATTGGTGGCGTTGCCTTTGTAAGCCTCTCCGGTGAATCCCCAAAGTTAGACGAATCTATTTCGCTGCGAGACAAGATCGTCCTCTACATTGCGGATGAAAAAGCTCAAAGTCGAGCGGCGATGCTCCTAGCCCGTCAAAGACCTTCGGCGACCTTCCGCATTGTGGATACTGAGCCAAAGTCCGGATCGCAACTTCTGCGAGAAGGGGGGCGACAGCGAGCGGCCAGTCTTTCGGGGACCCTATCAACCGCCGCAGCCCTGACGATCTTGAAATCGCTCAACGGCGATCCAAACTGGATCAAACCTGTCGAGGGAAATAGCGTCGATGTGCATTTTGCCGAAGGTGATCTGAAACTCGAGTTTCGTTATCGCGAAGAACCCGCCGCAATTCCCAACGTGCTCGCGTGGCAGCCAGGTTCCGATCCAGAACTTAGGAATGAGTACGTCGTTATCGGAGCACATTTGGATCACCTTGGTATTCAGAATGGCTCGCTGTTTCCTGGCGCTGATGACAACGGATCTGGGTCCACCGCTTTGCTTTGTATTGCTCGAGCAATCTCGGCCAACCCAATCAAGCCCAAGCGAAGTATTCTTTTTATGTGGTTCGCTGGCGAGGAAATCGGCCTGGTAGGGTCAGCCCACTATTTGGATCACCCATTGCTGCCACTGGACAAAATGGTTTGCATGCTCAACGTCGACATGGTCGGTCGGAACGAAGAAAAACAAGGAGATGCTGCGAGTGACAACGAAACATCGATCCACTTGGTCGGCAGCAAGCAAGGCGACCCAGACCTTCACGACGTGATTATCAAGGCGAATCAATACGTGAACTTCGCCTTCGAATACGACGAGGAAGGCGTCTTTGGAAGAAGCGATCAAGCCAATTTCTTCAAGAAGGGAACTTCGGTTGCGTTCCTCTTCGGTGGTTTTCATCCCGACTATCACAGGCCGACAGACCAAGTCTCCAAGATCAACTTTCATAAAATCGCATCGGCAGCCAAGCTCTTTTATTTGTCAGCGCACTTCGCCGCCGAGCATGGTGCATTTAAGATCCCTCCCAAGGTAGAGGAAAAGGACGGCAACGTCGTTCCCTAAAAATAGGCAAGGTGTGAAAACCCACCGGCAGGGCTTCCAGGGGGCATGGCTGGAATGTATAAAACGTTGCTGCACAACAGTTTCCTTTTCAGATTTTCATTCCGAAAGGTCCTTTGAGAAATGGCGGAATCAACCAAACGAACCGACGACGTATTCGACATCGATCGTATTCGAAAGTTGATCGAGTTGATGAAGGAGCACGAACTCGGTGAAATCGATCTTCGTCAGGACAATCAACGCATTCGATTGTGCGGAGCGGGACATGGCCAACAGTTGCTTTCGCCAGCCTTGATGGCCCCTGCTGTAGCGGCGGCCCCGCCGACTGCCGGTGCTTCGACTCCGGTTCCGGAGGCAGACGGTCCACATATCGTTTACATCAAGTCGCCGATGGTCGGGACGTTTTACACCCGCGCCAACCCAAATGCAAAGAATTTTGTAGAGACGGGTTCCGTTGTTCAAAACGACACCGTGATCTGCATCATCGAAGCGATGAAGGTTTTTAATGAAATCCCTGCGGAAATGCGTGGCAAGGTCGTTCAAGTACTTGTCAAAAACGAGGAAGCTGTCGATTTCGGTAAGCCGCTCTTCAAGATCGATACGCGAGGCTAAGAATGATTAGTCGTGTGCTTGTCGCCAATCGAGGCGAGATCGCTTTACGTATCATTCGAGCCTGCAAAGAGCTGGGCATCGAGACGGTTGCTATTTTCAGCGAAGCGGACCGGAGTGCGCAGTATCTGG
This sequence comes from Pirellula staleyi DSM 6068, assembly GCA_945900945.1. GTDB lineage: Bacteria > Planctomycetota > Planctomycetia > Pirellulales > Pirellulaceae > JBKCUI01. The sequence continues at coordinate 28,769 of CAMDKL010000029.1, forward strand.
AATTGGCAGATCAAGCAATATGCATTGGACCAGCCAAGTCCATGGATAGCTATTTGCGCGTCGATCGGGTCATTGCGGCAGCCGAGGTAGGCAATGTCGATGCAATTCATCCGGGATATGGCTTTCTTGCCGAAAACTCGGATTTCAACGAAGTTTGCCGCAGCTGCAAATTTACCTTCATCGGACCATCACCTGAAGCGATGGAAAAACTCGGCGATAAGAATACCGCCCGCGAAATGGCAGTCGCGGCTGGAGTACCCGTGGTTCCCGGTAGTGACGGTCTGCTGGAGACCGAGCAGGACGCGCTGACCGCAGCTCGCAAGATCGGTTTCCCTGTCCTGATCAAAGCGACTGCTGGCGGTGGCGGCAAAGGGATGCGGGTTGCACTCGATGAAGCGTCCTTGCAAACGTCAATGTCTCAAGCTCAAACCGAAGCCAAAGCGGCTTTTGGGAACGGCGGCGTGTATTTGGAAAAGTTCATCGATCGTTCGAGGCATGTTGAGGTGCAGATCATCGCTGACCAACATGGAAACATTGTGCATTTGCACGAGCGCGATTGCTCGGTCCAACGTCGACACCAGAAATTGATCGAGGAAAGCCCGTCACCACGCTTGCCAGAGGCGACTCGAAAAGCCATGTGTGACGCTGCGGTCAGGATGATCAAACATGCAAACTACTACAATGCAGCGACCGTCGAGTTTATAGTCGATCAAAACGACAAGTTTTACTTTATCGAGGTCAACGCTCGGATCCAGGTCGAGCATCCCGTGAGCGAAATGATTTCCGGGATCGATCTCATCAAATCGCAGATCCTGGTCGCTTCGGGACAACCCCTGCCCTTTACCCAAGCGGATATTAAACCCTTTGGTGCTGCGATCGAGTGTCGGATCAACGCAGAGGATCCAGACAAAAATTTCCAGCCTTGCCCAGGTCGCATCGAAAAAATGTTTTTCCCCGGTGGTTTAGGAGTGCGAGTCGATTCGCATGCATATGCTGGTTACACGGTCCCGCCCTATTATGATTCGATGATCGCCAAGATCATTGTGCATCGCCCGACGCGTGAGCAAGCGATCGAGTGCATGCTGCGAAGTCTGAGCGAACTAAGAATTACAGGCATCAAGACGACGGCGAGTTTTCATGCGACCGTCCTCAAGCAAAGGGAATTCCAAGAGGGAACCGTCGACACCAAATGGGTCGAACGCGAATTGCTCCCACGCCTCAAGTCGTAAGTTAATTTCCGGCATCAAAATTGTCCAGCTATTCACGTAGGTCCGACTGTCCTCAGCCGGACACCCCCTATCCGGTACCCAAATGTCCCGTTTTGCATCATTGCCCTACATCCAAACCAACAGACAGGCCTAAATTGAATGGCAATTTACTAATTGTTTAATAATTAAACAAAAAAGCAGAACCAAGCGAAGGATCGCCAACAGTCCATTCTAGGCTTCGGAAGCCATTTTTCGGCATCTAATTTGCTCCTATTCGCGTACATTGTTTGACAGCGGTGAAGTCTGGTATTTTAATCAAGGTATCTCGTTAGAGACCTTTGAGGAAAATCGCAGTTCGCAACCCGCTTTTTAAATGCAAGCCGCGATTTCCGTTCACCACACCTTTGGAGAGTCGTTTAGTATGAAAAGGTTATTTTTTGTTTTTGCTGTTGCTTTGATGGCAACCGTCACTTTCCAGCCTGCGTTAGCGACGAAGGAGTTTGGCGAACATTTCAAGAAGTTTTATGCCGATGATAGCAAAAACGAAGAGTTTAAGAAACTCGTAGCGGAAGCGAAGTGCAACGTCTGTCACATTGATGGCGAAAACAAAAAGAAGCACAATCCATTCGGCGAGACCCTCAAGGCAGGTGGCTTACTGAAAAAAACTTTCGCGGACATGATCAAGAAGGAACCGGACAAGGCTCGCAAAGAAATCGAAGAGATCCTGAAGAAGGCCGAAGAAAAAAAGGCTACTGGCGCGGACAAAACCTTCGTCGAACGGATTAAAGCCGGTTTGCTGCCAGGTGGCGATACCAAAGGAAAACAGTCCATTGAAAAGCTAATTTCGTTCAATGCACCCGCCGCAGAGTTCGTCGAGCTGTTTGATGGCAAAAGCACCGACGGCTGGAAGATAAATGAGAATTCTAAGAGCTGGTCCATTGTGGATGGGTGCATTGTTTGCCAGGGCGAACGAAGTCACATCTTTTACGTGGGTGATAAAAAGCCATTCAAGAATTTCCACTTCAAGGTGGACGTTAAGACGATGCCCAACAGCAATGCTGGTATCTATTTCCATACAGCGTTTCAGGATGAAGGCTGGCCCAAGAAGGGCTTTGAATGCCAAGTGAACAATTCCTACAAAGGAGACCCTCGTAGAACGAGCAGTTTGTACTCGGTGAAGGATGTCTTGGAGGCTGCGGCCAAAGATAACGAATGGTACACCCAAGAGATTATTGTTCAGGGAAAACAGGTTACCCTCAAAGTAAACGGCAAAACTTTAGTCGAATACAATGAACCAAGCGATCAAGAAGCAGGTAAAGATTTCGAACGGAAACTTGGCGAAGGCACGTTTGCTTTGCAAGCTCATGATCCAGGAAGCAAGGTTTCCTTTAAGAACCTGATGGTTAAGCGTCTCGATTAAGAACTCAGAGTCAATTTGCTCAAATCCAATTCAGGCCAGCTTGATCGACTCAACGAGAAATACGCTGGCAAATCAAAAACGTGCTCTCTTTGGAGAGCACTCTTTTTTACTACCGCCGCACTTTGGTTGTACTCTTTGAAAATATTCGTAGCGATCCTGAGCATCGTCGCATTTTCCTCGGGCGAATTCGTTAGTGCTGAAGATCCATCCCATTCCGATTCGATTCAGTTTCGTGCGGAAATGGGACTCGGTGGCTATTGGAAAGTGGGCTATCCAACACGCACATCGATCACGATTACTTCGGGTACAACGGGAATCGATGGGTTATTGGAGATTCAGACGTTTGACGGGGATGGAGTTCCCGTCGTTTATCAAAGTGATTCATGGACGGTGCAGCTACAGCCAAAGTCGACCCAACGAATCGAAGTGGTAGCCAAGCACGGTCGCAGCAACCGGCCCATAACTATTCAAATCGTTGGCATAGATGGATCAATTCTTCACAAAAGAGCATTGCATTCGGAAGAACGCGGCACGGCAATTTCTGCCACGCAGCCGTGGGTGGTTGGTATCGGAAGCGATCGACTAGAACTAAGCCAGGGGGCAATGAAATCGGCTCGTGGAGCTTTGCCGGAACACTCGACGGTCCAATTGACTCGCGCCGAACAATTGCCCCTGTCGGCAATTTGCTATGGCGGAGTCGATTTATTGATTTTGTCGTCTGGTAATGTTGAACTTAATCATGCCATCCATTCTGAGAGTGCAATCGCTATCAGGGATTGGATCGCACAAGGGGGCAGATGTGTTTTGTCACTTGGCCAGAACGCGGAATCGTGGCTAAAAACACCAGAATTCACATCGCTTGTTCCTGGAACTTTCAAAGAGATCTCAACGGATTGCGATCCTACTCCGCTCGAGTCCTTCTTAGGTTCGCAAAACCGACTGGGAGATCTGAAGTGCTGTCTATTCACTTTGGGATCGGGTACGGTGGAAATCGAATCCAAGACCAAGAATCGGTCGAGGTTTCCCATGATCGCAAGATGGGCGTACGGTTCGGGAAAGGTCCATTTCCTGGCCGTCGAACTGGATAGCGAACAGATATTAATATGGGAAAGTCGCCCTAGTCTTTTAAAATTCCTATTTAATGAGCAATGGGAAAAGAAGGATGTTCAGACAGAAAAGCGTGTGTATCTGGGCTACGACGATATCTCAGGCCAACTGAATTCCACGCTGGATCATTTCCCTCTTCTGACGCTTGGGAGCCTCGCTACGATCTCGATCATTGCTGGCCTACTTTGTTTAGCAATAGGCCCATTGGACTATTTTTTAGTATCTCAGCGGTGGAGAAAACCAGGTGGTACTTGGATAACACTTCTAGTCTGTTCTTTTGGCAGTTGTATTTTCATTTATGGCCTTGCAAGGCGATGGAAGCCAGAAATGCCAAGTATCAACAGCCTGGAGGTACTTGACATCGACTATCAAACACATACGCTTCGAGGGCGTGCCTTTGCACACTGCTATGGCGGCCGTCGCGGCGCTTTTGACTTTTCTGCTCATCGACGCACTCAGGGATTGAACGCGAGCGAGATTAGCACTACGAGCAAAGTCCAACTCGATTGGTTCGGTCAACCAGGAAAAGGAATTGGCGGCTTCGAATCCACCGTTGCTACAGATCGGGGTATGCCAATTTATGAAATCGACATGAACAATGGCGGTACCGAGGGAATAAAAAACGAGAACAAAAAAACTATTTCTCCCAAACAATCATTGCATGGCATTCGTGGTGTGGGCATTCCTGCCGCAGGAACAAAATCGCTTATCGCAACTTGGCATGAAGGGATCACATTGCCCAAAGAAACAAACAGTTTGTCCATGGTATCTGGTTCGATCGACTTGCTTGAGGGTAGTTTTGAAAACCCGCTGGATGTCGACCTTCTGGATGCTTTGTTGATTTATCGCGGGCGGGCTTACACGCTTGATACTAGGATTCGTGTTGGCCAACGGTTATCCTTTTCTGCTGCAACCGTGCCCAAGGATATTACGCGTCGCTTGCAACGCCGTCAGAATGTGGGTGGTGAAGAACGCAGCACACCGTGGAATCCCGCTAGTATCGGCAATTTAGACCGACTGATGGAGCTGATTAGCTTTCACGAATCGGCGGGCAGTAGCAAATACACGGGGCTTTACAATCGGTACTTAAGTGAGCTCGACTGTTCGGACGTGATTCGATTGGATCGCGCCATTCTGATATGTGAATTAAAGGATTCATCGCTCCTATGGTCTATGCGAAGGAATTCCGTACCGATACAAGCCACCGAAGGACAACGAAAGACATTCCTACGTTTGATCATCCCTGTCAGCAAACTCAAATCCGCATCGCCCGATTTGAGTTCAGCCAATCCACCCATCGATACAAAACCGTGATCAAGACTTCACAGCTAACAAAAAAATACGACGACATGTACGCTATTCGAGACATCAATCTCGATTTAGGCCAGGGAGACTTGTTCGGCTTCATTGGTCCGAACGGTGCTGGCAAGACAACAACCATGCGTATCATCGCCACACTTTTGACGCCGACGTATGGTGAAGCATACGTTTGCGGATACTCAATCTACACACATCCAAAAGACATTAGACGACTCGTTGGGTACATGCCGGATTTTTTCGGCGTCTACGATGACATGACCGTTATTGAGTATTTGGATTTCTTTGCCGCTGCGTATCGTATCGCACCACAAGCACGCCGAAAACGCTGCGATGAAATGCTAGAGGTCGTGGATCTTGAATTCAAGCGGGACGCTTACGCAAACACACTTTCGCGAGGACAGACGCAACGTCTTGGATTGGCTCGTGTCTTGTTGCACGATCCGGCTGTCTTGCTACTCGACGAACCCCTGAGCGGCTTGGATCCGCGTGCCCGAATCGAAATGCGAGCGCTCATGCGTCGGCTTGGCTCGATGGGTAAAACGGTCATCGTCAGCAGCCACATCCTGCCCGAGTTGGCTGATGTTTGCAACAAAGTTGGCATTATTGATTCGGGCAAGATGATCGCAAGCGACGATGTTGCATCTATGATTCGCCAAGTAAGGCCAAATATGGCGATACTCATTGAGCTCGCAGTGCAGAATCAATTGGACGCCGCCGCGAAACTCCTCAGCAATCACGAATTGGTTCAAGCTGTAGATGTTGTAGCCCAATCGATCAAGGCGACCCTTAAGGTAGATGCGGGCGATTATTCATCGTTGGCGACAATGCTTGTTGGCAACGGCATTGCAATCAAGCGATTCGCCGAAGAGGAGATCAATCTCGAATCTGCATTCATGGCATTTACCAAAGGTGCCGGCGCCAAGATCTAATTGTCTGCACAACAGCCCATGCCGCAGTCGATCGTCAAACGGATCGGTCCCAGATTTTCCATTTGCAGGAACGCGACTCCATCGTAGGCTATGCAAAGTGTCGGGCGAAGAGGCATCCGAGCCGTGACAGCAGGAATTAGTTTTTCCACTAGCGAATGATCCACCAGAAACTTGATTTCAAAGGCCACTGGTTTCGATAGGCTGGTTTGCGATTGGCTAATGGAAAGTTCCGGTTTCCAAATTGAAGGCGAAGCCAAAGGCTGAGTCAAGACGAAGTCCTCGGATGCAGATTTACAGGATTTACAGGATGATCGTCGATCCGACGGCCAGTTTGGAGAAATCACTGAGAAAATCATCTTGACCATCCAAGTTTATTCATTGTGTTCGAAAACTTATGCATTGGTGGTTAACACATTCAGGAGCATTTAGAACGCCTTACCGATCAAAGATCTTCTTGATGGCGTAAACAGTTGCGGCTCGTCCAGCGCGAGCGATCGACGTGGTCAGCGGGATCTCTTTCGGGCAAACCGCGACGCAATTCTGTGCGTTGCCGCAGTCTTGGACTCCACCGGCAGATGTCAATGCGTCCAGACGTTCACGCGCCATGATTTTGCCCACCGGGTGAGCATTGAACAACATCGCTTGAGAAATCGCGTGTGCGCCAATAAAACCATCATCAAAAGATGCGTTCTTACGAGTCGTGTAGTCGGCTTCGGTTTCAGCTGGTTGGCGTTGGATTTCAATTTTTGTGAATTGAGGGCATGCGTCCAAGCAACAGCCACAGCTCATGCATTGGCTCAATGGATAGTTTTGCTCTTGTTCTTCTCGCGAGATTCGAGGGCCAGGTCCCATATCGTAATAGCCATCCACTGGCACCCAAGCTTTGACGCGCTCCAAGGACCGAAAGAGTCTCGAACGATCTATGCATAAATCACGAATGACCGGAAACTTAGTCATCGGACGAAGTTCGATTTCGTTTGCATCGTCTTCTAGCAAACGGTCAACGAGTGCGCTGCAGCTTTGGCGTACGCGTCCATTGATCACCATGGTGCAGGAGCCACACACTTCTTCCAAGCATCCACAATCCCAAGCTACCGGTGCGACCTTGAGGCCATCGCTCGTTTTGGCTTGTGCTGCGACCTTTTGCAACACGCTGATAACATTCATATCAGGCTCGTAGTCAACCTGATGCCGCTCCCAATACGCTGGTAACCCCGGCCCATCCTGTCTTAGGATTCGTACGTTGACTTTCGTGGGACGTCGTTTGGCGGATGCTTCGTTTCCTGGTGCAATCATGGGAGCTATTCGAGATTGGGTTTGTAATGTGGTTTGGTAAGCGAAATGCGAGTAAAGTCATTGGGGTCCTACGTGGTCCCAGTCAATTGCTTCTTTCCAGATTGAGGATTCTTCGCGGCGATGACGGCGCTGCGTTCTTTCCATACTTGCTCGATCACTTCAGCCCCAACGAGCCCGTAGAGTCGCGGCCGAGGCGGGAGCAGTCGCGTATCAATGTCTTCGTATGAAATATCCGGCTCGTTTCCGTTCCAAGTACAAACGGTCGATTTGAGAAATTTTTTATTGTTCGCCTCAAAGGCATCGCACCAACCCTCTGCTTCGGCACGCTTTGCAACCGGTTCGGTCGCAGTCAAATTCGGCATGGAAAACGCTGGTTTGAAGTGAGCACCGCGACTTTCATCCCGTTGCAATGCACCTTTGAGGATGCATTTAGCGACAGGGAACATGTCTTGAACGGCCTTGGTAAAGATGACATTCTGGTTCGTCCAGCTTCCAGTATCTGACAAACCGCATTTGGAAGCTCGATCGCTCAATTGGCAAATCTTTGCATACGACTCGGATAATTGTTTATTGTCACGCACGACGGTCGCGGCTCGCGTCATGATGTCTCCCAACTCCTGATGGATCAAGTAAGGGTTTTCATCTCCGGCGGTATTGGAAAGGAGCTTCTTATGGCGGGCTTCTTGAACAGCAACGGCCTTTTCGTAAAGGCTTTTCGGCAAGTCGCTCGCGACCCTATTTCCTTTTATCCAGTTGACGATGCCAGGGCCAGTGAACAAGCCACTGAAAATGCAGCTCAGGAGCGAATTTGCGCCAAGTCGATTGGCACCGTGATATTGGTAATCGCATTCGCCGATAGCATAAAGGCCTGGAACACTCGTGGCTTGGTTTTTTGGTGAACCAGGCAGTAAACCTCCGTCGGCGTTCGCTTCGTAGTTGACCCAAAGTCCTCCCATACTGTAATGGACTGCTGGAAAAATTTTCATGGGCTCTTCGCGAGGATCGACCCCTTGAAACTTTTCGTAAATTTCAAGAATACCTCCCAGTTTGCGATCCAATTCCGCCCTGGGAATATGGGTTAAGTCCAGGTAGACGCTCATTCGGAGCGGATCGACGGACAATCCCTCGTTGACGCAAATATTAAAGATCTCTCGTGTCGCAATGTCGCGAGGAACCAAATTTCCATACTTTGGAAATCGCTCTTCTAGAAAATAATACCGCTCGTTTTCAGGGATTACCTTCGGATAACGCGAATCATTTGCCTTTCGTGGCACCCACACTCGTCCACCCTCGCCTCGAGCCGATTCACTCATCAGTCGCAGCTTGTCCGCGCCTGGAATCGCAGTCGGATGCACTTGAATAAATTCAGGATTTCCCATTCTCGCACCGACTTGGAAGCATCGGCTCGCGGCACTTCCAGTACAGAAGACCGACATCGTTGACCGACCGTAAATAAGACCGTTGCCCCCGGTTGCGACAACGACTGCATCTGCCGGAAAATCGCGGATTTGCATGGTTACCATGTCTTGGGCTGTCGCACCGACGCATCGACCGTTGTCGTCCAAAATCGGGCCAAGAAAATCCCAGAATTCGTATTTCTTTACCAGCCCTTCGCTCTCGCGACGTCGCACCTGTTCGTCCAAGGCATAGAGAAGTTGCTGGCCGGTCGTCGCTCCAGCAAAAGCAGTCCGTTTGTAAAGCGTTCCTCCAAATCGACGTCGATCGATGAATCCCTCCGGCGTTCGGTTGAATGTTACTCCAAGTCGATCCATCAAATCGATAACTTTAGGTGCCCAATAAGTCATTTCCTTAACGGGCGGCTGATTCTGGAGAAAGTCACCGCCGTAGATCGTATCGTCGAAGTGTTTCCATTCGTCATCGCCTTCTTGACGCGTCATATCGCTGACGCTGTTAATCCCGCCTTGCGCACACACGCTATGGGATCTCTTGACCGGCGTTAGACTTAGCAAATCCACGGCGACGCCAAGTTCCGCCAGCTTCATCGTCGCTGCCAAGCCTGCTAAACCACCACCTACTACCAAAACTCGATTACTACCCATCTGGTTTTACCATTCGCTAAAACGCGTATTCAGTTACATTTAATTATTTCACAAGCTCAGATTTTGGCTTTTCCACCGCATGGCCATCAGATCGCTTGTGATCGTCGGGCGTAATCGTGTGTGCATGGATCCTAGCGTCGTACATCGCGTTTTCGATTTTCGCAGCCTCCATTGCGTCGGTGGTTTTTACCGCGACCAAGGAACTAAGCCCTGCCGAACCAATGAAAAGACCGAACAGTGCACAAGCGATGCTTGCTCGACGTTGTGACTTGGGAGTCAGCCAAACGCCCCAAGTAATGCCCGCCGTCCAAATTCCGTTGGCTAAATGAAACGTGCAGGCCAAAACCCCGATAGCGTAGAAAATTGGCCAGGCGATGCCGGTCATGGCCGACGCCAGAGAACTCACAGCATTGTAGGGACGGAATTTGGCCATCCCCATCGGTTCGGCAATGGTTTTAAGCCACCACTCGTTATGGAACCAACCATGTAGGTGAAAAACGTGTGTAAAAATGAATAAAAACGCGATGTAGCCCGTGATTCTCTGCCAGGTGTATCTCCGATTGCCAACCCATCGGTATTGTTGCAGATTTGATTTTCCGCTCCTAGCGATCCAGATCCCCGCGACAGCATGGAAAATGAGCGGCAAAAAGATAAAGGACCATTCAATCACAGGCAAAAGTGGCAAACTGTGAATCGAAAAAACATTGTTTTGAAAAACGGAGACTCCCCCGACCAAGCTGGCGTTGGTGATCAAGTGGACGCACATATACGCTCCCACTGGAATCAACCCGCTAAGTGAGTGCAGGCGTCGAATTAAAAAATCGTTTTTTTGGAGAAACGTTTGGGAAGGAGCCGGATCAGCAGGCGAACTCATGCGTAAATTTCTTGGTCGAACGGCTAGTCTAGGAGAGCGGTAGAATTTGGGGAACGAAAATTCCCACCGTCATAATGTACTGTAAAGGATATCCCAGTTTTAACTCGGATCCAAGTGGGAATAAGGGTGTTGGCTACCGTTCTTCCACCAAGCGTATCGTCAAAATCGCTAAAAACGGACCGCAGAACCAGCCGGTCTCTATTGAAACTGTAGCAATCATGTCAAAATTTCCGCTTTCGTTGACAGGGCAGATTTAGCCGAACTATACTCTTTTACTGGTGAATTGCCGTCTCCTTTTCACCCGAGCTGACTCCATTACCCAAAAATATGGATCGCGTCAGATCGCTTGTTCCACCAGCCTATCGCTTCATTACCAGCGGATGCCCCAATGACACTCCTCGGCAAAATATTCACGTTATTGGTCCTACTCCTAAGCGTGGCTTTTTTCATTGTCTCGTTGCTTGCGAATTCTTCCCATCTCGACCACAAGCAAAAGGTCTCGGAGTTTCAAGGCCAGGCCAAGAAACTGGAAACTACAGTTGATGAACTTAAAAAACAAATTGAGCAAATGAAGACTTCGCTCGCTCAGGAACAAGTGTCGCGAAAGTCGACTCTGGCTACTTTGCAAACGCAACTCACCATGGCGAACAAGGACCTTGCAGAAGCGCAAACAGAGCTGAGCACCAAAACAGGATTGCTTACTAGAAATACTCAAATAATTTCGGAAGTGACGGATCGTGTCTCTTCGCTTACCAAGCAGAACGATACGGTCAAGACAGAAATCGATAAGATCATCACGGACCGAAACGACCAGCGTAAACGAGTGATTGCACTAACCGATAGACTGAATGGATTACTAAGCGTCGAATCGGATCTTCGAGCAGAGATGACTCGCCTCCAATACGACGCTACGCTTTATCAAGCGAAGGCCGAAACCGCTGAGGCTGCATTGAAGATAGCAGGTATCAAAGACTACGAAGACGTCCCACCAACCGACCTCAAGGGTGAGGTACTTGCCGTGAATAGCAGCCAACAAGTTGTCGTTTCCGTCGGACGCGATGATGGACTTCGCGTTGGACATAAACTCGAAATTTATCGAGGTGGTCAATACCTCGCTCGCATCGAGATCAAGAGTATTAAAGACGACCAAGCGATCGGTCAAATCCTTGCAGCGTTTCGCAAGGGATATGTTCAAGCAGGCGACAAAGTTGCGGCCACGATTAACTAACAGCATTCGCGTTGTTCCTCCTCTCGAATCCATTCTTATTTAAAGCATCGATTGAAATAGCATGGCCGCAGCAAAGCACCCGATTTCCATTTACACGATGATGATGATCCTAGCGGCCATCTTTATGTTCCTTGCATGCGTCTTCATGGGAATCGAATGGGCTCGCTACGAAGCCACCCCAACAGCTTTTCGAATTGAAAATTCTCAGTCGCTATCCAGCTGGTCCTAATCGCACGACGGAATGCGGGCCGGAATCGCAAGTCTTGAAGTTGCGCTATTAGATTTAGGGGCAAAGCCCCGGTTATTTACCTAGCCCAGCCCAACGGGCTGGGTCAAATCGAGTATGCGTATCATAGGGCCAACGGCCCGACCGTTTGTCTGCGGTAGCTTCGTCAGTCATCAAACGGCCAGACCTTTGGCCCTGAAGACCATTTACGCCCAATACCCAGCCCGTTGTGCTGGGCTAGGTAAATCGCTGGGCCGTTGGCCCGGAAACACAAAAATAGCGCAACTTCAAAACTTGCGCTGCGGGCATAGAGCAAATGTACAGACCGCAAATCACGGCAAAGACCGCCGTGCCACTTTATTATATGTGCTATTCTTTTACTGTTTCGCGGCATTTCTAGGAACTGGCTACGCTGCAGTTCGTCTATTCAAGCGATCCAAGTCTCTTCGCGACCTTAGTATCGAGTAAAACCATGTTCCCTCTTAATCGTGCAATTGGCCTCTGTCTTTGTGTTTTAGCCAACTGTTTGCTGAGCAACCACAGGACACCAGCTCAGGAAATTGGATTTAGCGAACGGTTCGCTCTTGCCGAAAACCGAGACGCGGCCTTGAAAGAGCTAATACCGGGAACAGACACCTATTTCTACTACCATTGCTTGCATTACCAAACCAACGGTGGGGTTGCCGAAGCACGCGGGCATCTTGACGCTTGGATCGCGAAATTCGGTTTGAACGAACAAACCAAAAGGATGCAAACGCGGCAATTCATCCTGGAATATAAAGCCAACTCCAAATCAACCCTCGACCACCTTCGCTCCGATTTTGGAATGGACATCGATCATCCGGCGCCCCGAAAAGATGAAGCGGCCGAGTTGCCAACTAAATTGGATCCCAACAACTTAAACTGGAGAACAATCTTCCAATCCCACTCGAACAATCCCAGTGCGATCGAAAACGTTGCCCTTGCACATCTCGGTCCGCTGCTGAATCAACCGGCAACGACACGAACTTGGTTAGAGCGTATCGACCGCATCGACGCGCCAGGATTGGTCGAGATCATCGAACGCGAACTCAATATGCCCGACTCCCGAGGTTTCGGCTGGGCCGCTATCCACAATCAATTGACCACCTCCCAATTGCTGGACCTACAAAAACGTATTCCAAAATTGATCGAGTCCAGCCCGTTCATTCAGGCCCGATTGCGTCGCATCCGACCCAACGACGATTCCTCGTTAGAAGATCGAACCGTCCTGGGCGATCAACTCATCGCACTCGAGACGTTCGTCACCGGTCTACCCGAATCGCAAAACAGCCTTATCGCTTCAGTTCTCTATAACCGACTTCAATTCGATGAACGCGATGGGAATATGGATCGCGAACGCTTCCTTCGCTATATCCGACTGCCAAGCAATCGCCCGTTCTTCCATCAAGAATACGTTGCTCGGCAAAATCGTCGGCCACAAGTAAATCTTGCGGCCAACTACAAAGGTGAAACAATGCTCGAAATGATTGGAGACGATACATCGCTGGTCCATCGGTACCTGGAGCACTTCTTCAAGACAGACGCCACCGTCGATGTCTTCGCGACGATTATCGATCGCGACACTTTGCGACGAGTATTTGCCTCCACCAAAATCCTTTACGGTATCGGTGACGCAAAGACATTTTACGCTCAGCTATCTCCAGACGAGCAACGCGAACTGCAATCGCGTATTGAACTCAAGTTCGCATTAAATAACCCAACGTACTATCGTCCAAGCGATGCGGTTCGACTCACGTTGGACCTCAAAAATGTCCAAGAATTATTGGTGAAAGTATATCGGCTCAACGCCCGCAATATCCTAAACCAACAAAAGCAACCCATCGGTACCAACCTCGACTTGGACGGCCTGGTGGCAAACATTGAAAAGCGATTCGCATACGCTCAACCCGCAGACTTGCGACATCGCGAAGTGCTCGAGATGCCCGAACTCGAAGGGGGCGGAGTATGGGTAGTCGATGTTCTAGCTGGTGGCCAGCGCAGCCGAACCCTCATTCACAAGGGGCATTTGCATGCGATGCAACGCATGACCGAAGCTGGCGACACCTTTCGCATCTTTGACGCCGAGGGAAAGCACCTTCCATCCGCTAAAGCTATCTTTGGCACTCGCGAATTTGAATCTGATGACAAGGGGGATATCGTCATACCGTTCGGCAGTGAAGCAAAGCAAGATTCGCTGATCTTCATCGACGGAGCTATCGCTTCGGTGCAAATGTTTGTTCACAATAGCGAAAACTACCAATTGCAAGCCGGCATCCTGCTCGCCCCGCAATCGCTGCTGGCCGGGGCTAAGGCAAGCGTTGTAATCCGTCCTAACTTGCTTTGCAACGGACAAATGGTTTCGCTCGCTCAGCTTGAGAAACCCATCCTGACGATCACCTCGACCGATTTGGACGGAATCGCTGCAACCCAGACAATTCCCGGCGTCAAACTGGCCGACAACGGTGAATTGGTTCACACTTTCTTGGTTCCGCAACGACTTGCTAGCATCGCGATGTCACTAAGCGGTCAAGTGCTGAAACTGAGCAACGACTCCCGTGTTCCGGTTTCGGCATCGCATTCACTGGTCATCAACGGTATGGCCAAATCGGCTCAAACTCGGGACTTTTATTTAACGCAAACCGATAAGGGCAATTTATTGGAGGTCCGAGGTCGTAACGGCGAGCCCGCATCGCGAGTCCCGGTCCAGTTGGAGTTCAAACTCTTCGGGCTTGTACCCACCACTAGCCTTCGTTTGGCAACCAATGAACTTGGAATAATCGACCTGGGGCCACTTGCCAACATCGAACGATTCAAAGCTTCTGCCGACTCGATAAACCCCCGCGACTTTAATCTCGCTAGCTTGAGGCCAACATGGCCGGCAGCCTATCACACACTCAGCGGTCAACCGATCGAAGCGGTTTGGAATACGAAGGACGGTGCAGAACAAGGACCTCAAAAACTCGGCCCCGACGACAAGCCTTTTTCGCGAATCAGTCTCTTTGAGTTTCGCGGTGGTGTCGTGTCTGCCAACCACTCCGACAAAATGTCCCTCGAAAGCGGTCTCGTCAAAATCAAAGGACTTGAACCAGGTTCCTATCGTCTCACCGACCATTGGTCCGGTCGCTCGATGACAATCTCAGTCGTAAAGGGAGAGAAACAAGGGGAAACGCTCGTTGGCCAATCCAAGTACCTTGAAACAAACCGAGTCCGCCCCGTCCATGTCCGCGAGGTGAAATGGAACGACGACAAGTTACAAATCCAGCTTGGCAATTTCGATAATTTCACTCGAGTTCATATTGTGGCAAATGCATATGCACCCCAACTGAATCACGGCTTAAGTTTGCCAGCTCCCGAGTTTCCAGTCTTATCCTCTGCACGAATGCGAATTCCTAGCTTTTACATCAACTCGCTCAAGCTGGATGAAGAGTACCAGTACGTGCTACAGCGACAATTTCTAAAGAAGTATCTCGGCAATCTACTGCCACAACCAAGTGCAATTTTGAATCCATGGGAGCTAGCAGTCACACAAAACACAACACAATCCGCAGCGGCTGGCGATCCGATGGCAGCCATGGCACCCAAGATGGCAGCTCCCTCTGCGGCTGCGGCTGACCGCCAGGATAATCTTGCGAGAGCCGTTGATGGGTCACCCGAATACGAGTTTCTCAAACGAGGAGGCATCCTAATCGCCAACGGTCGGTGCGACGAAAAAGGAACTCTATCGGTCGATCGCAAAGCTTTTATTGGCCTAACGAGTGTTACGGTGGTTGTTGTACACCCAAGTGGTACAACCTATCGTACGGTCCACCTGCCACTCAACGAACCGCGAGAACTGACAGATCGTCGGTTGGCCAAGGCGTTTCCGGCGAAGGATCGATTGACAGAAGTACAAAGCATTCGCGTGCTGCCCAAATCGGACAAGAGTGATCTTGGCGATGCCACATCGACTCGAGTCAAGATCTGCAGCTCGATTCCTGACGTATTCCAACTCTACCGAACCCTTCTAAGCAATCATGCAGATTTCGACAAACTGGAGTGCCTGTCGCGCTGGCCTTCGCTCAAGGACGAAGAAAAGGAAAGGCACTATTCCGACTTAGCTTGCCACGAGCTGAACTTGTTCTTATTCGTCCACGATCACCCGTTCTTTGATCGTGTTGTGCGTTCCTATTTGGCCAACAAGATGCAGAAGCAATTCATGGACGACTACGTTCTCGGGACGGATCTTTTGAAATACACACCGCCTTGGAAACTCGCACAGTTAAACGCTATCGAACGCGTTCTGTTGGCTAAGCGAATCACCTCCCAGTCCGGTAGTACAAAGCGTTGGATGGGAGACCTCGTCAGCTCGATTCCGGTCGATTCCGCAGCCCAGTCGGTTCGATTCGCCAAGGGGCTCATGAGCTCTGGGTTGTGGGCTTTCGATAGTGATGTAAATGGAGTCGCAGATGCAGTGAACTTTGAAGCTGGCCTTCAATTGCGCGATTTGAGTGATGCCAAAAGGTTTGGTTTTGGCTCTAGCGACAAGCAGACGGACGCATTTCTCGCGGACCGGATGGAGTTAGAGGAAAAAGCCAAGGACCC
>CAMDKL010000030.1 GCA_945900945.1 Pirellula staleyi DSM 6068
TGAGTTTCTAGCTCAAGTTGCCAACGTTTGCTCGCCCGCTGAAGCCGGAGAGTCCAGAGTTCTGACCAAGCTGGCCGTGCACTCACTCCAGAGCAGTTGAGACAACGGCTCTACTTTAGCCAAAAACCAACACTCGATGATTGCCTAAAACACGCAACCGCAACCGAACGAGTTGCTAGGTGTTTTTGGGGGATCCAGCCACAAAGCCATCTGCCGCGCAAGGATATTCGGCAATTGTCTCAATACAATCGCTTCGTTTCTCCAGCCTGTGCCGCTCGCTCAATAAAGATTCTTCAAGTAGTCGTCGACCTGCTGATGCGTCGAATAGTCAGTAGCTTGTTCATTTTTTTCACGCAGTGACCACGCTGAGGACTCTTCGAAAACCCATCTCGGTTCAATTAGAAACATCCCCGTCGCGGGACTCCATAGCCGGACTAAATGGCCCATAGACAGTGCGACAGTAACGCATAGCAGAATCCAACCACGAATTGGAAATCGCATAATAAGTATGGAATTGAAGGTAATGCAAAGTTTGACAGATCAAACCGCTGTTCAATAGACAGCTACGGTTTGTTGGCGTTTACTTTTTGGCCTTGGCTTTTGTTTGCGGTTGTTCTTCGACGGTCTTAAGAGCAAGTTCTGTAAAGCTGGCCGACTGAAGTTGCCAGGCACGTTCCAGTTCTTTAACCTTATCGGGCATCTTGGCAGCCAAGTTGTGTTGCTCAGCTCGGTCGGATCTCAAGTCGTAAAGTTCCCATGGATCTCCTTTGGCTGCGACTAGTTTCCAGTCGTCAACGCGGATTGCGCGATTCCCTTCATGCAGCCACCAGATACTGTCACGCTGGATATTTATGTCTTTCCCCAATGCTGGGACGAGGCTTTTGCCAGTAGCTGTTGGAATCCATTCGCCATTGGATTGCCTCTCGAGCGTGACACCCGCCAGCTCCAACACTGTCGGCACGATGTCGATGACATGTCCCGGCGTGTGACGCAGTTCGTTCTTTGCGGCGATTCCTTTGGGCCAATGGACAATGAGCGGTGTGCTGTTGCCCCCTTCATGTACCCAAGTCTTGTGGCGTCGAAACGGTGTATTGCATGCGCTTGAAAAACCTGGCCCCAGGCACAGATAGGACGCAGCACTGCCTGGAGCTGCCGACCGATCATGACCACCGCCTCGCACCATGATCTCCGCGCTGGCCCCATTGTCAGAAGCGAAAAAGATCAACGTATTTTCGTAAGCGCCCATCGCCCGTAGCTGTTCGAGTACACGTCCGATTTCTTGGTCCATACGGTCGACCATGGCCGCGTGAATGGCCATCTTGGTAGCTTGAAAACGCTGCTGCTCTTTGGTGAGTTCGCTCCACGGCAACGGGCGATTGACTTCACCTGGCCCCAGCTTTTCCATAGCATCGGGAAATGCGTAAGGAGGACCGACATCTCGCTCCAGTTCGGAAAGCGTGGTATTAGTAATGCCCATCGCCTTCTGGCGTGCAAAACGGGTCTTTCGCATCTCGTCCCAGCCATCCAGGTACTTGTCCCGATACTTGGCGATGTCTTGCGGAAGGGCATGGAGCGGGAAGTGTGGAGAGATGAAAGCGATGTATTGAAAAAATGGACTGTTCTTGTGATTTTTGGCGTGGTCTTTCAAACAATCGATGGCATAGTCCGCAGTGGCTGTAGTGACATAGTAGCCGGTTTCATCCGCAGCGGGTTTAACGACAATGTCGTTGATGAGGTTTCCTTTGGCAGTAAAAAAATTCCCATCGTTCTTGGTGTGGAGAGACCGCTCAAAACCGCCAGCAATCACGTCGCCGTCGATGTGCCACTTGCCACTATGGTAACTGTGGTAACCAGCAGACTTAAGTCGCTCGGGCAATAGTTTCGCCCATTTCTGACGGACTCCTTGTCCACCGCCTGGCACATCAGGCAAAGCATCGCGATGAATCTGTTGAGCGTAGTAACCCGTGAGCAACGCTGATCGCGTCGGCCAACAACGGGCAGTATTATAGGACTGAGTAAACCGCAGTCCGTTCGCGGCCAGGAAGTCGAGGTTAGGCGTAGCGATCTCACCTCCGTAACAACCAGCGTCGGAAAATCCCAAATCATCGGCGAGGATTATGACAACGTTTGGCTTGTCCGCGTGGAGCGATGGACATGCGGTAACTAGGCAAAAAAGGGCGATGAAGGTTTTCATGTTTACTTTTTAGTTTTGACTTTCCGTCGTGCGCGGCACGGCACAAGCCGCCAGCACTCGCTTTTAACGTTTTTCTCTCGCTTCGGGCTGCGTTTTAAGCGATTTCGCCAGCGAATTCAGGCCCGGGGCTAGCGCCCACCGGTTCACAAAACCGCAAAGTTATCGCCATATGGGCTTGGGTTCTGTAGGAGAGCGCTTTCCAGCTTCTTATGATTTGGAGGCTGGTTTCTCGGCATTCTTGTTTCGTGGTTTGTCAACTTCCGTCGGATAGAGCGTCTTCGGATTCTGAACGTGGCCTGCCGGACGTCGAGAGGATGGGTTGTCGCCACCAATCTCAGCGTTCATCTTCTCGGCGAAGCGTTGTAGTTTGGCAACAATATCTGGATATGTGGCAGCAAGGTTGGTTTGCTCGTTTATCTCGGTATCGAGATTGTACAAACGCGGATTGGTCTTCGCATCATCGCCAGCCTGTTTACCCATGGTCTCGGGTTGTGTCGCGATGGCGAGTTTCCAGGGTCCTTGGCGAACGGCCTGGAGTTTATAACCTGCGAAATAATAGTGAGCCTCGCGCTGGGATTCCTTGGTCTTTCCGAAGAGCAACGGCGAGATGTCCCGTCCGTCGATGACGGGATCTGCCGGGAGGGTACCACCTGCGAGAGACACGGCAGTGGGCATTAGGTCGATGGTGCCAGCAACCGCGTCGCAAACACTACCCGGCTGGATTTTGCCAGGCCAACGGGCGATGGTGGGCACGCGCACGCCCCCTTCCCATGTGCTGCCTTTGCCGCCGCGAAGAGGCAGTGCACTGCCGCCGTCGCTACCCTTTATGAGCCAGGGGCCGTTGTCGCTAGTGAAGACGACGAGCGTCTTTTCATCGAGCTTTAGCTCACGTAGCGTTTCGAGCACGCGGCCCACGCTCCAGTCTACTTCCTCCACCCAATCGCCGAAGCGTCCATTGGCAGACTTGCCCCGAAAAGCCTCACCCGGATGAATAGGAGTGTGAACGGCGGTGTGAGGGAAGTAGAGGAAAAAAGGCCGGTCTTTGCTTTCTCGCATAAATTGGATGGCCTCGTCGGTATAGCGTTCGACGATGCGGCTTTGCTGTTCGTCAGTGAGCAGTTCCGCCACTTTGTCATTGAGCAGTAGAGGTGAAACACGCTCCGTTCCATCAATGGCCTTACGCTGCATGTCATTGGAGTAAGGGATACCGAAGTAACGATCGAATCCCTGTTTGGTCGGTAGAAATTCCGGTTGATCCCCCAAATGCCATTTTCCGATACAGGCGGTGGCGTAACCTAAAGCTCTAAGTCGCTCAGCGGTAGTGTTCTCGGCAGGGTTAAGGCCGTTGGCGTTTCCTGGAGAAAATACGCCAGGTACGGAGACTCGCGAGCCATAGCAACCGGTGAGCAATTGAGCCCGTGAGACAGAGCAAACAGGCGCAGCATAGAAACTGGTGAGCTTCATTCCCTCGGCGGCCATGCGATCTAGGTTGGGCGTTTTTTGCTTCGTCGCACCGAATGGACCAATATCGGCATACCCCAAATCATCAATGAAGATGATGACGACGTTGGGCTTGGACTCAGCCGCGAATATCGACTGTTGAAGGCACAATGTCAAAAATAACAAGGCAGGAGCGAGCTGATGTTTCATGATTGGACGATATTAAAAAGGGATAGGCTAGGGCAACAGAGTTAGTGTAACACGCCGGACGTCCATGACGGATTGGCCTGGGATGTTAAGAGCGCGGAGGGTGAGCGCCCCCGAAGCTGACGGCAAAGCGATCGTGCCGAGCTTGAGCGTATGGAAATCCTTCATCTGGCTCTCGCCATCGGGACGCGGCAGCGTATCTTGATTGGTGTAAAGTGGCGGATCCCAGCCGGGTTCGACCTTGCCCGTCAGTCGGGCATCTTGAAAGGAGAGTTCAATCGTCGAGCCCGCATCCGGTAGTTTACACGTGTAGTCCATAGTGACTTCGTAGCGACCCTGGGTGTGGACATCGAGCAGCCAGACCATCCGATCGTCTTTGCTCGTCCAATTCACGAAATAGGAACAATTCGGGGCGCCGCTGCTGCGTTTCACACTCCCGCTCGGCTCGCCATCGCGTGCAGGAAGCATTGTGATTGGAAACTCTCGATAGCCGACGGGGATCGGGCGTGGATCGACGGAATTTCCGCCACCACCAATCTTTTTGGCACCCTGAATCTTGGTTTTTTTGACATTGCCGATGTCGAGCATCTCCTGCCGCCACGATTGGACAGACTCGACAAGCTTGTTGGCAAGTACAGGATCTTTTTCGTTGATCGGTGTGGTCTGGCCCGGATCGGCGACCATGTCGTAGAGGCGCCCGTAGTTATCCAGGCGATGATTTTGGGTGCGAACGCTGACATTGCCAGCCCATGTGGAAAAGAGCATACGATCCGGCCAATCCGCCTTTTTATTTAGAAGCAATGGACTTAGATCGCGACCGTCGAGCGGTTTGTCCCCTACTCGTTTCACTCCGGTTAGCGAGGTGAGTGTGGGGAGTAAGTCAATGGCGCCAGCGATCTGAGTGACCGTGTGTCCCGCCGGGAGTTTTGCTGGCCAGCGGAGATAGCATACGGATCGTACACCACCCTCGTCGGTGGTGCCCTTCTTGCCTTTCATGCCGCCGGTCCAGCGCATGGTGTTTGGGCCATTGTCGGAGAAGTAGAGAACTAATGTGTTTTCCTCCAACTTATGTTCTTTCAACTTCGCGAGCACACGGCCTACGTTCCTGTCCTGGTTTTCCAGCATAGCTAAAGCGCAACGTGTTTCACTCGCTATTTCTTTGTTAGGATCGGTTGCCGACTGGGTAATGGGTTTGTCTTTGAATCGCTGCCAATCCTGAACCGGTGCCGCCCATGGCGAGTGAGGCGTAGTAAATGGCACATAGCAGAGGAACGGCTTGTCCTTGTTCTTTTCGATGAAGCCCAACGCTCGATCCGTACAGACATCGACGATATATCCGCTCGAACGAATCATGCTCCCGTTTTCCTCTAGCGGTGCATCGAAATACTCGCCCCAATGTCCGGAGGTGTGTCCGAAGTATTCATCAAAGCCGCGCGCCATCGGATGGTATGGCCACTGGCTGCCATTGTGCCATTTGCCGAACGCACCTGTTGCATAACCGGCGGCCTTGAAAGCATCTGCAATGGTCTTTTCATCCAAATCCAGTCGCTCTTGCCCTGTGGACACGCCACGCACGCCGCCACGTGGATGGTATCGACCGGTGAGGAACTCGCCCCGCGTTGGTGCACAGACAGGACAGACATAAAAGCGATCCAATGACACACCGCCTTTTGCGATAGAGTCGATGTTTGACGTGCGCAATTGCGTATTGCCTGAATGGCTGTAATCGCCCCAGCCTGCGTCATCCGCTAAAAAGATAACTAGGTTCGGCTGTGAGCCAGCCTGGACTTGGAGGCAAAGAAACACGCAGAGAGCAGTAAGATACATCGCAGTTTTCATGTGTAATGCCTGTCGAGATTGGACTTAGAGAGGACCGACTGCCAGCCTTGTTATACCAATTCAAAAACAGGCTGGCAGCCTGTTCTACGGTACCTTCTTTTTGCCTTTTGATTTCGTAGCGGGCTTGGCCTCGGGAACAATATTGGCAATCAACCGGGGTACGTAACTGTCGTATCGCCCGTCTGGAGATGGTCCATTCGGATTGAGCGAGGCAATGCCGTCATGCAGAGACTTTGCCACATCGCCAAGAGCTTCAATAGCCGCAAGAGCTGGCATCGCAGTCATGACACCATTGGTCTCGGGCGAGGCGAGTAAAGAAAGCGTACTGAGGGCAAGAGCTTTCGATTCATTATCACCATACAATCCAAGTGCCTGTGCCGCAACAATGCGCACGCTAGGTGATTCGTCATCAAGCGCGGCTTGCAGAGTTGACTTGTGGGAGGAGACCGTAGCAGGTCCTCGCATCAAAAGACCAAGTGCTCCCCAATAGCGAACGGCACCATCCCTGTCCTTCAAAAACGAAATGAGTTCCTTCACATCGGCAGGATCGAGGCGCGAGCTGAGTTCAGCCGCAGCCACAATGCGTTCTAATGGATACTTGGCTGGATCGCGAGCCATATCATATGGGGTTGAACCTTCGGACCGAGTGTGGATTTCTCGCTCGGGTAAAAAGCAAACGTCGCGAATTTTTAAGACGTGTTCATGTTGTGCGTTCCGCAGCTTTTCAAGAATAGAACGATGTTCGAGCGATTGCGCTATGTTATGAACTTCATCACGGTCGGAGTCGAGATCGTATAACTCCTCGACCGCTTTTGGAACACGCCAGAAGATGGACTGAGCCTCATTCGTCTTACCAGCAAGGAAAAGAGCGTTCCAAACCCGAGTCGTCGGTGTTTCGAATTGATAAGCCACTCGCTGCGCTTGAGAAACATTTGGGAAATAGTTCCGCAGATAAACAAAGCGACCATCGGTGACACTGCGCACCCCGTCCATACGCTCGTCCATGCGACCGCGTTGGCCATAAATAAACGGTTGTGGTTGACTCTGATGCGGTCCAGCAAACGCCTTCCCTTGCATCCAGTCCGGTGGCTTGACGCCAGCCAAACTCAAGACTGTCGGAGCGAGATCTACAAAACTTACGAGTCGATCCGAGGTGCCACCCGCCTTGTATTCTTTGGGCGCGAGGTGTTCCCATCTCTTTGGAAAATATACCACCATAGGCACGTGCAAACCTGAGTTGGATGGCCAGCGTTTACTACGCGGCATGCCACTGCCATGATCTCCGTAGTAAAAGACGATCGTATCCTCTGCGAGTCCAGCGTCGGCAATTTCCTTTAAATGAAGGCCCGCATCGGCGTCGGCTTCGCTCACCTTGTCGTAATACTGTGCCCAGTCGTCACGGACCTCAGGTGTATCGGGATGATATGCTGGCAACCGTACTTTGGCCGGATCGGTGATCTGCTTGTGCGGGCGCGTTCGGATCTGACTCTCATGACTTTTGGTCGAATTAAAAATGGCGAAGAACGGTTGCCCCTCACTGCGGTTCCTCCAGTGGGCTTTGTTCGTACTATCGTCCCATACCTTTCCTGGTTCTCGCAAGTTGTAGTCGGTTTTACTATTGTTCGAGCAATAGTAACCTGCCTCGCGCAGATACTGTGGCCCCAATTTCATTCCTACGGGCATCGACACCATGGAACGCATGTGCAAGCCGCCGCTGCTGGATGGGTACATACCGGAGATGATCGCAGTGCGGGCTGGAGCACACACGGGGGCGATCGACCAAGCGTGTTTGAAAATCATCCCCTTAACCGCAAGCGAGTCGACGTTCGGCGTCCTCGCGAGTTTGTCGCCGTAACAACCCATCTCAGGACCGTGGTCTTCGCTGGTAACCCAAAGGATGTTCGGCTGATCGGCAGCCGACACCAAGCACGGCGAGTAAGCAACGAAAATCAATGCCAATAGTTCAAGTGGCAGAAGGGTGCTTTTCATTTCATAGATTTTCATGAATGGAGAGGGTTCTATTGAAGGCCGTTTATGTAAACACGTCAATGGCCATCGCGCGTATTGAAGTATACACCTTTACGACGCCAATCTCAATTCAAGAAATGATTTCATGGACCACTTGTCCCTGCACGTCGGTCAATCGGAAATCGCGCCCAGCATTCCGGAAAGTGAGTCGTTTATGATCCAAACCCAGTTGATGGAGAAGCGTGGCGTGAAGATCATGCATATGGACTCGGCCCTCAATCCCCTGGAATCCAAACTCATCGGTTTGACCATGCGTGTATCCTGCCTTGAACCCACCTCCTGCGAGCCAGACCGTAAATCCACTTGGATTGTGGTCCCGACCGGTGCCATTCTCTTGCGAATAGGGAGTACGGCCAAATTCGCTTCCCCACCAAACGATCGTGTCGTCCAACAGTCCTCGCTGTTTCAGATCTTGAAGCAGCCCGGCAATCGGTTTATCCACTGCCTGGGCATGTTCCGAATGCTTTGGTAGATTGGAATGCTGATCCCATGCGGGATTCGCGGAATTATCACCGTAATTCACTTGAATGAATCGAACGCCGGCTTCGCACATCCTACGCGCCATCAAACAACGTTCACCATAGCTTCGCGTCTTGGGGTTGTTTAGTCCGTACATTTCCATCGTTTGAAGCGACTCGCCAGACAGGTCCAGAACATCCGGGGCAATCTGTTGCATCCGCCAAGCCAACTCGTGCGATTGAATCGCGGCGTCCAATTCCTCATCGTGATTGCCCCTTCGTTGAAATTGGGCTCGATTCAATTGCTGGATCAGGTCGAACTGTTCGCGTTGGCTGTAATGCGGCATTCCATTGCGAGAAAGATTATCGATTGACAGTGAATCAACCCCAGCACCACCGATCTTTGTACCTTGAAATTTAGGAGGCAGAAATGCGCTGCCATAGTTTCTTGGACCGCCATTTCCGACCGACGGGGCGATAGAAACAAAACCAGGCAAATTTTCGTTCTCCGAACCAAGCCCATACAGGATCCACGAACCGATCGAGGGTCTTATGAAATTCGTCGCACCGCAATGAAGAAACAATGTTGCTGGCCCGTGCGCCACGCCCTCGGTGTGCATCCCATGCAACAAACACATGTCATCCATATGTGCTGCCGATTCGCGAAACAATTCGGATGCCCAGCGTCCCGACTCGCCGTAGCGTTGAAATTTCCACGGCGACCGCATCAAATGATGTTCGGTTCGCTTGCCCGTTTTTGCCAATTGCCTTGCATCGTCGAATGTATGCTTTTCACCATGCCAGTCGTCCAATTGCGGCTTGTAGTCGAACGAGTCAACTTGACTCACCCCGCCCTGCATGAACAGAAATATGATCCGCTTCGCGCGAGGTGGATGATGATAAATCGAATGGAGGCCATTGGTCGATGAAAACGGCTGAGTCGGCTTCTCGCTAGCAAGAATCGCATTGGCAGCAAGTGTACCGAAACCGCAAGCAGTATTCTGAAGCAATTGACGGCGATTGATGAAGTTGGGAAGCATGGCAATCGACCTATTCCAGGTAACGGAAATCAATGGATGTAAACAAAGAATGGATCATGTTCTGCAGTCTATCCGATTTGTCGATAGCATTTCCGTTTTGAAGAAATGTCTGGCATGCATGGCGTTCCAATTCGGTTGGCAGTCGACCAAAGCAATCCAAGAAAAGATCGTTTAACCACAACGGCGAGTCATTTGCCGGATCGAGCTGCAAGTACTTTTCTGACGCGACTTTGGCGCGAGCGGTTACCCAAGGGTTGTTCAGCAGAGCCAAAGCTTGCGTCGCAACGGTGGTTCGTGGCCGTAGACCGATCGACATGCTGCTATCGGCAAAATCAAAGGCTTCAAAAAGCTCCGGCAGCGAATTTCGAAAAAGCGGCTGATACAGACTTCTCCGAGTTGACTCGTGATGGTAGTTGTAGTCGGCTTTCGTGTTGCCTCGAATCAACGAACCTCCGGCAGTCAAATCTAGCTCGCCACTTATTGCCAGCATCGCGTCGCGGATCGATTCTACTGGCAATCTTCGCATGTACCCCCGCCAATACAAACTGTTGGATGGATCCAACCGTTTCTCTAGCTCGCCAGATTCGACAACGCATCGGCGATAAGCATTCGACAGCACAATGGTTCGAACCAAATGCTTCGTAGACCATTCGCTGCGAATCAACTCGCTGGCCAACCAATCAAGCAATTCCGGGTGCGACGGAGCGGTACCTGTTGTACCAAAATTATTGATCGAAGAAACAATTCCTTGGCCCATTAGCCAGCTCCATACGCGATTGGCATAGACCCTAGCTGTCAGCGGATTATCGGCCGAACTCAGCCAATTTGCCAACTCGATCCGACCGCTCGACTCTGCTGGAATCAGGTTGCCGCTGCTGGTCTTAACCGCAGACAGGAATCCCCTGGGCGCGATCTCACCGAGGTTATGGACATCCCCACGAATGTGAATCGGTATATCGACCAAAGGACCTTTTTCGATCACCGTCAAGTAAGCGGGTCTTTGGCCAAGTTGAGTTTCCAATTGCTTCTTTTGTCCCTCAAGCAACTTGAGCTCTTTTTCCAATTTGGAAGCCGCCTTGTTGGCAAGTTCGAGGACACCTATATCAAGTGCTTTTGTCACTTCGGCAGCCTTAAGACGGGACTCCGCGGGCAAGAACTGCACTGCGTCAACGATCACGACTCCATCGCTTTGATCGTTGGTCACTAAAACGAATGCTTGGCCATCCTTTTCAAAGCGGTATTTACCCAACGAAATCCAAAGACCTTCTTCGGGGGGCTTTTTTTTTTGATCGATAACCACTGTCGCTTCTCCGTCCGCGCTGAAAACGCGTGCGATTGCGTTCGATGCACGATTGTCAGACGCAGAATAGGACAAACGAACCTCGTAAGCACCAGGAGGCAAATTAGGCGGTTCAAAGGTTGCCGTCTTTTTTCCTTTGTCGCTGTTGCCATCGTGGATGTAGCCATCTCCAATAACCGGGCCAATCGCGCTAGAAACGGTCCAAATCCCAACCAACTTTGCATCGCGGCTATCGACCACGACTCCGGATAGATCGGTTACGGAAATCATGCTTTTTTTTGATGAATCCGCAATGGTTGGCGATTTTTTGATCGAAGCAATTCGCTTCGTGACGCCAGTGAGTTGGTCCGATAGTTGCCTAAACCGCGCAGCGTCGTCGTCGGACACGGGCAATGGCTGCTCAATCCACTTGGACACGTTGTCATGTTCCAACGAAACGGCAGATCTCAGTATGCCAGCCATGGCATAATAGTCTCGTGTCGGTATCGGATCGAACTTGTGATTGTGGCATCGAGCACATCCAATCGTTTGAGCGAGAAACGCGCCTCCGATGACGTCCAGTTGTTCATCGATATAGTCCATCTCAAGCTGCGTTTTATCTTGTTCTTCTAAATTGGTATTGCCCATGGCAAGAAAACCTGTTGCGACCAACTGCATATGGCGTTGGCGAAGATCATCGTGCTTGAGCAAATCCCCTGCGACCTGCTCCCGTATCATTTGGTCGAACGGACGGTCTTCCGCAAAAGCCTGAACCAGATAGTCGCGGTATCGCCATGCTTGTGGTAATACAAATCCTCGGAGTGTTACCGACTCTGCATATCTCGCAACATCCATCCATTTTCTCGCAAAGTTCTCACCGAATTGAGGAGTCTTTAAAAGTCGATCGACTAGACTTTCATAGTCTAATTCGCCCGAGCCATCGGCTCCTATTAGTCTTCGAATGTCGCGAGCGGATGGCGGTAGTCCAGTCAAGTCAAAATAGAGGCGACGAACCAACGCGACTTGGCTTGCGCTTTGTGCTGGAACCATCCCATCTTTTGCGAGCCTCGCATCAATGAACTTATCGATTAAACTTGAGCTGCTGTCTACGGATTCGGACGATGAATTCCTACTTGACAAACTACGATAAGCCCAATGGTCTTGAGCTCGATCAACTGGCAATCCAGTGATCGATGACTTTTCCGCAACTAGACCAACACGTGGATCAAACGCACCATCGGCGATCCATTTTGAAAATACCTCGACTACATCAAGAGGTAATTTGCTTTTCGGAGGCATTTGCAATTTCGCGTCTTCATATCGTATCGCTTTCAGTAGGCGGCTACCGTCGACGTTACCTGGAATGATGGATGGACCGGAATCTCCTCCAGCTTGCCAACCGGCAAACGAGTCCAACAGCAGCCCACCGCTTGCCTCTGTCGCCGTGGAATGACACTCCAGGCAGTGCTTTATTAACGCAGGCCGAATCTTATTTTCAAAGAAATGGGCCTGTTCGCGTTGCTTGTCCTGGCCCTCGTCGGCAACCGACCAAGGCAAATGAACCATCAGCGATGTCCAGCCAAGGACAAGCAAGATCGCCCGAACAGACGTAATAGGAAGGTATACCATTGGATCGATATAAAGGGTGCGGGTTTAATCGTAGCAGCCGGATGCCAGTTTTCACTACGGAACTGGTTTCATGGCGACTTGATTTGCAATGCTAAACCAATAGCTTTTGCAACGTTCTCGTCGAGTTTCTGGGAACCCTCATCTGTAAAGTGCAAGACGTTCGGCTTTTGCAGTTTATCGACTTTCGATGCCATAGCCGCATTAAGATCATTAATTGTAATTGAAAGAGCGTTGCAATATGCAGTGCAACGACAGCGAAGTTTCGCAACGGAATTTTATTTAACGTTGAAATCTTTGGTTCCATCTTTCTTAAGCAAATCCTCCGAAACAGTATATTCCGTAAATAAAGCACCCGGCATAGCGACTTCCTTTGCGCCACTCCCTTTGCCTGTCGCACTCGCATCGTATCCGCGAATACGAACGACATGAGGCCCACCTAATACACCAGTACCATCCTCGTTGCGAGTGTCGTATTTGCCGTTTTCAATTTTGCAAATCCCCGGTCCTCCGGAATTTCCTTTCGTAGTATCCGGTTCGAAAATTAGATAGCCTAATGGAACGGGCGCGCCGTTGTAGGTAACATTTCCGGACAGATGATACCGTTGTTCGACACCGCAGCCTCCCAGAAAAAGACTGGTTGACATCAACAAAGCTAGAACCAAGAAGCGGTTTGCTTTCTTGCCAATAGAGTTCAGATCGATCCACATAATCGGTTTTTTCAAGTTACGTGATAGGGAAACGAAAAGGAAATTCATTGCGAAAACAAATTACTCGATATTTGAAACCTCGCCACCATTTCGGCTCGCGATCGAACGGTAAGCCGACATGTCAACAGTTTGCGATACAAACTGCACCGACCCGTCTCCACGCACAAACTGAGCGCCACCCGTATGCTCGCTTCCAAACGAAGCGTCATTCCATAAAAGCGAAAATTTGGAATTGATGGGGTAGGTTACGTTCTTGGCGGTGTACAGCAAAGTCCCGCGGGTGTCTGAATACCAGCCACGAGTAAATGGACGCCAGAACTGGTAGCCTCTCCACGAAAACTCGCCAACCATTATTGTATTCGACGTTCCATCCGTCATCCCGCCAATTGGGTTCCTGCCGCAAATAAACTTGGTTGCAGATACCTGCGTGAGATTGCCAAACGCTCCTTGAGTACAAGCCGGACCAAAACTGTTGGCAACCGTGTTCCCTAGACTCGTGTAGGGTTGGTTGCCGTTCGAGGTGTTGTTGCCGTATGGCCCCAAAATTGCGTGATAGTGCATGGTCCTAACAGTTGACTCGTTTATGTCGGCGGCGGCGGTTAAATTGAATACCGAAAATAATGAATCGGCGACAGCGCTCGGGCACTGGTAGGAGGGGATGACGGCAGTCTGTACTGCCTTAATTCGAAGCTTGGCATTCCAAGACCCCTGTGAAAAATCGAACTGATTATGCAGACTTGTCTGTTCGATATAGGGCAGCATCATCACCGTCCATGACATTTCATTGGTGTCGACTCCGCAGGGCGGAAACGTCTTGTAAGCGCTTTCGTAGTTGTGCAATCCCAACCCAACTTGCTTCAAATTGTTTGAGCATTGCATTCGTCTTGCAGCTTCGCGAGCCGCTTGCACCGCAGGCAAAAGTAGCCCAACTAAAATCCCGATGATCGCGATCACAACAAGCAATTCAACTAGCGTAAATCCGCTTCGACGACGTACTCTCATATCCCATCTCCAAAAAAATCGACCTTGCGCAAGATAAAGAAGAAACCACCTCACCGGTAATGTCCTGAATTCAATATTTCTTAACAATCGTTGTTGTCAAAAATCCCATTATTGGCATTTTAGTGAGTTGGGTGGTCACGTTCGTGCCAAAATCTCAAAGTAGCATTTTTTCAGAAAAAATTGCCGTTGAGTCCGTCGCAATTGTTTAGATTGGGAAGGTTGCCGCCATTATTGCTATCCAATCTCGGTGCACGTCAACTCGGAAAGTCGTTTGTTTCACAGGTCAAAGGGTTTTTAATTCGTGACAGAAATTCGTCTCTCCCAACGCGACTGTGTTCATTCACTCTTTTTGCAGCATTCCCCAGAGCTGCGAGGTTTCATTTTGAGCCTATTGCCGATCCACGGACGCGCCGATGACGTACTTCAAGAGACATTCTTGACCGTATCAAGAAAGGCGGACGACTTTGTGCCGAGTACCAATTTTGTCGCATGGGCATGCAGCATCGCCAAGTACAAGGTTTTAGAAGATTGCAAACGCTACGCAAATTGCGTTCAGACTTTGGCTCCTGAAGTGATCCAGGCAATATGCGTGGTAAGGCCCGACACCAACCCCACTATTGAGGAAGCGAGACTGGACGCATTAAAAGGGTGTGTCTCGAAACTTTCGCCTCAAATGATGCGCGCTATCGAACTGCGTTACTCCCGAGCTCATAAGCCCTCCGAGATTGCAGAATTGCTTGGCTGGACCACTGACTCCGTCTATGTCGTCCTTTCGCGGGCACGCAATGCGTTGCAAAAATGCATCCAAGTTCAAATGGAAACAAGCGGCAAGTACATATGATTACCGAACGCCTGAACCAACTTTTGGATCTCTACTTTGATGAAGGACTTGACTCCAATACCAAAATAGAGATTAGAGCGGTTTCTACTGGCTTGGCCGCAGGCTCGAAGTCATTTTTGGGAACGCGCCAAGATCAACAGCCTACTTAGGCAATTTGGGCAAGAAAGCTGGGGACAATCAAAAGTCCATTTGACGGATACCATTCCTCTCGAAGTGGTTGCAAATTCAAAATGGCTCCAATCGATAACTGTACCCCTTTGCATTTTAGCTATCGTATTGCTTATTGTGGCAGGAAACTCGTTCGTGCATCGCAGCAGAGATTCCTCAATCACTTCGGCGCAAACACGACAAAAAGATGAAATGGCAATTGCATCGTTGCCTCAACCTCCCAAAAAATGGGTTGCGGTTTTGCGCAAAGCAATCGATGTTCAATGGCAAGACGAGTCAAATTCTCCCAACGTTGGTGAACCCTTGGCAGCCGGACGATTTCTGTTCAATCAAGGACTGATTGAAATTCAAACATATCGTGGGGCCAAACTCTTGCTGGAAGGACCCGCGGATATAGAACTGGTTAGCGATATGGTGGTGAGATGCCAACTCGGTCGCTTGCGAGTTGATGTGCCACCGCCAGCCCATGGCTTTCTCGTTGACTCGCCTTTGGTCAATGTAGTTGATCGTGGCACTTCCTTCGCAATGCACGTGAGTGGTCATCAATTGACCGAGGTACACGTCATCACAGGCATGGTCGAGTTGCACTCTCAGACCCATTCATCACAGCTTCGCGAGCTTCGAGAGGGAGAGTCGATCAGCGTAGTTCCGCAAGGTAGGTTTCAAGATATCCCATCAGAAACGAGCACGTTCCCTACAGAATCTCAAACGGATGCACGGACGCGCGCCGCAAACGATCAATTGTTTAATGCATGGAAACAGCAACGTGACCTTGTTTCCAAGGATCCAAGCTGCTTACTCTATTTCGATTTTGATGACCCAGTGGTTCAAGATACCGTTCTCAGCAATATTTCGTATGGCAGTTCGAAAGGGAAGGAAGGGACGATTATTGGTTGTGAATGGAGCGAAGGGCGTTGGCCTGGTAAACGGGCACTTGAGTTCAAAAGTATTTCCGATCGAGTGCGATTTTCCGTTCCTGGTCGGCACAGGTCACTCACGTGTTTGGCCTCGGTACGACTTGATTCGCTCGATAACGCATTCAACGCACTTCTGATGTCCGGCGACGCAGTGGTCGGAGAGATTCAATGGCAATTTTCATTTACCGAATCCGATGGTGGAGGTCGAATGCGAACCGCCCGCCGCTTTCGAGATGGCTGGGGATTTACCGAAGACTATGTGAGCGAACCGATTTTTCGGCGTGAACGATTTGGAACATGGCTACAAGTTGCGATTGTCCATGACATGGAGAGCGGTCAATTTCGCCAGTACCTCGATGGCAAACTGATCGCGACAGGCAATTCCGTCTCAAACGAGCTTGACGATGCTTTGTTCCTGCATACCGGCGATCTGGAACTTGGAAATTGGACTCCAAAACAAGGGCAGTCGGTTAAACCAATACGCCATTTTTGCGGTGGGATCGATGAGTTCGCGATGTTCGAACGTGCGCTGACCTCAGAGGAAATCCAAGAGTACTACCGATTGGCTTGGCGACCTTGAAAAGGAATCCGTATCGATCTCACATAAAGCGGCCAATCGATAGAATCCATGCCAGTGATAGCAAATTTATGGTTGTCGTAACGACTGCTGAGCCAACTGCGAAGATTTCCGAGTAGCCTATCCTAAGCCATTGGCAATAATGCCAGCCAAGTATCCAGCCTTGAAACCTGCGTCGATGTTCACAACTGCAACGTTGGAAGCGCAGCTATTGAGCATGCCCAACAAGGCGGCTAATCCGGAAAAATTTGCACCGTAGCCAACACTGGTAGGTACCGCGATTACCGGACATCGAACGTGCCCGGCTAGGACGCTAGGTAATGCCCCCTCCATGCCTGCGACGCAAACGATTGCATCCATCGTTTGCAGCTTTGGAACCTGGGACATGAGTCGATAGGGACCTGCAACACCGATATCCTGTATCATTGTTGCTGGGACTCCCATCCAAGCAAGTGTTTCAATCGCTTCGATCGCGATAGGCTCGTCAGTGGTTCCTGCGCTGACCACAGCCACGGTTCCTTGTTTTCGATTGTTTTTCGGTACAATGTCCGCGGGAGCAATCGGAGTCGCTTGACGCGCGATTCGTAGGGTTCGCCCGATGTGGCTCCATCGGGTAAAGGTAAACATTTCGGTGAGCGTACGGACTTGCTCTGGAGTGACTCGGGTGACTAGTACTTCATCGTTGTCGGCCAGAAGCGCTTCCGCAACTATGCGAATAGAGTCTGGGGATTTGCTTGACCCATAGATAACCTCGGGGTAGCCACAACGTCGCTTACGATCTAGATCAGGCGTTACTGAACCTTTCATCTGAACGGCTGCTTCGAGGATTCTCTGTCCCAGTTCGATTGGCGAGAGACTGCCGGTCTGGAACGCAGACCAAATGCGTTGAATTTCTTCGTTTTCGGAAGGCATGGTGAGATTGGCAGTTAAGGATGAGGGGTAAAAGCGAGGGGTTAGGGCGAGGGTTAAAAGTGAGGGGTTAGGGCGAGGGGTGGCCAGCGGCTGCGCCGGTTAAACTTGCTTCAAGACGGACCGCTATGGTTTGGCCGCTTATGCCTCACTTTTGGATAAGAGGATCAAGTCGAGGATTCGACCGATGGCCTCGGCAGACTGTTCGCGAGGCATAGACGGCAGATCGCGGCGACTGTGAAGCACTTGCTCAGGCGTGAGAGGTATGTGCACGAAACCAATAGAACACGATCGTTCATGCACTTCATGCCAATGATGGGTCAAGTACATCGCAGCGTTGCAAAGGTAAGTGCCAGCATGGAATGATACCGAACAAGGTATCCCGCTGGATCGCAACTCCAGATTCCAATGATCTAAGGGAAATTTAGTCCGGTAGGCTACTGGCGCATTCGGGACGAGTGGACCAAAAAAATCGCCTGCCGCTTCGGTCATTCCAGCCACGTTGACTGCGATTGCCTCCATTTGCACACGGCTAATTCCCGGGGCTTGCCCAAGGTGTAAAACAGCGTCAAATCCGAGAGTAAGATCCTTTTCGAGTCGCGACTGTAGCTGGCTCAAATCGACTGGATATCGGCGAGTCGTCACCCCCGTTGGGAGGCCGCGATGGTGGAGAAACGAGACCAACGCCTCCCAACTGGAATTCTGCTCCCAAGTGTCGTAAGGTTCGAAGGCTGTCAACAAAACTCGCAATTCAGTCCTCAGGGTCGAAAGTCTCAAATGGGGCCAGTAGCACTATTTATACCTCTTTTTATCGTCGAAAAATGCTGTTGTGCACCCCGAAGGTGAAGAACAAGCCTGGAATTGACCTCGTCATTGGGATAAAGTGAGAGAAGAACCCACACAAGACCACTTTAAGAAGGCGACTCGGATGCTTCGATTGGAAAATTCTCTTCTCCGCAATTTTGCTGCGGTTACCATGGCCGTTTCCGTTGCAATTCAGGCCCAGTTCGTACTTTCCGAGGATTTGATCCCCGACAAGAACCTGGAAGCGGCGGTACGTCGCGAAGTTTTTGAGAAACGATACAACACCGAGCCCCTAACGGCGGACGATGTCAAAAATATTTCGCAAGTAGTGGGCAAAGGAAAAGGCATCAAGAGTTTGGAAGGTCTTCAAAACTGCAAATCCTTGATGAAGATCGATCTCGAGAAAAACGAAATTGTCGATTTGAGTCCGATCAAGGAACTAAAACTGCTTCAATCCATCGACTTGTCATCCAACAAAATCGAGTCGCTGGAACCGATCGCTCAATTGATTCAGTCGCAGTATCTGCAACTTTCCAAGAATGCGATCGTCGATTTAGGGCCGCTCCGAGAAATGAAGAATCTTCGGTCCCTCTATATCGCGGACAATAAGATCAAATCGGTTGAGCCCGTATCGGGTTTGAAGAAGATGTGGACGCTCGACGTAGCCGGAAACCCCATCGAAGACACGGCTCCGATCGGTCAACTTAAAGGCCTTGAATCAATCAATCTGAAAGGCTGCGGCGTTAAGAGTCTTGAGTTTGTTCGATCCCTAACCCCGAACTTCATGATGCTTAACGGCAACTCGATCACAGATTTTGGCCCGCTTGCAGACGCATGTGAAGCGGATGCAAAAACGGAGCGTCGTTTTGCTCCGTTTCTTCGATTGTATTTGGATGATGCAATGTTGAAAAATGCGTCGCAAGCCACTGCAATCGAAAGGTTGAAAACAGCCGGGGTCAGAATCAATCCCAGTAGATAGGTCCTGCCTGCTGTGCAAGACCAGGGAAGCACAGAATTCTACTACGCCAGCGGCTTTGACGGTTAAACATTGCAAATACAGATGCATATCATGAATCAAGTTGTTTTCGCCAAATCAATCTGCGTTTTCGTGTTCGCTAGTGCGATGGTCAGCAACGTCCAATCGCAAACGGACGATTCACCTCCGGTTTTTCGCCCTCGAACCGACGCCAATTCAGCCAGCGATCTTCAACGCCTGAGAGACGAATTGAACAAGGCGTCCGACGCAAAAGGGGCCGTCAATCCATTAGGCAACTTCAATCAACGGAATGAGCTCACACGAGACATTGCACCTGCTTCCGCGAGTGCTAAAGCGACCAAAGTGATCGAGATGCTGCCGGGCCCACGGTACACGATCATTCAGCAAGCGCGCTCGCAGGTTAGTTACTCTGCAATAGACGGCTTTCAGCCAACCCGTTTTGTTTCGGACTTAGAAGCCAGTGTTCGGCCATCGCTACAAGATCCAGTCGCGTTTGCTTCGGCCGATATTCCAATGGTTGGACAGCCAGGCGGCTACATCGCAAACTATCAGGAAATTCCCTATGGTTCTTGGGTGAAGCCACCACCGCTTCCCGTTCCTCAAAGCACCAACATCCTTCCAAACACGATCGGAACGCCACCCCCTTTCGTTCCTCCAAACAACACTATTGTTCCTTTTAATCCGCAGCCCTTTCCGGCAGGTAATTTACAGACCAATCCAAGTGCAATTGTAGCTCCTGGGGTTCCGTACAATCCCCAGCCTATTCTTCCAGATGCCACGAATCCGCCAGTTCTTCCGTTTGCCTCTGGGGGTGTGCCTCAAAACAATCCTGTCGTACCTCTTCCCAATTATACGACTTCGATTCCCAACAACATTCCGTTGGGCACCACGATCAACCCACCCTTGAACAACCCAATTCCGTACTACAACCCAAGCACTTATAGCAATCAACCCCAGATCTACAATCCAAATGTCCCGATGGGTGTGAATCCAAGTCTTAGTGGTGGAGTTCCGATGCGAAGCCCAAACGAAAGCGTCATGCCAAGCTATCCGAGATCGTCGTCGATCGTAAATGGGGCTCCTTTTGTTAGCTCGCCACCCTGCCAGTTCGATGCTAGCTATATGGTTTCTCGAAGTGTCTATCGGCAATCGGTCGATCCCTGCGCTTCACCCTCGCGTGGAGCTTCAAACGAATATGCTCCATCGCCGTATGCAACGCAGCCTAGCGGATCGCCGTTTTCGTATGTGCCGCCAACAGCCATGGCCGGCAGCAACAACGGCTATAACTCCGGTTACAGATCGCTCGTCGGTTTCGGTCAGACACTCAACAATGCACAGCTAGGCCGCGGTATTGTTGGGCAGCCTGTTGCCTACGTCGATCGCCAACCGGTTCGAAACTTTTTTCGCTATTTCTTCCCGTAACGAGGCACAACCCTTTTGGCTGGTCGCCCTCGTTTCTATCTGGATCATGCTGCAACGTCATGGCCCAAGCCTCTCGGATCGCTTGAGGCCTGCATCGAATTTCAAACAACAAATGGTGCGGCATCGGGCCGAGGAGTGTATCAGTCCGCTGAAGAGTCTAGCGAACTCGTTCGCACGACACGTCAAGCGTTAGCAAGACTCATTCATGCGCCGAACAGTATCGACATCGCCTTTTGCAGCAACGGCACCCAGGCTCTCAACTCGGCAATCCTCGGCCTGCTGCAATCGCCAAGCATGCGAGGCTGCCATGTAATAACGACCGCTACCGAACACAACAGCGTATTGCGCCCGCTGCAACTGGCAACCCATTCATGCGGTATTACTTGGACGGCAGTCTCCTGCGACGAGACAGGTTGGGTCGATCCGAATCAAGTCCTGATCGCGATGAATGCAAAAACGCGATTGGTCATCCTAAACCATGTATCAAACGTTACAGGAGCCGTTCAAGACTTTCGTTCCATCGCAGAAATTGCAAAGCGACGAGGGGCGATTTTTATGCTCGATGCCGCACAGTCGCTCGGCTACCTACCGATCGATGTCGTTGCCGACGGAATCGATATCGTCGCAGCTCCCGGCCACAAAGGAGCTTGCGGAATGCTAGGGACAGGTATCCTCTATGTTCGCCGGGAGCTTCAGGAACTAATGGAGCCTGTATGGATCGGTGGAACCGGAACGCAAAGCGATTCTATCGATGGCCCCTTTGATTGGCTCTCAGCAGTCGAATCGGGAAACTGCAATTTGCCTGGCATCGCTTCGTTAAAAGCTGGTCTTGAATGGCTTGAAAAACAGGAGCCAAACAAAAAACTCCAGGTTTGGTCTGGCGAAATCATCGATGCGATTCAACAAACGCGGAACTTGCATATGGTCGGTCCGATTCCAAATGATTCGAAACGAAATCGGCTATCCGTTGTCAGTCTGATATGCGATACCCTCTCCTGCCACGAAATGGCTATGTTATTGGACTCAGCCTGCGGTGTCGAAGCTAGGTCTGGATTCCATTGTGCCGGCTTGATTCACTCTTGTTTGGGGACCCAGGAAAAGGGTGGGACGTTGCGGTTGAGTCTAGGGCATACAAGCACGATCGCGGATGTGGAGGCTGCCATTGCAGGCATTCAGATTTTGGGGACGATGTAATTGCATTCTGTTTTTCGCATTTATCACGTATAGCACGCGAATGAACAGACTCCCTGCAAAGTAAGATTCCAATCCACTAACGACTGACGTGTACATTTTGTCGCAAAAGCACGACGAGTACCGTTATTAGAATAGGGGGGGGATACACGTAGGTCCGGCTGTCCTCAGCCGGACATTCACGGATCTCAGAGAAAACTTGCTACATCGCAAACACACCCTCAACAACCCACCGGAGGGGGAATTGAAACTGCCCGTTTTGTTTTTTGAGGGAATACGAAATGTCTTTCAAATCAGACGACGATCAAGATGTTTCAGTCGACCCGGACGAGGATTCCGACTATGAATTCGACATCACTGTGTATTCGAACGAGAACCTAGATCGCCTTGCGGTGCGAATTAGGAAAAGGGGTCGCGGTCATTCCTGGGACTTCTTTGATCCTGAGGACTTAGCGAATTTAGCGTTGAGGAAATTATGGAAATATACGATTCTGCACCCAGATTGCTGCCGTGACAAAGAATGGATTGACAAAGAGGTTTCGACGATTGTCGTTCGCATTTGGATCGACGAGTTCCGGCGGGAACTGGAAAAGAGGAACTTGATCGGAAGTGGTACGGTTTGCGTTTCCCTGTTTGGTGGGTTGGATGTGCAAGTAACGGATCTTGGCCAGGAATTCGAAGCTGCGTTGCGAGAATTGATAGATCACGTCAAGGCGGCATTGAGCCCACGACAGAAACGTATTGTCGACTTGCGTATGGAGAAACAAAATGAATCGGAGATTGCGTTAATGCTCTGTGTCAGCGAATCGACGATCGACAAAGAAATCGTGTCCATTAAGAAAAAAATCATATTGAGCATGGCGACGATTTCCGACAACGAACAACGAGTTGGCAACCCGCCCTGAAGAAATAGTTCCCATTTATTCGAAGATTGTTTACGCTTCCTGCGCAGTTTTATCGTCAATGGTAGTAGGGAGACGATTTTCGACGTGGGCTCAGTGTGGTGCCAACGCGATTCGTGAAACTTGCTTCGCGATTGCAACGGACAGCAGGCGTTGAATGGTGGAGCGTCCGAATAGTTCCCCACCCGTGCATTCAATAAACCATAGACTGCGTAAAGTCTAAAGCCTGTTTTAATCGTCGCGTTAAATCGAGTGTGTTGAGCAACCCACATTACACATCGTAGGACCGGCAATCTGGGTAGGACGGTCGATTCACGCGAGATAAATAAGCGTCAAATCACCTTTAGGCGTGGCAGTCATCAAGGAACTTCCGCGTGAACCAACTGTCCCACCCAGAAGTGGGTTCGTTGGTACGTTTTTATTGGCC
Source organism: Pirellula staleyi DSM 6068 (assembly GCA_945900945.1). GTDB lineage: Bacteria > Planctomycetota > Planctomycetia > Pirellulales > Pirellulaceae > JBKCUI01. Next base: position 22,979 of record CAMDKL010000030.1, read on the forward strand.
GGTCGCCTTACGAAGTCTGCATATGCAACTTTCCATGCACCACCGCCACCGCTTGCCATGGTTTATGCTCCACCTGTATCAACGGTCTTAAACAGTTTTTCGATTTCTTCGACGGTAGGTGGAACATCGCTTTCCAGTCTACGTCGTCCTGTTTCAAGGGCCATCTTCGGTTGCATACCATTGAAGAAACCCTGCAACACACATGCGATCGTTCGGAAGTAGGCGCTTTCGGAATGGCCAATGCTGGCCATCTTGGCCGCAAGCGGACCCAAGAATCCATACGATGCAAGAATTCCGAGAAATGTTCCGACAAGGGCGGCACCAACGTGATGTCCAATTTCCGCTGGTGGCCCATCGATGTGACCCATCGTTACCACAAGACCGAGAACGGCAGCCACGATTCCGAATCCTGGCAAGCCGTCGGCCGTCTTGGACAGAGCGTCTACTGGGTGATGGTGTTCTGACTCCATAGCGGTGATTTCAATTTCCATTAAGCTGCCAACGTCTTCTGGACGAACGGGACCGTCAATAACTGGTCCGAAGGCTCCCTTAATGAATTCCGTTGCGTGCTGGTCAGCCGACAGCTTTGGATACTTTGCAAAAACGGCGCTCTTGTGGGGATCCGCGATGTGCCCTTCAAGTGCCAAGAGGCCGTCACGTCTGGCGATTCGAAACAATTCGTAGAGAGCAGAGAAAGTCTCCTCGTAAGACTTTTTGCTGTAGGGAGCTCCCATGAACGCCTGGAGGAGACCCGATACGATTCCCTTCAGAACCGGAAATGGGGACATCACGATCAATGCCCCCAGTGAAGCACCACTGATCATTACAAATTCGGAGGGTTGATTGAGGGCGGAAATATCCCAACATGAATCCGCCAATCACGGATCCTGTAACAACGATGCAACCGATTACTACGACCAGACCAAGGCTCCATGAATGAGATGAACCCAGGTACATAGCCCTCAAACTCGAAAACTGCAAAGTTTCCTAGTTAGGTTATGATTTAGGAACATTGAGATTCTTACGAAAATTCCGCAGGTAACGATTCTGCTGATTATGCCTAGACGCCGATACTACCCCTGAGCGGTTCCCTGTTGTCCTTTGCAACGCCTAATCAATACCATCAGCGCTGCGAGCGAGACCAAGCAAAAACCAATTGTGGAACATAGTCCCATTTCCAAACCAAACCATTGACTAACGACTCCAACAGTCCACGGGCCCAGGGCTCCGCCTATACCGCCAAAGGTAAAGAGGATTCCCAATGCCGTTCCAACGTTTTCTTTATGTTTGCCCGTTACAACGGCAGTAACGGTTGGGAACACAATCGAAAAAAAACCACCCGAAATTGGCAACGCAAGAATGAAGGAGTCGGGGCCCAAGATCCCTGTTATTAAACAAGCCAGTCCACCAATCAATGCTACTCCAATCACTCGTAAGTAACAGAGACGCTCGACGACGAAACTGCCAAAGAATCGCCCCAACATGATCATCACAAAGAAGCCAGAAAGGTAGAACGAGCTTTGAGCTACTGTCTTGACTCGAACTTGTTGAAGATATTCCATTAGCCATGCGGCAAAACCTAACTCGACCGCAACATACGAACTGATCAATAGATAGTACCAGCCCATTTGCCTCGTGAATCCGACGCGAAAAAAATCGCGCCAGTTCCAGCATGAGATGGTTGGCAATCTTGCCACTTCACAATTCGGTGCAACAACAAAGGCGATTGTCAAAATGCCGGACAACAGTACAACGGACAAGTAAATGTTTTGCCAGACCACATCCAAGTTGATAAGCCATGCGACATACAGCGGGACCAAGAACGAGCCGGTCCCATGAAGAGTCGCTAGCAAGTTGAGGTAGCGGCCAGGATTATCGCGATGCAATTCTACGATAAGCCCATTTGCGCCCACTTCGATGGCTCCCAACCCCAATCCCACAACGCTCATCATCAAAATTACGCTCACGTAGGAACCGTTAAAACTAACCCCTATCAGTCCAAAAGACAAAAGTAGCCCTGCGATAAAAAGCACTTGTCGATTGCCAACCATATCGGCGATAACTCCAGTGATAAGTGTTGCCACGATGAACCCAATGTAGGCTCCAAATAGAATCGTTCCACCTTGGCTAAGACTTAGATGCTCAGACCGTAACAGTTCTGGCAGGACGGGGCCTTTCAAATTGTCGATGAATCCAAAAGTGAAAAAAGCCAGGAAGCAACCCGCAGTCAAAAGTGTTTTGGAATTAGGCATTCAGAAGGCGAACCTTATTAGTGATTTGGGAGAACCAGGCTTGCTCAGTTCGATCGCGACTCGCGTGCGGCACGACCACTAGCGTTTAGGGAGAGCTAGTGTATCTTGATGGTGACTTTATGTCTCAACCACGTCACAAGCAAAGGCGAATCGATGCTACGCGGACTTCTTTTTTGTGCCTCCTGGATCCCATTCTTTAGCCTGCTGAATATAATGCTTACGTTATCGCATGCCGACGACTCAAGCAACTCGAATTGGCCACAATTTCGAGGGGCGGATGCAACAGGCGTTTCCAAGAACAAGGGGCTGCCGGATCGTTGGTCGGCGACCGAAAATGTCGAATGGAAAATGGAGATCCCAGGTCGTGGTTGGGGGTCGCCAGTTGTTTGGGGAGATAACGTATTCCTCTCAACGGTTGTCAATTCGGGCAAGACTGAGCCGCTGAAAAAAGGGCTTTACTTTGGTGGCGATCGACTTGATATTCCAAAAACAACGCACGATTGGAAGGTTATGTGCTTGGAGTTGACAACTGGCAACTTGCGTTGGGAGAAGACCGTTCGAAGCGGAACACCGACGTCCCCAATCCACCTCAAAAATAGTTACGCTTCGGAGACACCGGTTATCGATGGCAAGCACCTGTTTGTGAGCTTTGGCAACGTGGGAATCTATTGCTTCGACTTGGACGGGTATCTGGTTTGGAGTCATGAGATGCCAGCCCATGCCACCAGAAACGGCTGGGGGACTGCGGCTTCGCCTATACTACATGCCAATGTTCTTTATTACCAAGACGACAATGACGACAAGTCGACTCTCTTTGCGATCAATAAATTGACTGGTGAAACTCTTTGGTCGATCGAACGTGACGAAAAGAGCAACTGGTCTACTCCGTTCATTTGGACACATTCTGGCGGCAGTGAAATCGTCACAGCAGGAACGAGGGCTGTTCGCAGTTACGATCTCGATGGCCGGCTGCTTTGGTCGCTCAAGGGCATGTCCAGCATTACCATCGCGACACCCTATGTTGTTGACGGATTGCTGTATGTTAGTTCAGGTTATGTCCTAGACCCGACGAAAGCACTTTACGCAATTAAACCAGGGGCAAAAGGTGATCTAAGCTTAGCAAAAGAGCAAACGAGCAACGACTTCATCGTATGGTCGAGCAAGAAGATCGCACCCTACAATCCAAGCACCTTGGTCAACGATGGTCGATTGTTTGTTCTCTACGATGGCAGCATTGCCAGTAGCTTCAACTCAAAAACGGGCGAACCGTATTATGAGCGGCAACGCCTGAGCCGGGGAGCCAATTATACAGTTTCACCCTGGTGTTATGATGGAATGATTTTTTGTTTAAACGAAGATGGCATTTGTACAGTGCTTCGCGAAGGAGACAAATTCGAGGTTTTGCACACAAACAGCTTAGCTGAGGACGAAATCTGCATGGCAACGCCTTCTATTGCCGGTGATCGATTGTTGATTCGCGCAGACCAACGGTTGTACTGCATTCGCAAAGCGAAATAACGGCGAGTTATGCGTTCATGGATTAACCGGAATCCAAGACGGCCAATTTGGATCCTGCTCCATCCTCCGTAGGTACAATCGAACAAGTTCTGCATCAAACGTCGGATAAATCATGCGCCCTTTTGCCTTTTCAAATGTCTCGCGGGCAAGTTTACGTTCCCCAGCGGATAGTTGAAAATGTGCGATTTGATTCATTGAACGAAATTGGAACCAATTTCGCCTTGTTGTTGAATCCCTCCACAACCCCTGAGGGATAACCCCTGGGATTCGAACCCATTAAGCAGAAGGGGCTCATGCTCGAGCAACGTGGCTGGCATCTTTTGCATCGGCTCGATTTGCGATTGGTTTGCTCGCATGATCGATTCGTCCAAGATCCCAAAGAATCCCTGCAAGCTCGCTTCGATTCCGCTAAGGTCACGATGAACGATCCCGTAGCAAACCACCCAATGCATTGCACGGTAAACACTATCCCAACGGGTGCCAAAGACTGTCGCGACTTCCTTAACTCCACAGGTCGGCTTGTTTTTCGTGCAATGCGAAAAATCCAACACGCTGACGCGGAGCTATATCAAGCGATTTTTACCCATAGATTCTGTGGACGAGCTTTTTTCATAATGTGGGGTGCTCCAAGTCAAATCGATTTGTTTGATCCAAAACCTTTCTTAGTTAAGCATCACGGTGAGCCGATTCCGGAAGCTATTGCCAGAGATGCAAACTTTGCGTTCGTTCAAAAAGAGATCGCAATATTGCAAGGGTCGCCATTCCGATTTCAGGCCCATGGAAAATCCGGCATCGACCTATCTGAGTTGTTGCCTAATCTTGGACGTTGCGTGGACGACATGACCGTGATCCGGACGACTCACACCGATTCGTTCAATCACCGGCCAGGTGAGATCTTGATGAATACGGGGTTCCCTCGCTTAGGTCGGCCTTCGATGGGTTCGTGGCTCCAGTATGGTTTGGGAAGCCCGTCTCGAGATCTACCAAGTTTGGTGGTATTGTGTTCCGGTTCCGAAGTTGATGGTGGCTCGTCGCATTGGTCGAGCGCGGTGTTCGCGTTGTCTATATATATTTGGGAAGCTGAGACGCCCATTTCAATCTGACGGACAATCACAAGCGACTATGCAAAGTGTCAGACCAACCCATCGCAGCGGTTTTGACAGACTTGAAATCCAGAGGTATGTTGGAGACTACTTTGGTGGTCTGGGCTGGCGAATTTGGAAGAACGCCTGTCGGAGAAAATCGCAATAAAAATTCCAAAACGAGCGGCCGAGATCATCATCCAAACGCATTTACAACGTGGTTGGCTGGAGGGGAGTGATTCGAATCGAATAAGAGTGCGAAAAGGCTGGGATCGCTATGGAACGCTCGATTTGGATGGTGGCGTTCACCGAGAAGTGTCAGGAAATTACAGGGTTATTAGTGGACGTTACCGATTAGAGTGACCTTTAACAGCCTATCCAACTCCAGGAGCATTCAAGGTGGTGAAGAAGTGATCAAGTACCGAAAACCGAGTTCATTGTTTCTCATGCTGACTTGCATAGCGGCCATCGCACAAGCTCAGTCCGATCAGCCAACTTCCCCAACGATCGATTTAGCGTTTGTTGGAGATATCATGCTCGCCGATACCCCAGGAGTAAGGATTTCGCGAGGCGAAGACCCTTTTCGCGACTTCGCAGAAGTATTCCGCAAAGTTGATCTTACGATCGGCAATCTTGAATGCGTCGTTGCGACGACCGGAGAGGAATATGACAAACCGTACGTGTTTCGTGCGCATCCTCGTGTGCTTGATCTGGTTCAGAAACATCTCGACATCGTCTGTCTGGCCAATAATCACACTGGTGATTATGGACATGCTGCGTTCCTTGAACAACTTCGATTGTTGGAGCAAAAGAAAATTCTCTACGTCGGAGGTGGCCGTGATTGTGCACACGCGAGAAAGCCGCTCATCGTAGATCATCAAGGGTTACGCGTCGCCTTCTTAGCGTACAACGATTTTAAACCACGTGCCTTCGAAGCAGGTCCCAGTTGGCCAGGTGTCGCTTGGGCTGTTGACGCTCAAGTTACTGCTGACATTGAAGCTGCACGCACGATCCATCGAGCGGACTTTGTAATTCCCATGTTGCACTGGGGATGGGAGTATGAACCGGCGAACGACCGTCAGAGACAACTGGCAAAGCTGATGATTGATGCTGGTGCGGACATGATCGTAGGTGGCCATCCGCATGTGACTCAGGAAGTTGAATACTATAAGGGCAAGCTAATTGTCTACAGCATTGGCAACTTTATATTTGATGGATTTGATCCTGGACCGTCGCGAATGGGTTGGGTCTTGCGCACAAGAATTGGCAAGCAACGGCTAATTGCATGGGATACGCTTGTCGCAAAAATTGACGATCTCGGTCAGCCTTTCTTGCAAATGGATACGCCGAGTCCATCCGGTACGACGGCCGAGGAGGCGATTACTCAAAGATGCGGAATGAAGGACTCGCCGTTTAAGTAAGGCTTCGTGCTATTGGGATTGGTCAGCAGCGACTGGCCCGTTGTGAGCATAGATTCCAGACTTGGAATGCATACTGCACTGACACGTCAAATGCTCGGCGGACAACCACCGCAGGGTTTCATCCCCGAACAGAGGTTAATATTAGATGCCATTCTCGATACTTACACACGTGGATCTGCCGTAGCCGAATTTGCCGAGATGGAAAAGGGGACTCTCACCGTAGGCATGTTGGCCGATGTGATTGTTTAGGACCAAGACCTCTTTTCGCTCCCAGTCGACCAAGTCCTGTTCGCGTCATGGGAGGACGGCCGTATCCCGGTCGTGGCGGTTGTCGGTGAGACTTTTGAATTGGCGGCCAATCATCTCGTGCGCTTGCTGGCTCAATCCGGTTTCGTTGCCAGCGAAATCGGTATCGCGTCAACTGCTTTTCAACAGCCCGAAGTCATGGGTTTGGGTTCAATCGAAAAAATTCTTCCAAACGACATCTTTGGAGCAGGAATCCTGGTCTTGCCCCTCGATCTACGACTTTCACAGGTTGAGCAGTCAATGCCCACCAACCGTATCATTTGGTTCGCCGCGCGAGAAGACATCGCACCGTCGTCGGTCCAGCTCGTTCAGGGGGAGCAAGCTGTGTTTGTTGAGGCCGCTTACTTCGTGCTCGCCGAAGGATTCGCGACGCGAGTACAGCTTGGCAAACGACCTGAAAATCTCAGTAGATGCGACCTTGCGCCGATGCTGGCCTCTCTAGCCGCCGCACTTGCGCTCGGGTTGAAAATGGAAATACTGAAAGACTATCTTGCGCCCGTCTTCGTATTAATTGCCGGTATGGGTGCGTTTCTTTCAACCAAACGTAGCAGAACACTGCAACAGGTATCTTGGCGGTTGTTGACGGGCGGGTTGTCACCTCAGAGCAGCCGAATTCGATCGGCCTTAAATCATGCACAGGAGCTGCAACGTTGTCATCATGAATGATCCCGGTAGCGTGCGGCATCAGTCGGTGGGAGATATCGATTTGTTGTTGATCATTTTGGAGCAAGGGGCCGAGCGACGCATTCTATTGTTTTCGATTCGAGCTTAGATTTGCAATTCCGTAGATCAACAATCCCATGGCAAATGTGCCGATACAGAGAAGAAAGGAAGTGCGTTCCCGTTCCAGCGAACCTGCAACCAGCAGGAGCGAGACGGCTACCCCCACATAGATCGCAGCAGCCGCGTGTTCGTACCATCGGATCGGAGACTGCTCAGCCATGAACCTGCGAGCAATCCACACACTGGAAACGGCCACGGCTCCGCATGCGGTCAACGTTAAGCCTAGGTACTTAACGATTCCTTCGATCTGAGAAACCCAAACGACCACGATACTCAAGAGTCCTTGTGCGACGATTGCGGTTCTTGGCACTTGGCCTGAAATGCGGAACAGCTTCGGAATCCTACCGTCTTCTGCCATTTGTGCGTAAACCATTGGACCGATGGCCATCATGGCCAGAATGCTGGTCGCGGCCGAAAGAATGATCGCCGTTTTTATCATTGCGGAAAGCCATTCGCCACCGATATTCTGAGCGACTACCGCCACGAAGCTTTCCCCCGATTGAGCAATGCGATCGGGGCTCATTCCAAAAAGAAACACGTAGTTCAGCAAAAGGTAGACCATCACAACTAGTACGCTAGCAATAAGCATCGATCGGCTCACTAGCTTTCTGCTATCTGCTGGTTTCGAATTTGGCCCCTCGATTTCTCCCGCTAGATAGATGCTTGCATTGAAACCAGTATACGCGAGGGAAACATAGAATAGAGACACAACCATATTGAGCAATGTCGATGGTTCCATAAGTCTTACACCTAGCGAAGAGGATTCGTTGGTCGTGCTGGTCGGATCTACAAGCAGCCCCGTGTGCGTGCCCTGCATGACAATCGGTAGGCCGACGAACAAAAACACAGCGAAGCAAATGAATTTCACTCCGATCACCGCATTGTTAAACCATGCTCCGACTTTTAAATGACAACCATGCAAGACAGCAACGAATACAATACTTGCGGTGGCAATTAACTTGATAGAGGTCGGAGGGGCATCGACTCCACCAAGGTATTTTCCCAATAGGAGTCCTGTCGCTGCGATAGGAGCGGTAAAGCCAGCGATGATCGATATCCATCCAGCCACGAATCCGACAGCAGGGTGAACGCATCGTGTTAAATAGGAATACTCACCACCCGATACAGGCAACCTGTTGGCTATCGCACCATAAGCGATTGCACCGCAAATGGCGTGCAAGCCTCCAATTAGCCAAACCAACATTACTAATCGTGCGTCTTTGAGAGATAGCAGTGAATAGTAACTACCAACGTAAACGCCCACGCCAATCATGTTGCCTAGAACTAGGCAGACCAAAGAAATCAAGCCAACGACAGGCCCTCGTTGAGGAAGCGAGACTTTCGAAATCGTGGTGCTGGATGTACTGGAAGTAATTGTTCATTCCCTTTCGAATTGCAAAACCGGATCCGCAGGCGCGCTTACCACCTGGCACTCCCGTTGGCACTCCCGTTGCGGTTTTGGTGAACCGGCGAGCGCTAGCCCCGGGCCAGAATTAATTGTAACCTAATCTTAATCTTAATCTTAATCTTAATCCTAATCTGGCAACCGTTCACGGAGTGTGTTTAGCCCCAGGCGGGGCGAGCGTGTGCTAGTTTAATTCACATGGATAGCCAGGATAGACAGGATGCGGAACGTTATCCTGCGCATCCTGTTTATCGATGTTACATTGATCTTTAACCTCTCCGCGTGTCCTTAGGGCTGTTAGCGGTTGCTCCTACTCCTACTCCTTGCCCAAGCCAGCAAGATCGCGACAATGGTGTGGGCCAATTGCTTTGAATTGTCTTAATACTCTTGCGAGAGGAATCGAGTCGCTCGATGATTTTTATTCGACCGCAGAGCTATCCACTATTACTAGCAAAATTTGTTTTTATTTGCCTTCTGTTTTTGTTCTCAAAACCATTGCTATCTCAAGTAGTGCTCGGCACGGTAGAGGCGATCGCTTCCGAACCGTATGGCGTTGCTCGAATGTTCATTCCGGCGGGGCAACTGGCGACGACAACGTCTCTTAGAATTCTCGTGTCGGACCTGGGTGATCGCATCATGTTTCCTGCGGTCGATTTACTAACCAGTGAGCCGCCTGATGTGCATTCGGCCCCTTCTGGAGATCGGCTACGACTTGGAAACGGAGCACTCATTGGTCGTATTCGGGGCGCTATTCAAAACGCCAAAGAACAGATTGACCCACCTGAGGTGGTTCGGGTTCAATTTCTGTTTCGTGGAGCAGAAGCTTTTCAAGTACGATTGTCGGGCGATATCGAGACCACCCTAGAAGTCATTCCCATTAAGCCATTCGAACCAAGTCAAGCAGCGGGTACCGGAAAAAGGGATTCCGATAAGCTTTCCCAGTCACCGCAGTTCCAGGCACTGATCCGGTCGTGGTGGGATGGTTACGTTAATCAGGCCAAGCGACAATTAGAGCGGAGCGACTACCCAGCCATTATTGAGAGCTACCTGACGCATTTGCTCGCGCATCGTTACGGCTTGGAACTGCCGGAGGTGTTGAAGAAAAGTGCTTCCAAGCGTAAGCAGTCCGATCCGCTGCCTACGATCGCGTTAGTCGCAGGGGTTCAAGAATTGCGGGCCGAGTTCTTTCAAGAATCGCTTCGCAAGTTTCCTCCCTTAAGCGAAAAAATCGTGCCTACGCCGGCGTCTCCTAGATGGATGGATTTATCTGTACCGTATACGCCTGAAGACTTGATCATTGAACCAATCGCGAAAGTGGTGCCGCCCGAGTGCTATTATCTGCGGTTTTCGAGCTTTTCCAATTACCTTTGGTTTCAATCACTGAGTGAGATGCGAGGGGGCGATCTAGCGCAGATGGCCGTGCTTCGTGGTTTCAACTACGAGACAAACAAACGAATGGAGAGATTACTCAATACCAAAACGACTGCCATCGCAAAACTTTTCGGTGATTCGATCATTGGGGATATGGCGATTATCGGACAGGATCTCTATTTGCAGGAAGGACCTTCTCTGGGAGTACTGTTTGAAGCCAAGAACATTGCACTGCTAAAGTCCTCCCTCGGCACAGACCGATCGACGGCAGCCAAACGGCTTGTTGAGGTCGGTTGCAAACTAGAAACCCTAGAAATCGCGGGTGCAAACGTCTCGCTGCTCAGTACGCCAGACAATTCAGTCCGTTCGTTCATGGTGGAGCATGGTTCGTTTGTGTTTTTAACGACAAGCAGGCGAATGGTCGAGAGGTTTCTTGAGGTCAGCGGTGGGCAACCCTCCTTGGGAAACTCCAAAGCGTTTCGATTTGCTCGATTGATGATGCCGCTCGAAAACAAATATGACATTTTTGTTTATCTTTCCTCCGAGTTTTTTCGAAATCTTGTTTCGCCCCAGTATCAGATCGAGCTGCGACGTCGGCTCAAGGCCATGGCGGCAATCGAAATAGCAGAGTTAGCGAGTTTGACGTCCGCTGCTGAGACTGGTGTACATGAATCCGTACCCAGTATCGAGCGACTCATCCGTGATGGTTATTTGCCGCCATTTTTTCAGACACGTGTCGACGGCTCGCAGACACTTTCGTTTTCGGGCTCCTGGCATGATTCGCTGCGAGGTAAACGCGGCAGTTTCTTACCCATTGCCGATGTTCAGCTAACCGATTGCTCTGCCGAGGAAGCTCAAGAGTATCGCGATCAATCAGCGTTTTATGCGACGCAATGGCAACAGACGGACCCATTGATGGTCGGCGTCCGGCGTTATTCAAAGGCCCCGAATGAACGCGTCGAACGGCTCGCGATCGAAGCGTACATTGCTCCGTTGGGGAGGGAAAAATACGGTTGGCTAACAAGTTTGCTTGCACCGCCCGTCATGACCCAGATCCAACTACCTTCCGACGATGTAATTAATTTCCAAGCGCACCTCGCTGGCCAGAGAATTAGCCGATCCCATACCCCGGATCATGTGATGTTTGCGGGCATGAAGGACATGGTACCTCCGTTTCCTGGTGAAACAAAGGGACTACTGGCGACGCTTCGAATTTTACAATCACTACCAGCTTACTTGGGTGGCTGGCCGCGACCTGGATACTTGGATCAATTGCCGTTGGGATTGGGCGGCGGACCTCCGGATGCGCTTGGCTTTTCGAGATTGTTCATCGGAGTATGGCGGTGGCAGATGGGAGGCTTTAGCGTACTGTCGTTTGATCGATCGATATTGGATAATTGTGCTCTCTATCTTCGACCGATTCCCGCCGAAGATTTTGCGCAAGGCAGACTGATGATCGGTGACTTAGAAAAGAGCAAGCTTTCGGCGTGGTTCAACACATTTTGGTTTCGAAGAGCTGCCCAAACCACGCGAGGAAACCTCATGTTATTGGATTCCTTACAGCAGCAGCTCAAGGTGCCACCGGAACAATCGCTTGCCACAGCAGAAAAACTCCTCGATGCTCGATTGCAGTGTTCACTCGGGGGGCAATACATTCTGGAGACGGCTGAATCCAACATTGGAAAAAAATGGTGGGAGAGCACTGCCTGGCCAAAAAAATTCGCGATGATGAGCGGAAAACCCTCCTCTTTGGGATTCGACAGCACCCAAACTTTGCCACCTGCTGAATACCAGGCTCCGTGGCTTCAATGGTTTCGGGGGGCACAACTGCACTTAACCCAATTGCCAGAACGATTGGTCGTCGTTGGCACGATCGATATCGAGCCGATTCCGCCGAGTGCCGACGAGGCGACCGATGCAAAATCGGGAGGTGGTGCTTTGCCTAAAATGGATCTCGATTTGTTCAATCTGCCCTTCAAGTTTTTTCAAGGTGATAAACCCAAAGTTGAAAAGGGGTCCGAAAAGAAACCAACAGAAACGCGGAAGAGCTTCTAATATTGGATACGAAGCTTTTGATTGGTGTGGACGAGGCCGGTTATGGTCCGAGTATGGGGCCTCTAACGATTTGCGCAACGGCATGGCGTCTTCCGAGTTCTTTGGATGCTTGTGAAATGACCTCGTTGCTTGAACCGGAGTTTTTAGCCAAGCCGATTAGATCCAATTCGACGCACGTTCCAATAGGCGACTCGAAAAAGATTCATCGAGCGGCACTTGCCGTGGAGGGACTCATCCTTGGAGCACGGTTTCTATGCTTACAAATCGAGGGAACGAAGCATTCGCATTGGGATTCCAACCTTGCTACTTTTGCGAGACAGGATTGGGAGCGACTTGCCTCGATTCCTTGGTATGCCAAACGGCCATCAACCTATTTTGCGACTCTGGACAGGACGATTGTCGATCAACTCGCCTACTTTCGTGCGGCAAGTGCAAAGTTGAAAACGCATTCAATCGCATTGGCAGGCATTCGAATGCGAGTCATCGATGAGGTGGAATTCAACCGGCAGGTAGATCGCACCGGAAACAAATCGACCTTGCTCAGCGAGGCATCCCTTGCGTTAGTGAAGCAAGTGATTAGCGAGTTTGCAGAAGAGGGCGAGGACATAGAAGTCTATTGCGACAAGCATGGTGGTCGAAATCGCTATCAAGCCATGCTGACTTCTGTGTTTGATGAAGAATGGTTTGCGATCGAGATCGAGAGCAGAGCGTGCAGTCGCTACACGGCCAAAAGGGATGGCCATTTGATGCAGATACAGTTCAAGGTTGACGGGGATTCGATTTTCCCATCTGCGGCAGCGTCTATCATTGCAAAGTGGACACGGGAGGAGTTGATGGATCGCCTGAATGGATTTTGGCATACCCGAGTGGCTGGCGACATCGCTCCTACTGCGGGTTATTTTGTCGATGCATTGCGATTCGCTGAGGAGATTGGGGAAACAGCATCGAAGCTGGGCTTGGGTCGTGATCTTTGGTGGCGTAAAAAGTGACAAGCCTCGAATTGGTAGTGATTGCAATTGCAGGCACTAATTCAATTCGAGGCTTGTCGCGTATCGTACCTGAGTCTTGCACTCAGTTTTGGGAACGATAGGGTAATCGCTTGGCAAACACGCCTCAATGGCATGTGCTTCCGCACCCATCTACCTAGGGACGATCATCCTTTAAAACATTTAGTTCAGTCGGTTGGATGTGATTCGCTTTCCGATTTTCACGTTTGATCGCCTCATAGACTTCTTGTCGATGAACAGGAATATCGTTTGGGGCTTCGATACCAAGCCGCACTTTATCCCCACGAATGTCCACGATCGTGATAACAATGTCGTCACCGATCATGATGCTTTCGTCTCGATGTCGCGAGAGCACCAGCATTGGAGACTCCTTTTCTTCGTTTAGGTCGCATCCAGTGCAACAGGGTTGGGTCTAAACCAGTGGGCTGTGATGTTCGTTCGGACTATTCATCTAAACTCACGCCACAACGAGTGTATCGGCGGGAGAATGCTGGCGAATCACCGAGACATAATGCTTTCCGTGGACAACTACTGTTCTGAATTTAACACCAAGTAATAGGATTTTCGCAGTTTCAATCGGGCGTAAAGTCGGCGCAGCACCGGTTCGTGTTCACCGCTAAAACCGCAAAGATCGAATATGCCGTTGACGACTACCGACATCCTAATGTTTTGCCAACCGTTAAGGTTTAACATGAACTACATGAGGAGTATTGTTCGATAGGAGCTTGAGTCCAGGCAACTTCGGTCATTGCGAACTCCAACGCAATACCGACTCCAAAATTGCTTGGTCGTAGCACACCGCAATCCGACATTCCCAAATCCTAGAAGCTAGCCAACGTGAAACGCCGGTATCCATCGCATCTTCGTATCCATCTCGAAGATTCCAACTCCAATGCCTCATCGAGTGATTTGTCTCGCTCCAACACGCAATCAGGTCCTCCTCGAGATGAGATTCAGGATGTGTTGCGGTCATTTACGGTTGCGACCAGCTGGACGGTGAACGAACGGCCGCAGCAAACGGAATTAAAAAACGAAATCCCCGGCAATCATTTGCCAAACCAAAATGGGGTAAGCAGACGTTGGCGTCTGATTGAAACGATTGTGCAGGATGGATCGCTTGATGCCGAGGACTCTTTGAACTCGTCATGCGTTCCGATGGATCGGGCTCAATACTTGCTCGCATCCATCGAACGCCTGGTCGCTCGATTGGATCTGGCTGAGGAGACGGTTAGGCGGCAGGAGGCGGAACTTGCCACAGTGGTTGGTGTAACCAGTTACAGCGATCGCGGTCGAGAGACGGCAGATCGGTTGGAATCGATTTTGGATAGCGTGGCTCGTTCCGTCGGGGCTGTCGCTGGAGCCCTGTATCTGCTCGATGACGAAACCTCCTCCTTGAAGATGCGGTCTTGTATCGGATTGCCTAAAACGCGGTTAACAGCTCCTCCTCGTGAATTGAGAGGATCCCTTGCCGACTTAGAGGCATTGCTGGGCAATGCGGTTTTGCTCACCGATATCAAAATGATGCCCGATTGGCCTAGTCCAGAGGAGTTCGGCGCGGCTTTGGTCGTCCCGATCGGTTCGAACACCATGCCGCATGGCACGATGTGGTTCTGGTCCGAACAGCCGCGATCCTACAGCGCGACCGAGGTCGAGGTTGCCAATTTAGCCGCAGGCCGTGTGATGAGTGAAATCGAGCAGTCCATCTTGGGGCAAGAAATCCATCAGTCACGTGCAATGCAAAAGCAAATCGAGACCGCTAGTCTCATACAAGCCAGCATGCTGCCGGACAATCAAGTTCTGCATGAAGACTTCGACGTCAACGGATGGACATTCCAGAATGGTAGCATCGGCGGTGGATTCCATCATTGGGATGTGAACCCGCAGGGAATGATGACGCTATCTCTCGGGAATGCAAACCAGCCTGGCCCGGAGGGAGCCATCGTCGCGACCAGTATCCAGTCGATTGTGCGGACTCTCTGGCAGAGCAGCAATTCCCCGATGTCGATAATGAGGACAATCAACGATACGCTTTGGGGAATGCAGGACGCCGACTGGACGGCGTCGATGGGACTAGTTCAAATCAATCCGGTTACTGGCTACGGCTCCATTTGCAGTGCCGGCGACATTCAGTCTTTTGTGATCTCCCACAGAGGCTTTCGCCCGATTGGATGTCTTGGTCCTCGAGTGGCAGCTCAACCAGATACCTTGTTCAACAGCAATCGATTCTGTTTGCAGCCGGGTGAAATCCTTTTAGCGTTCACATCCAACATCCTGGACAATACCAACGGAGGGCAAATTCCGCAGCAAAAGAAAAAAGGGGGAAGACCAGTCTGCTATTCCACACTTGATCAAAACTCGTTGCTTCAAATCGTTAGGGACATGTCGGACGAGAGGGCGAGCGATATCGCTGGCTACGTGGCGCGAACACTCCCGACTTTCCAACGTGATACGAACGAAGGACCAGACCGCTCCATGGTCCTAATTAAAAACGTTCGGAAGGTAAAATAATTGGGTCTCAGCTGCAGAATTACTGGGTGAATTTGGCGAGCGATGGAGTTACCCAGGGTAAGCTTGGCAGCAACGTCATTCGGCATATTTCCGGAGGGAAGCGAAGGGTTCCTTGAAAATGATTGACTTTTCAGCTACGAACCGACACGATATAATGTGTCGCACCTCGCCGACGATATTCGTACATTGACCGCGTTAGTGATCGTATTGCTGACAACTGAAACGGCCAATGCGGGTTCCTAGTCAAGCTACCTCCAACCCGTCCTAGACCGAACAAAGGGATGCAGCTATGCCCTCGATCGACAGGACTATTTTGTGTTGTTGTTTCTTGCTCGGGCATAGCTGATCCCAGGCGTTCGTCGATTAAACCGAGTTCAGTCGAATGCTTAGCCGTCGAATACGAATTCGAAATGCTGTAATTATTGTCGTAATCGCCTTATTCTTTGGCTATCGTTGGTGTTTCCCTGGACGCAGTTTTGATTCCGAACTATGGCAAGAAAACATGCTTCCGCTTGGGTCGAACGTTCGACTTGGAATGGCTGACCGAATTGTTGCTCGACATGTTCTTAGAGGAATGACCTCAAGTCAGGTGATAGACATGCTCGGCAAACCGCCAGCAACTGACTACTTTAGTGAATGGGATTTGGTATATCGGTTGGGACCTGAGCGAGGATTCTTAAGTATCGATTCTGAATGGCTCGTCGTAAAACTCGATCAAAATGAAATTGTGGCTGATTTCAAGATTGTTAGTGACTGACGATTCTTGATTTGTCCATAACGCAATCGAGAAGGAAAGCGATGGGTCGAATTTACGTCGAAACCACAATTCCAAGTTTCTACTTCGAAGTCCGTACAGAACAGTGATGACTGACCCAGTGATTGACGAAGTACGCCGTGTTCGAAAACTTATCTCCGACGAGATTGGACCGGATCTTGTGGGTTTGGTCGACCACTACGCAAAGCTTCGATCGAGATTCAAACGCAAACCAGTTGATCCAATGGATCGACGAACAAATCGATCGGGATAGGGGCCGGATTTCGCCGGACTCCTCCCACACCACCTAACATGCGGGTCCGCATTAGGCGGTTCGATTGTTGAGAGCAAGCTTGCTCCAGATGTCTAACAAACTCACCAGTCCTACCGAGGCTAAATAAACGTTGGGCATCGCGCGTTGGACGCTCTTACACCGCGACATAAACCACGGGCCTCTACTGCATGATCCGAATGGGATCGCGTCGTTCTTCGGGATACCAAGCTTGAGCAAATTGTTGATCCGGGTACGGGCCCGTACGCCATTGCTTCCAATAACAAGATCGGATGCGTCGACGAACCCAGTTGTCCAAATCTTCAAAGTAACTCTTGATCGGCACCAAGCTGAAGTAACCTACCAAGCCTCGCAAGTACCACACCAATTCCGTCATGCGGGTTGACATCGACACGCCGCGAGTGCGACGCGTGATTTCGGATACCCGCTTCTTGAATTTCAGTGTATTCTTCGGGCTAACTCGAATCGGTCCGCCATAGCCACTAATGGTGGCTGATGCATAGCTGCTATGTGGCTTGGACGGTTCGAGGTCATGAATGGTTCTTCCTTGTCAATAATCGTTTGGTCCTTCCTGTCTTCATTGGATTTGAAGAGGCAGTATTACGACCGCTGCTGACTTCTATTTGCACGACAAGGGTTGCCCCAAGCCGCCCTGGCTAGTCGCAATGACACAGAACTCGCTCTCGCGGGCTGATCGAGTAGGTGGGGTTTAAATGGGTGGAGATTCCACCAACGCTTTCAGCACCGACGTTGGCCGAAAAATTGCGATCGATGGTAACGGCAATGTATATGTTTCTGGAGAGTTTTACGGTTCATCGGACTTTGGTACGACAATTCTTTCGTCCGTAGGAGGTAACCGGGATAGATTTGTCGCCAAACTCAATTCAGCTGGCACGAGCGTCTGGACCAAATCGGTTGGCGCGAATGGAAGTTTTAACTCTTCGTCCGACCTGGTGGTGGATTCGATCGGGAACGTATTCGTATCCGTATCGTTCAGTGGCACAGTCGATTTCGACCCAACTACAGGAACTTACTCTTTGACCAACGCAGGAACCTTTAAAAATGCATTCCGCGTTCGTTTGCGCCACGCATAGTACACGAAAGCGTCGTTGTGACAGCTAAGAATTAGCGTTATCTAAATTAGCCGGAACGCAATAGCGTCCGGTTTTAAATAAGCCAACCGGGTGCTAACCCACTCCGGCTGATCCTGATATTAAGAGCGTCCGGCTGAGGACAGCCGGACCTACGTGCAAACGGCTAGGAATCCTCCGCTTCTTATATGGGGGAACCAGGAACCGGTCAGCAAGTCGCTCGATTGACGATTCAACCGATAGAAGCGTTCAATCCGCAAGCCACTTGCCTTCAAGTCGCTGCGCAATTCGCGCTCCGAGTAGATGTGTAGAAACATCGACGGCAAACCGCGATACGCATAGATACTATCCCCCAAGTCCCACGTTGGATCGCGCAGAGCTCGCAACCAATCCATTACCGTCCGGCGCACTCCACCTGGATCCCGTAGCCAAGAGCCACGATTGTGGACGTGAACAAAAAACTTGCCGTCTGCGGTGAGGATTCGCCTCGCGTGTTTCATAAACGAGCGTCGATTATCGCGGCCCTGGACCATGCCCAATGAGCTGTACATGCACAAAACAGCTTCGGCAAACCCGTCCGCCAAACATTCTAAATGCGCCATGTTGGCGCGAATCGCGACCGCTTCGTTCTGAGCCAACTTCGACGCCTTGGTTCTGTACTCTCCAAGCATATCCAAACTCAAATCGACTCCGACCACCCGCCAACCTTGCTCCGCCAAAGGAATCAAATTGCGCCCTGTTCCACAACCAAAGTCGACCGCAATCCGACGCGACCCATTCGACCGAATTGCGACCGGACCGAGATGTTCAGCGATCAATCTCCGATCTAATTCAAGCAAAGGATGGCCGGAATGAAATCGATCGTAGTCCGTTGCGATCGCAGACTCGGTGACGTAGTCCCACGTTCCACGCGAGACTCCGGCAGGCAGTTGCCATGAAGCTCTCGATTGATCGGTTGTTCGGTCCGTTAGACTAGTTCCTTTATCGGTTGGTAACCGTCATCGACGAGATAATGTGGGCGGCCTGTTGCGTCTCGCACGGTTGTGGTCGATGCGTTCATGCCCAGGTTGTGATAAAGGGTCGAGAAAACTTCTTGAAACGTTACGGGTCGCTGTACGGCTTCACCGCCCAAGCGATCCGTGGCACCGATGATTTGGCCCGTCCTCATACCACCGCCGGCAAGCAGCGCACAGGAAACGTTCGGCCAGTGATCGCGTCCACCGTCTTTGTTAATCTTGGGTGTACGCCCGAATTCTCCCCATGCAATCACCGTAGTGTTGTCCAACATGCCGCGATCGTCGAGGTCTTCAATGAGCGTACTGAGCGCCTGGTCGAAGTCAGGGAGATTTTGCTTGGCTATTTTGAAGTTATTCCCATGCCAGTCCCAGAACGAGTAACTCAGCGTTACTACGCGCACACCAGCTTCAACAAGTCGACGAGCGAGCAAGAATTGCTCGTTCAGTCTCGGTGCTGCGTCCCCTTGTTCTTTGTCTGTCCCTTTACCATAACGCTCGCGTAGTTTCGTGGATTCCGAGGAAAGGTCGAGTGCGTCGAGCATCTTACTTGAAGTCAGAATATCGAAGGCGCGTTCTTGAAAGGAATCGAAGCCCTCCATCGCCCCGCTACTATCGAGTTCTCGTCGAAAATGATCGATGCTTGACAGCAATGCTTTGCGATCCGCGAGTCGCTGAGTCGTAATACTGCCGAGGACCATATCCTCCTTGATATTGCCCGAGGGATTGAAGGGAGTATGTGCGTGGCCAAGAAAGCTTGACTTACCGAAGTTGTACGGCATGTGCTTCATCTTGGGTGACAGATTAACATAGGAAGCTAACGTCGGATCGTGAGTCCCTTGCAGCTTGGAAATGACAGAGCCAAACTCCGGCCAACCGCCAGGTGGATTGCGTTCATTGAGCCGCCCTGTCATACATTGAAACGACTCGTGCCTATCTTTAGCACCCACCATCGATCGGATAATTGCGAACTTATCTGCCAGTTTTGCTAAGTGCGGAAGATGTTCGCAGATCTGAATCCCGGGGATATTAGTCGAGATGGGTCGGAATTCGCCGCGGATCTCGACAGGGGCATCCAACTTGAGATCGTACATGTCCTGGTGCGGTGGACCACCAGGCAGATACACCATGATCACCGATTTGTTCGAATTACCAATCTTATCGGCCGTTTCGGCACGCAGTAACTGCGTTAAAGAAAGCCCTCCGAGCCCGAGTGATCCGATTTTTAAAAAATTGCGGCGGGGCAAACCGTCACAGAAGTGATTGCAGGACTTACCTTCGATGGTAAACATCAGTACAAATTCCGGAGAATTGGGGGATCGGCGGGATTGAGCAGACTGATGATCTTGGCAGCTCTGCGGTCAATTGTCAAACTAAATTACTTGATTGGGCGGAAACCTTGGATGCGGCCGCGAGGGGCTATGCCCTCGACATCAACTGGGAGATCCAGCTGGTTGACGCACACGTTTCCTGCCGCGTCATGGGCTTCGATTCTCAAGTAGATGGAGGTCGGCAGGCTGGGGTCGGCTGGCCAAACGTAACGACCGTTGTTGCGAACTCCAGAGGCGATCGTGGACCATGGGCCGGTCGGAGTTTGTGAATACGAAATGGTGATTGGCCGATCGGGGAAGAATTCGTCGGTCGCACGATACTCGATGATCATCGAACCGGATTCTTTGCCCTTGCCATACAACGCGCTAACTATTTTAGCTTGAGGGAGTTCGACGTCAACGTGGATCCATGCGTCAGCGTTGTCACCATTGCGAGGTCGGTTCGATGCTAGACCGTTGGTTCCAACAATAACCATTCGGAATCCAAATAGTCCTTCGGTTTCCACCTCGATGTCGAATGGACTTGAGCGATCTGGATCTTGACCCCACAACTGCCATGTTTGGCCCTCATCCGATGTTCCCCAGAGCTCAACAATTGCAATCGGCGCATCTGGATCGTTATCTATGTTGTAGTCGAGGCTGAATGCTTTGCTGTTACTATAGAGCCGCTTGATATCCCGGTGAAACGTAGACTGCCCGGGAATGCGCGTTGCCTTGGGCTCAATCTCCAGCGAAGCACTGGGTGTCGCCGACGGAGTGAAATCCTCTTTCAAAAGTAGCGATCGCTCTGTTCGCTTGGCCGTTAAGCTGACCGGAGTTTGGGATTTCAATTGTTCAAACTCTTCATCGGACAGGGCACGAACTGGTAGTTTGCTCGTTCTTTCAACGTTCTTATTTGCCGACAGGTTCTCTCGCGAAGCAACGCGATCTGTATTTTCCAATCGCGGGGCACCGAGCACCTCCACTCTTGGTAACGATTCAAGTGGCAGTTCTGGGAGGCCGCTTCCTATAGGAGCATTCGTCGTAGTTCGATTCGTGTTCCTGGCGTCTTGGGTCTTCCCACTGGCCATCTGGAGGCTTCTGTTCGCAGCCGCAGATCGGGGCAATTGTGGAAGTCGCGTTATCTCAATTAGATTGCCGGCCTTGTCTTTGGCGGTGAGCCTCACGACGAGTTGACGTGTGCCGCTAGGAATACTCCATGTACCGCTTCCCAACCATGCTGACGGGCTTCTGCCTGGACTCAATTCCACTGGAATTTCTCGCCACTGGGAAATCGTCTCCGTTTGATATGCAAGTTGGATTGATGAAGTATCGAGGGCCGCATCTGCAATATCAAATTCCGCTTGCATCTCGCCTC
>CAMDKL010000031.1 GCA_945900945.1 Pirellula staleyi DSM 6068
GCCAGAGCTGAATCTTGGCTGGGTCGGTCGTACGTGACATAACAAATAGTTCCTTGCGTTTGCTTGGTGAAGAAACAACAACGCATGAAACCTACAACGCAATCGCTGGTCGCGTCGGAACATAATCACCGTGGCCCCTGTACGCTTACGCTGATCTGCTCAACATCCTGCGTATTGTGCGACGAAAAGGTCGCCGACCGCCACGCGCCGCCTAATCTGCTCGGCCACTTGCAGATAAAGCGGGCGCAGATCGCTCTGCGAAATGGTGATCCAACTGTGCTTTGTAACCTGCGCGTTTCAAACACATAGAGATTCGAACGGGGCTAGGAAATCTCGGGAATTTCAGATATTTCTCGCTGAGGACCTTCACTTGTTCGAGTTCAATCGCGCTCTTGCCGTTTGATTTCCCTTTGCTCCGACAATGGAATTATTTCCGGAGTTTGACATGTCCCGTTGCTGCACTGATACATGACCAAGGACGCTTCGCCAGTTAGCTCTCTGCCCTCCACCAAGCCTGATAATTTCGTACCAGCCATCAAATTACTGCGATCAGGTTCTTGGATTGTTACCACAATGAGTGTTCGTGGTCGTAGTGTCCCAAATGCATGGGAAACTGCCCTTTGTTTTGCCTCCGTATTGCCAGCTACATACACAAGCTCTGAACTTGGGCCAAGAAAATGGTCCAGGGCAATGAGCATCTGCCCCACGGAACCTGGCGAATGATGCATCAATGTCGAGGCTTGCTGGAACGTCGCTTCGGCTAGCTGAAACATGCGGGCGTCATGCGTGAGGTGGGCGCATTTCACTAAGGCCATCGCGGCCATTGCATTGCCGCTCGGGACACTTCCATCTTGCTGGTCTTTGTATCGGGTTATCAGTTTCTCGGTATCTGATGCGGTAAAGAAAAACCCACCTTGTTCATCGCGAAAATGCTCCTCCATGATCGCAATAAGCGAGCACGCTTGTTCGATGTAGTTTGCTTTCCCGGTGCATTCAAAGAGTGTTACCATTGCATCAGCTAGATAACTGTAGTCCTCGAGAAATCCGTCTATCTCGGCTTTCCCTTTTCGCCAAGCGTGCAATAGTCGACCGTTTTCTTTTGTCATCGACCGCTGGATGAACTCAGCGGCTGCTTCGGCGGCAGCAAGGTACTTGGGAATTGAAAAAACAGCCCCAGCCCTAGCCATGGCTGTTATCATCAACGCGCTCCATGAACACAAGACTTTGTCATCAAGTCCTGGCCAAATACGCTCATTGCGAATTTTAAGAAGTTTCTTTTTATCCTGCTTCAATTCATTTTCAACTGCTTCGAGCGATCTCCCAATCCGATTCGCGATTGCCCTGAGTGGTTCTGGATGGTGAAGAATGTTTTTGCCTTCAAAATTGCCACCGAAAGTCACGCCATAGGCTTCGCAAAATAGATCCCCTCGTTCCATGCCAAGTATATGGAGGATCTCTTCGCGCGACCAAACGTAGAACTTCCCTTCCTCCCCTTCGCTGTCCGCATCGCGAGTGCAATAGAATCCCCCATGTTCGTCCGTCAAGTCATCCAAAACATAGTCCAGGGTTTCGCAAACGACATCTCGATAGCGGTGATTGCCAGTAAGCAGATAACCATCAATATAGGCGCTGGCCAATAGAGAATTGTCGTACAACATCTTCTCAAAGTGAGGGACCAACCATTTTTCATCGACGCCATATCGTGCGAATCCACCTCCCAAGTGGTCGTAGATTCCGCCATCGGCCATGCAATCGAGCGTTTTGGTAATGATGTGGAGCCGTTGATCAGTTGGTCGGCGCGTTTGCAGTTGGATCAACAATCGGACATCCATCGCGTGTGGGAACTTGGGGGCCCCGCCAAATCCCCCCCAGCGCTGGTCAAAGGCTTTCGTCAGCCATTCGTCCGCGTTCCATAGCAATTGTTCATCGAGTGCGATTTCTTTTTCCGCTGCGCTTACGTACCCAGTCTCATTGGTTTGCTCGGTAGGTTTGGGTTGGGGTTGGCTTGCCAATTGCAGATACCGCGTAATCTCTTCGCTTTGACCGAGCAGACTATCTCGCTTGTTTTTCCATGCGTCGAAGATTGAGTGTAACACCTCGAGAAACCCAGGACGTCCCCAGCGGCGTTCAGGCGGCCAATACGTGCCACCGTAAAATGGCTTCATGTCGGGGGTCAAAAAAACGCTCATCGGCCAACCGCCGGAACCGGTCAACATTTGGACCGTCTGCATGTAGATATGATCGAGATCGGGTCGTTGCTCGCGATCCACCTTGATCGAGACGAAGTTGTCATTCAGAAACGCTGCGATCGTCGTATTTTCAAAGCTTTCGTGCTCCATGACATGGCACCAGTGGCAAGCGGCATAACCGATCGAAAGGAAGATCGGCTTGGTCTCAAGGCTCGCCTTGTCGAGTGCCTCGCTCCCCCACGGGTACCAATGAACGGGGTTATTTTGATGTTGCAATAGATAAGGACTGGTGGATCCAACAAGCTTATTTGGCATTCGTTATTCGATATTTTATTTGGTACATTCCATGTTTCTGGGATTTTGCTTCGGCGGTAATCTTATACTGAACACAGGATTTTTCGAAGCATGCCTTGTGAAGGGAGATTAGGTCAAGATGTCGCTCGATCCATTTGCCAAGGACGTCTCTACCGATTCTGCACCAAAGGATCACAAGCATTTTTTAAGGATGTGCCAGTTGATGACTGGCATCGGTTTCTATTTATTGTTGCTGGCGAGTGCATTTTTTTTGACCAATTCAGCGCAACTGTCGAGCGAGGAAATCCGGATTGCAGTCGCGATCGGCATCGGATTTGGACAACTGACTATGACTGCTGTCTGGTTGACGTTTGGTCACTCGTCACAAAAGACAAGGATCGGATTCGTCGCCGTCGCGCTAGAGATCATGGCGGTCTTGTTTTTCACCACGTTCGCCGTCACTAATCTTCCTCGCAGTTTCGGTTTCGTATTGGTGATCGCTTGCGCTGTTAATTTTCTAGTTGCATGGGGAGCGGCGAAACTTTTTCACAAGGTATCGCGAGTGTCGCTAGTAAATTCGGATATGAATTTGTCAGAGTCTGTGGTTAGAGTGCAATACAGACTTCGTGACTTGTTAACTTTGATGGTGGTTGTTGCAATCTTAGCCGGCTTGATCAAATCTAAGTTGTCAAATTTCGTCGCGGCCTTGAAAGTAGTGCACGTCTTTACGTTGATTGTGTGTTTCTACTTTTTTCTTAGCTGGCCTGCAATTATTGCCTGCCTGAGTCAGCGTTGGAAGAATTTCGGGTGTATCGCGGTGTTCACTACCATCGTGGTCTTTGGCTCGCAGGAACCCGTGTTTTCAGCTATCGTCAGTTCATTTGGCGCTGAGCCCATGCTGTTCTTCTTTTGCCTTGACGCCCCCTTTGTTTAAAGTGTTGTGGTTCATTCGCTGATCGCCCGGCGATTCGGCGATATATTGAGAGTCGCAGAAAAAACAGCGTAGTATAGGCTTATAGCCTGTGTCATTTCATTGATACCTTCAACTTTGCAGTTTTACGACACGTAATGCCTGCTCTAAACTACAATTAGCTAATTCTCAAACCTTACCATTTCGTCTTCCAAGAAACGCACCTATGAACACAATTCGACCCGCTTTTCTTTTTGCAATTTTTTCGAGCGTTTTGTTTATGCATCCTCCAAACGAAGCCGTCGGACAAGCTATTAAATCCACTGCAGGAACGAATGATGCTGATGTCGCCACGTACTTTCAAGCGTGGCTGGATACCGAATGCAAACGGCATCCAGTGTTCTCTACCCAACAAGGAAACCGAGAATACGATGGCCAGATGGACGATTTGTCGCCAGAAGCCCGTGCGGAGGATGCGCGGAGCGATCAAGGCATTCTGAAAGAACTAGCCAAAAAATTCGACCGGACCAAGCTGTCCCGAAACGCTCAGATCGATTTGGAAATTTGGGAAAGCTTCCTTCGATACCGAATATGGCAATTCAACAATAGCGATGACTTTGAAAAAGACCCTCGCATTTACCTCCTCTATTGTTCGGACAGTGTGTTTGGACTGTTCACTCAGTCGACCCTGCCACGCCACCGAAACGTTGAAAACGCTGTCAGTAGAATCGCACATATCCCTGAGGTTATTGCCGCAGCTAGGGCATCGATCCAGAACCCACCCAAGATCCTAACCGAGGTCGCGATCAAACGAACCGAGGGGGCTATTTCTTTCTACGAAAAGGATATTTTTGCTCTCGCTGAGGAATCACCGCAAATCAGCTCGCTTGCTATCCCATGCCGCAAGGCTGCTGAATCGTTGCGAGATTACAAGAAATTTCTCGAGGACACAGTGTTGCCGCGATCCAATGGAGAATGGCGAATTGGCGAGAAGAAGTTTGGCGAAAAATTGGCAATGGAATTAGATGCTGGGCTAACGGCTCAAGAGGTCATCGACACGGCCGAAGCTGAAGCCAACCGCGTTGAAAAGGAGATGTACTACGTTGCCAAACAGCTTTGGAGTTCGGTGATTAAAACCAAACCATTGCCAGCAGAGGACGCGATTGGTCGACGAGAAACGATTCGAGCGGTATTGTCAGAGCTTGGAAAGGATCATGGGGTTTCCGAAACGCTGGTCAACGACGCACGGAGCACAGTCGAAAAGATCAAAACGTTTATCCGCCAGAAAAGGATTCTCACTTTACCTGATCCGGACCAGTGCTCCATAATCGAGATGCCAGAGTTTCAACGCGGATTCTCGGCGGCTTATCTGAACCAAGCTCCACCATTGGATGCCAAAGCAAAGAGTCTTTACGCGATATCGCCACCGCCCTCCGACTGGCCTACTGACCGTCAGGAAGCGTTCTTTCAAGAATACAACCGTTCGATGTTGCAAGTGCTGACCATCCATGAAGCGTATCCCGGCCATTACGTTCAACTGGACTATAGCAACCGAGTCGATTCACTCGTTCGCAAAGTCCTTTCGTCCGGTGTCTTCGCTGAGGGCTGGGCTGTTTACACGGAGCAAATGATGCTCGATGAAGGCTATGGAGACGGGGACATGGCTCTGAGGCTACATCAGCTCAAGTTTTACATGCGAGCGGTACTGAACGCCATCTTGGACTACCGAATGCACTGTTCGGCCATGTCAGACGAAGAAGCGATGGCTTTGCTAGTCGATCGCGGCTTCCAAACGTCCGGCGAAGCCATTGGCAAGATCCAACGAGCGAAACAAAGCTCGTGTCAGCTGTCAACCTACTTTGTGGGTCGAACAGCATTCTACCGTTTGCGACAGAGTGTACAGCGGGCTCGCGGCACTGCATTTGATCTGGGGCAATTCCATGAAGAAGTCTTGCTGAAGGGAACTCTGCCTGTGAAATATTTAGCCGAATTGGTGAAGTAAGGCCAGCCTAGACTGTGGGTTAGTTTACTTTCCAAGCGACTTAACCCATCGCTGGCACGGAGCCTCAACCCAATAATACAATGCGGATGCGGCCAACAGACTCGCCAAGAATGCAACTACCATCGATGCGAAAGCTCGAAACGGACTACTGCCGATCCATGGATTCAATCCATGCAGAACAAGCCCGTTTACCAAATAGTGAATCAAGAACAGACTATAAGAGACTTTGCCAAGCCATATCAAAGGTGGCGGCACCCTAAGCCTAGGCCAAAACCGCAGCCCAACATAGATGATGAGGCTAGATACGAGTGCAATCAAGACTCTTCCCCGAAAGTCGACAACCAGGGAAGTGGCCATCGCAATCGAATAGGCGGGAAAAACAAAAGACCCTATTCGACCTTGCAATGTCCAGCCGACGAGTGTTCCAAGAACAAGGGAGCCTAGGAAGTAGAAAACGTAAATGTCGTTCTCCAGCACTCGACTCCAAGACCAAGTCGATACCAATCCAAGAGGAAACAAGACAATAGACATGGCCGCCGGCCCAGAAAAATCCTGATTAACGATTCTCCCTATGGTTTGTAGTAAAAGTTGAATCAGCAAAAAAAGGGCAACATACTGAAGATCGATGCACAGATACCACGTTCCCGCTGACAAGTTTCCAAAGCCCAAAATGTCTTGCAAGAAAAACAGATGGGCGAGCAATTGCCACCAGGAAAAGGAATCTATCAGCGGCGGGTTCATGCCCCGACTCAGTATCGAAAAAGAGACCGTGATCAACAGGAACAACATGACAAGATAAGGGGCCGCCAATCTTGCGTATCTTGCACCAAAAGTCGAAATGGCATCTCGGGTAGTAATAGGCTTGTCGGGCATCGCCATCGCTAGCGCGAAGCCACCAAAAACCAAAAAAAGGTGCACAACAAACAATCCGTAATAATAAATCCCGTACAACACGTGGGGCGCGAATTGATCGGCCAGAGCTGAGCTCAGTGAGTACTCGAACACGTGATGTACGACAATGATGCAAGCCGCGATTCCTTTACACATGTCGAGCAAAGCAAAGCGTTGCCCAGCTTGGATGTAGCTAGATCCTGCTCCGAAAAGTGCTGAATTGCCCTTTGGGTCGAGACGGTCAAAAGATGGAACGAGCTTTTCCATAAATGCGAATTCTGGGCAACGAACGCCAAAAGAGAGAAAGTTCTAGTTAGAATATTTGAGGGCCTGGAGATTTCAAGCAGTTTTATTGACGTTGGTGAGTGAAACCAGGCTCTTGATGATCCCGTCCGCGGTTATTTAAATCCTACCTTCCAGCTTGATGCAACCCAAGTCAATTGCGGTCGTTGAGTCCACCCTACCAAACCAATTCATGAGTACGAGAACCGGCCATGGATCCCCTCATAGGAAATCGAACCAATGAATTTTGTCGCTCCTTTGCCGAATGCGAGTCGTGGTGGGATTTGTATCTGGGATCCGGATGGTCGCTCGTTGGATCCAAACACTAACGATTGCCTTGATTGGTTGGCTGAGCGTGGCATGTCTAAGTCGGTTGATATTGATGTCACCCATTCCGGTCCCAGGAAAGCAATGCGATTTGCATTGATGAAAGAAAAATTCGATCAATGGACGCCCGACGGGGATACGCTGCAAACGAAGTCCCGACTTTCATTGGACGAGCATGATCGTCATGCCCTGCAAAAAGAAATTCTTGTAGCGATGTTGGCTAGCCCGGTCGTTTTTGAGTTTCCAAGCATGCTAGAGTTGGAATCCCACATCAACATTCGATGCAACATCGTCAACGCTGCGACAAAGACCTTTCTTTCATTCGCTGCCTACGACGCGGAACGTCCGATTGATTACTGGGAATACGATAGGGATCGTGGGTTTGTCGTTCGCCCCGGTAAGTGCATGATCGATGCATTACGCAAAGCAACGCAACCCGCCGACAGGGAAACTGCATATTCCTTTTCGTGTTATCGGGCGACGGAGTACATCGTAGCGTTGAGTCTTGCAGAAGAAGCAAGCGTTTGCAATCCAGAATTGTTGAACAGTCTTCAACTCCAAGCTGAAAAGCGTGCGATAAAATCTGGTGAATTCCATCAGGTTTTTATGAAAGAATACGGTTCACGAGAAACTCCATTACCCTCTAAATACTATGTCCCTGGGGATCGTGTTTGGTTTCGAAATCCCGACGAAGCTTCGTCCGATGCGATGGGTTTTGAAGGATCATGGGTGTTCTACCACGGCGGCGGACTGTTCTCTGACTTTTGGAAACGCAACCAAGCCTTCACGTTGCAATCCAAAAGTATCGAGATTTTTCACTGGCGAAATGCAACCTATCGCGACCATACAGGCGAACTACGAATCGATGAAAAGGCCGTACAGTCCTACGTCCAATCATCCCTTCAAAATCCAGCGGAATTGGGACAGATTCTGCAGTCTATGGAAAAGTTGCAAGACCCTCGTGGGATTTATTTAGAGGGCGGGTGCATCGATCCTACTCGCGAATATCCAAGATGGGTTCGGCCGTTTACGACCGATATTGTGCTCCCTGATGTAAGCAGCCCGGGCGGTAAGTGTTTGGGTGCCTGTTCCAAGTAAGCCGACGGAACAGATAAGTTACCAGATCGGAGCCAGGTAACTAGTCTGCACGTCGAGATAGAATACATGGGCCTCTAACTATTGAGCGCGTCTGGCTGGTCGCAATGGCGTTTGGTCGATAGTCAACGCCGCGCCCTTGAGCGTTTCGAGCTTCTTGACTTGTGCCTCCGACAACAACCCCATCAGCGATTTGCTCTCGCTGGCAGTCAGTTTAGCTATCGCTTCTGTGCGCTGCTCTGGGCTCTTATCTTGAAATCCTGACATCGCTTCGCGACGAGCAGATTGGTTTGAATCGTTCGCAGACTTCAGTTTTCCGACTAGCTCGTCCCCGAGATCCATTGCTTTTGCAATCGCGGGATCGAGCAAAGCAGATGCTCCGTTGACTTGAGCGATCAAACCATTGAATCGCGACTTTTGGGCCTCATCCAGTTTGCCAACGAACGCGGCATCCATTTCTGCACTCATTTTTGCCATCTCTGTACGTGCGGACTGTCCACCCCCACCACCGCCACCACCGCCAGCTGCCGCGCGCTTTTCTCGCATCTTAGCAAGCTGATCGGTTGCAAACTTCTTTTGTTCGTCATTTAGCTTGAGGTCAGATTGAACTTCCGGCAACGTTGCCAGCTCAAAACGAGTTCGCGACTGCTGACCGCCATAGCCACCTCGACCTCCGCCACCCTGTGCATAAGTCACTTCCGCAGAAGTCGCGCAGATAAGGAGTCCACAAAATGCCCATGATAACTGTCTAACAAGTAACATAATCACACTCCGCCTAGAATTGTAGGAACCCAACACTCTTATTCGCAACCAGCAGCAGCTTCCATAGCCACTGAAAACCGACCGCGAAGTAATTCTTTGAATGAGCAGCCGATGATACTGGATTTCCGATCGTCTCGCTGTCAATCCGACTGATAACACGAAATTTATGACGATTCATGGAGTCGCCAGGCGGTGAGGGAAACGCAATACAGTAAAATTGTCGCGAGTTGAATTTGATAAAGAATTCTCAAACCTAAAGAGATTAGAGAAGGCTGACATTGTGATCGCCCATCGTCCTTGGGACTACCACCCCGACCATCGCTATGTCGGCGTGTTGGTTCAGGATGCTTTGTTTATGGTATGGTTCACGGCCAAATGCGGAAGAACTCAAAAAGCTATTTCCGTTTTTAGGCAAATAGGTCAGGCTTGAGCGTGGATGGATCATTCCGTAGTTGGGTCGTTAAGTTGAACAATCGCTTCACTAACGACGCTTGAATATCCCGGCAATATTCCGGTTGCCTTAAACTTTAGCTTGGTGCCTGCAGGGAGCCTTGGACTGGTTGGCAAATCGACTCGGATCGAAGCCGTCGATTGACCAGGCTCCATGGTAATGGATTGCGCCACACATCCAGTTGCAATCGCAGGTTCCACAAGCTCTACCGTCATTGCTCCCCTGAACAAAGAGGTACGATCCAGTCGCAATTTGCATTCAATTGTTTCTCCGGGCTTTCCTGGGACATTAGGCTTGACTGCCGACAGTTTGGCAACGGCTGGTAACGGCCGAATCATGCAGCGCATTTCAGAAACGAAAAGTTGCGATTGTGTTTGTCCCCAGGAATCCTGGAAAACTACATAGGCATGAGCATAAACGTTTGAATGTGCTTGCACATTGATGTGCATCGATTCC
Organism: Pirellula staleyi DSM 6068; assembly: GCA_945900945.1. GTDB lineage: Bacteria > Planctomycetota > Planctomycetia > Pirellulales > Pirellulaceae > JBKCUI01. The sequence goes on from CAMDKL010000031.1 coordinate 9,660, forward strand.
GGTAGATAGATAGGCAGCTTGAATTGTGACTGACCAGATTCAATGGTAGTTTCTTGCACAATGATGCCGTCCAGGTCCTTGATCTGTCGATCTGCGACCTCTACATGAATTGGGCCCGTGAAACCGTTCAGTCGTTCAACTTCCATTGCATAAGGATAGACGGTACCACGATACGCATATTGGTAGGCTTCGCTGCAGTGCAGCCGCAACATGGGTTTGTGCCGCACGGTAATTTGCAGATGATCGACCAGCAGTGGCCCCAGCGAAACCTCGTCGCTGTCATGTCCTTGATGCCGTGCCATTGCGACGGATAACAACTGAGTCTGGTTATGGGTTGCGACTCCACGAATCTTCAACGTTGCGTCGCAGGGCCGGGCTTGGTCGTCCGCGACAAAGACTAGTTTGATGGTGTCTTGCCCTGCGGCGATCTGTGTCGGTTCGAAGCGAACCCCCTCGGGCATCCCGTCGACTTGCAGTTCGATAGGTCCCGCGAATTCGCCAGTCCGCCGCGCTTTCAATTCGATTTCACCCTTCGCGCCTTGTACCACATTCGCAAAATCTGCGTCGAGGCTAAGCTCGAAACCGGGCGTCGCAGGTCTGAGAGACATACGATAAATAAAATCCGGTCCTCCGCGGATTCCCTGTTGGACGTCGCGAACTCGTATGCAATAGGAACCGTCGGCAGGGGATCGCCATTGGAGTCGGCATGGCTGGCGAGGGTCGCTAGCCATGGTTGCGGTCGATAACGGTACGCCATCGCTATGCGTTACTGTAACGATGGGTAGGCAATCGGAACCTCTCGGAAACCGTCTACATTCCATCGCCCATAAGGAATCTTTGGCAGCCGTAAATCGATACCAATCTTCATCTTTGGCATCCAGAAATCGACCATGAATATTGCAAGAACCGTCCAGTAGCTGAGCAGTGGCTACCGAATCGTTATTTTCTTGATCGAGAACGTCAAGCAAATCGCCCGCTTCTAAGGCCACCGAGTTGGTACAAGGCAATCCGCTGTGCAACCACTGTTCACCACTCGTACCAAGCGGAATTTCGAACTCGAAAGGGATGGACTGCATTTTGCCGTGACCTGTCAACGCATACCCTTCGAATAATCGCCGCGTCCCTGCCTGGCTACCGGCTGGGAATACAACCGGCACGAACGGTTTGGTCGAGACGGTAACACGATAGACAAATTGCGGTCCACCATGGAATCCCAGATGACCGAGCATCAACCGATAGTTCCCTGTGCGGGGTACTTGCATTGCCAACACCGGGTCACTACCCACGTATACCCTTTGTACCGGAATGCGAACTCCCCGATCATCGTATATTTCCGCGACAGGTTCGAGCGGTGAGCCAAGTCGGCGGGACACTACATCGGCGGTGACAACCTCTCCTTCATTAGCCTGAAACTGAAAATAGTCGAGATCGCGTTCGCCTTCGATCTGACCATTGATTGTCAGCGGCAGCGAGACCATTTCGGCCTGTTCCAAAGTCGAATTCGATTCGGTTTCAATAAACTCTGGAAAGTCCCCAACAATAAACGGCCTTCCCCCGGTTCCTCCCCTTGCACAAGATAGCCGCCAAAGGTTCATTCCAAGCGGGGCGTCGGAAGCGATGTCGATACTATGGTGCCATTCTTTCGGGTAATAAATCCGAAACTCGCCGGGGCGTCGCCGCGGCGACTCTTCGCCTCGCGAAACTGCTTTAGGGCCAAGCTCTACCTCCGCCGTTAACCCCGTTCCAAACAGTCGAAAACGAGTCATGGGAGGCAAACATTCTCCACCCACGCGAACGGCAACTTTGGTACCGCGTTGGCCGCCAGCCGGAAAAATGTGAGAGCTGGTCGGGTCGGTGGGCACCTGCTGGGCGAATGAGAATTGCGGCCCTATCACAAGACAGGCTGTCGTGACCAAGAGAGCGATCGATAATAGAGACTTTAACTGGAACACGGTAATTCCCTCGTTGAACCGCAACCCAAATTGGGATGGAACATTCTCATCAAACTTCATATCAATTCAGAAATTGGCCGACCACCCCCGCCGACTTGGACCGGTCTCCCGACTGGCGTATGGACTACGGTTTGGGGATCGATACCTAGGACCGAAAGGATTGTCGCTGCCATGTCGGCCGGCGTGATTGGTCGATCGATCACCGACGCGGCCTGTTTGTCAGTGGTACCGATGGTCAGCCCGCTCTTCAAACCGCCACCCGCCATGATAATCGAAAAGGCTGCTGGCCAATGGTCTCGTCCAGCCATCGCATTGATGCGAGGTGTTCGACCAAATTCTGTAGTAACAACCACGAGCGTGCTCTCTAACATGCCACGAGAATCAAGGTCACGAAGCAGAGCCGACAGACCGAGATCGAGGGGCGGAACCAACAGGTCTCGCAGACTCATGGCATTCTTGCGATGCGTGTCCCAGTGTCCGTTCTCGATCGATACGAAACGACAACCCGACTCAACAAGTCGCCGGGCCATGAGGCAACATTGTCCGAGGCTTGTCATACCGTACGCTTCACGAGTGGCCTCGTCCTCGCGGCCGATTTCGAATGCCTCCTTCGCAGCCTGCGACGTCATCAGATTGTATGCTTTTTCGTAAAAAGTATCGAGCGATTGCACCTGTTTGCTCATCGCTTCGACTCTGCGTTCAAAGGCATTCACGGCCCGAAGAGCACTTTGCCGCCGTAGACTTCGATCTGAAGTGACTCCTTCGGGCAAGACGATATCGCGAACCGCAAATTCTGGAGAGGCAGGATCGGCTTCGATCACAAAGGGGGCGCAGCTGGCTCCTAAGAATGAAGGTCCCCCGCTATTCAAAAAATTGGGAATGGATATGTACGGCGGCAATGAGCTATCGTTGCGACCGAGTTTGGCAACGGTCGAACCGAGAGACGGATGCACGTTGTTGTTGGTTGTCGTACGATTGAATGCCGGTCCCGTGCCAGGGTGCACTCCGGTCATCATTACGTGATACCCAGCGGTGTGATCGGGGTCGCCGTGTGTCATACTGCGAAGAATTGCCAACTTATCCGTAACTTGGGCAACATTGGGCAGCAGACTCGTCAATTGGATTCCAGGAACGACCGTCTTGATGGGTGAAAACTCACCTCGAATTTCCGAGGGCGCATCGGGCTTGGGATCCCAAAGGTCCTGGTGTGCCATTCCACCAATGATGAAAATAAAGATGCAGTTCACATCTTTCTTCTTGGCGGAAGAAGAGCCGGTAGCCTCAACTGCTTGGAGATGCTGCAGCCGCATCAATTCTGCCATACTCAATCCGCCGAGCGAACCGACACGCAGAAAACCTCGTCGATCCATTCCGTCGCAAAAACTTGGCAACATCTCTTCGTTCCTGAACAATATCGTGGTTACTGAATGAACAAAAAATCGTAAGAGTTCAACATCGTCCACATAAAATCCTCGGCGGCTTGTCTAGAATTCGAAGTGGCGAACAACGCTTGAGCGACATTCCGTTCCGTGGATCGTGGTAATCTCCCGAGGGTGACCAAGCAGATTTCATTCACCAAACTCATCTCGGTATCCGGTTTCAAACGCTGGGAAACATCACTGGAGATAGTTGATAACCATTTCGCGATCCGTCCGGCGTCGTCGCCAATTTTCGATTCCACTTCTGGCGCATTGGAAATGTGCAGAGCTTGGGCCATCGTCGGCTCGCTTGATCGCCCGCATTCGCATGGCGAATTTCTTGGCGGTCGTCCGAAGATTTCGAGGAAATAAGAGGGAAGTCGATTATCCCAAAGTTGCAGCGCTCGCGTACCCAGAGGCTGGCCTGGAAACGTCTCTGGTACACCTGTCGAGCTGGAGATTGCATCGAGCAAGACCTCGGCTGGCAGTCGCTTGACATAGTAATGCGAAAAATTCTGGTCATCGTCTTGGTTATTGTCGTTTGGCACACTTGAGGTTTGATAAACTCTTGAGTTAAGGATCAATCTCAGCAGAACTTTCTGATCAAAGTTGGCGTCGATGGCTTGTTGAGCAAGAAACGCCATCAGAGGATCATTCGTAGCTGGATTAGTCAAACGCATGTCATCCTCGGGTTCGACCAAGCCGCGGCCTAGCAGTTGTTTCCACAGTCGGTTTGCGAACGAACGAGCAAACCAAGGGTTGTCGTTCGAGGTCAGCCAATCCGCGAGCACGACGCGCGGATCTGTCCGAGTTAGGTCCGGCGCGGTTTCAACACCCAACGGCCGCGTCGCAACGGGCGCATTTGAAAGTGGGATCACCATGGGTTGATAACCCGAATGGACCAGCAACGTGCGATCGAGCGCTAGTGGCTTGCGTTCCAACCCCTGAAAAAAACCAGCCAGACCATAGAAATCAGACTGCGACCATCGATCAAAAGGGTGGTGATGGCATTGAGCGCATTCGATGCGTACTCCCAAAAACGCTTGGCTGACGGTGCGTGCCAAGGCATCTGGTGTATCAGCCGCTCGATAGAAATTCACTGGCCCATTTCTTCCAGAATTGCCGGTTGCCGTAAGGACCTCGCGCACCCATTCATGATAGGGACGATTGCGTTCGAATTGCTCACGCAGCCAGCGATGAAACTCGAACGCGCCGCGGTCCCCCAATTTTTCTTTATCCACCAAAAGAATGTCGGCCCACTTCAGAGCCCAATAGTCGGCGTATTCGGGACGTTCCAGTACACGTTCTATCCACCGAACACGCTTGTACGGATCGAGATCGGCAAGAAATTCACGAACTTCGTCGGACGTCGGCAGGGTACCGATCACATCCAAGAACAAGCGTCGCAAGAACATGGTGTCGGAGGCTGATTCCGAGGGGAGCAGCCCCATCTTTGCGAGCTTCGCCCCTACCAGTTCGTCGATCCGGTTGTTCACAGGCAGGGTAGGGTATGCCTGGCCCAATGTAGCGCGCGGCCGATGAATCTGAACTACTGCGACTTGCCCCATATAGTTGATAGTGATGGCTGCATCCCCCGAAAGCTCTCCGCAACGGACCAGGCCGCTCTGAGTGACTTCGGCAACGGTCGTCGCGTTGCTAGCGTAGTTAGATGCGTGAGAAACGTCGCGTTGAATGCCGTCCGAGAAAATAGCGGTCGCCAAAATTTGTTGTTTGTCACCGGCTGCAAGAACCCGTTCCGTCGGACTGACGTTGAGACCTATTAAACGCGGAGCAGATTCGCTCCCTCTGGGAAGCCCCTGCTCGATCCATCGATGCAACAGTTCGAATTCAGTGGAATCCTCTTTGAGGCGCCTACCCCCGCCGTGTGCGACGTTCGCCGTAGCCTTCTGCACAAGCAAGCTGTCGCTCGGGCTGCTTAAAAAAATCCGCCGACCTCGACTTTCCTTAACGATGGCATCGTAGTCAGCTTGCGGGTCATAACCGAAAACCGATAGCTTGAAACCGTTTTGGCCCTGGACTCTGCCATGGCAGCCTCCGCTGTTGCAGCCTAGTTTCGACAATACAGGAACGATGTCGCTAGCGAAGTGGATCGGTGGATAGACCTCGCAGTTTTCAACACGTAATGGAACTTTCACTTCCAGTTTCCCAAACGAAACTAGGGCATGAGTGGAGCCGTCCATTCGGGCACTCAAGGTCGATCCAGTTACACTTGCGACACTCGGACCGGCTATCGCAATTTGACAACGGTGTGTTACATCCAAAGATTCGGCATTGGCCGAAATAAAAGTCACCAAAAGTTGTTGTTGGCGGTTGGTGCCGTGCAGAACAATGTCGGCCGGTTCGACGATAAGGTTTTCGGAGATCGTTCGGGTTGTTGGGAAATCGACCGTCGGGTTCATGTCATTTCCGCAAGACATGTAACAACGAGTTACCAAACATCCCGTTGCAACCAACAAGAACGCTACATTGCACGCCACTCGCCATGCGTAATGTTGCAATTGACTGACCCCAGGTAAATGAAGAAGGTGGGTACCTATGACTATACTCGAGCGCAATTGCGCTTTAGTACTATTTCGGTAGGTCTCTCCCTTCGGTTGCTCGCTGAGCGTCTGATCAGCGGCGGGCCGAACGGATAGACTGTTAGAGAATCTAATCCCGTGGCCATCTGGTTGCAACCCACAAAGGTGAATTTAAACCTCCGACGGACATGATTAAGATGAAATCCAAGCCGTTGGGACTACATTTCGGCGGAAATTGTATTAGCGAAGGGTGGTTACGGTGGTGAAACGTTTTTGGATACTACGCTAAAAGATTGAGGGGTTTCATACGATGCCTCATCGTCTAGGCTGGAAGCACATGAATAGGTACGGGCAAGCCAGGCTTTCACCGATCATGGTCTCGTCGTCGCACCGGCGATCCGGCGTTGCAAGCCAACCAATCTACGAAAGTTTGCTGCAGCTCAACGATGCGGAAAACTCCCTACCCTAGAATTGCTAGGATAGGAGTTGATGAATAACACTCGTAACCTTTAGAGATTGGAGAATTATCTTGAATACCATTTTTTGGAAAAGCATCTTCCTGGCAACAGTCATTGTTGGGTGTTTGAGTTCGTTCGTGTATGCCGAACAAGCGTCCGATGGCAAACTAAGAATCGTAGTATTTGGTGCACATCCAGATGACGCTGAGTACAAAGCAGGTGGTACTGCTGCCATGTGGGCCAAAATGGGTCATCACGTCAAACTGGTCTCCGTGACGAACGGGGACATCGGACATTGGCAGATTGCTGGCGGACCACTCGCACAAAGGAGGGCAGCAGAATCCAAAGCCGCAGCCAACGTTCTAGGAGTTACCTCACAAGTACTCGACATTCACGACGGTGAGCTTATTCCAACTCTGGAGTATCGCAAGTTGATTACGAAAACGATCCGCGAATGGAAAGCGGACATTGTCATCGCCCATCGTCCTTGGGACTACCATCCTGACCATCGCTATGTCGGCGTGTTGGTTCAGGATGCTTCCTTTATGGTAACGGTGCCGTTCTATTGCCCTGACATTCCTCACCTAACCAAGAACCCAGTCTTTCTTTACTCAAGCGACGGATTTCGAAAGCCATATCCATTTAGTGCCGATGTCGCTGTTGCCATCGACGATGTGTTTGACAAAAAGATGGATGCGGTACACGAACTCCAGTCGCAGCATTACGAAGGGGGCGCAAGCGGTAGTGTTGAGCATGTTCGCAGCGTGCCACCTGAGACTGATGTTGCAGGTCGCAAAGCTTGGCTCAAAGCAAAATGGTCCGATCGGCAATCCGCCGAAGCTGACCGCAACCGCGAGCTACTGACAAAATTGTACGGCAACGAGCGAGGCAAAGCGGTTAAGTACGCTGAGGTATTTGAATTGTGCGAGTATGGTTCACGACCCAATGCAGAAGAACTCAAAAAGCTATTTCCGTTTTTCGGAAAATGATTCAGCGAACGTTCATTGTTCCACTCGCTGAATCCAACGATTGTTCAAATACCGAGGCCTCAAAGCAATCGGACGGAAACCCGTTTGGGCAGCAGTTCAAAATGGCATTCGGTCCGTCCGGTTGCGGGAAATTGGTATGGAAATTCGCCATCCAAATGCAAAGGAAACGGGCGGGGAGACCGAAGCGATAATCGGCTACAGGTGCTAGTACTAATGCGAGCGTCGCCCGTTGGGATTTTTCCTCGAAGAACGCTGGGGAAATAACGTATCAAGTCCCAGCGAGTTAATTCGCCAACCTGCAGCACGTCAAACAATCCGTCATCGAATTTTGCATTGGGCGCCAATTCGAAACTTCCTTCGCGCGAGCCGATCGCAATGCTCAGCATGAGCAATTGCTTTTCCGAAGCTGACGATCGATCCGAATGGTCAACGGAAACCTCGATCGCGTCGGTACAAAAGGATTCACCAAGGCATCGCAGCAGAGCCAGTGTATAGCGAAGTCGCGGAAAAAGGCGACGCATGGGACGGGCGAAATGGGCCACTTTTCCAGGCAATCCAATTCCGGCCACATTCGCAAAAAATCGCTCACAATCGCCCCACCGAACACGGCCAACATCGACACTTTCTGAGTCGAGTGATTGTTGGATGCGGTAGGCAGCTAGCGACTGCGCATAGTCGTTAGCGGTACCCGACGCAATGATTCCGAGGGTTGAGCGATTTTCTCGATTACGCATCAAACCGTTAAGGACTTCATGAACCGTACCATCACCGCCGATTGCGATCACGATCGAACAACCAGCAAGACTGGCTTCGTGTGCCATCTCCTCAGCATGGTTGGGATGCTCTGTAAACTTCAATTGCACATCCAATGGTAGCCTATTAGCCCACATTGGCTTAGTGCCCGTTCGCAGACCGCGGCCAGCAGAGGGATTCGCGATCGCGACAATCGCTTTGTTGCTATTCAAATTTATTGCCCTTATACTTGCTCATAGTGTATCGCCTTTTTTGCTTTGGGATAACCACGGGCCTTGGTGCCATGTGTCTTCTGAGCCAGGACCATCGAGACAGATAGATCAAGGGTAAATGGATGAATCTCGAAAATGGGACCAACACAAGTCATGATTTTGTACACTCGTCGTTGAGTTCGTCCACGATTCGATCGCATGCCGGCTCAGGTCCAGCTCTGCATTTGTTTGAAACCGCCTGTGTACTCACGGCTTACGGATTGGTAGCTGTGCATTTGGTGCGATTGATACAGAACGAAACGTCCGTCCAATGGACGGTGATTCTTGCCGTTCTTCTCGCATGGCCCTGCGCCGATTTCATGAGCGGGTTGGTTCATTGGTTGGCCGACACATGGGGGAGCGAAGAGTTGCCGATTGTCGGACCACGCTTCTTGCGACCATTTCGCGTACACCATGTTACGCCTACCTCGTTTGTTGAATGCACTTTCATGGACACCAATGGCGATACAGCGTTGATTGGGATTCCTTTTCTTGTGTCGATTTATCTTTGTCCGCTGGACGTAGTGTGGGGATATTGGCTAGCCTCGTTTATGTTGGCTTTTTGCGTGTTTGCACTGCCAACCAATCAAATTCACCAGTGGGCACACATGCCCAACCCTCCGATACTCGTTCGGTTCTTTCAGCGATTGGGTTTGATTTTAGCTGCCTCCAATCATCAATATCACCACAGTGGAGCGCATACAGGAAATTACTGCATTACATCGGGCTGCTGTAACCCCCTGCTCGAACGAATCGGTTTTTTCCGAAAGTTGGAGCAAATCATCCAGCGAATTACAGGTTGTAAACCGAGAGCGGATGAGCAAGTGATTCATGAACCAGAATAATTTCTCGGAGTCACATGATTCGGAGTCACCGGATGCGGTGACAACACATAGCCGCCTGGATGGGGAGCCAGTTCGATTTGGCAGCGGTTGGATGAGTGGCGTCGGCGGCTTGATTTTGGGGCTGGTGGGACTAGGTTGTGTACTCTGCTTCCAGTTTCCAGACTGGTTCACCATGCCCCAATTGCGAGAATACTACCCACTTCCAGTGATTCGCGCAATGCTTCATTTGGTACTGGTGGCTGCATTCCTGTTGGGTTCGGTCAGTTTGATCTTAAGGCGAAATAAACTCATGGGAGGAATCGCGATTGCCATGTCGCTGGCCGCGGCACTCCTCGGTGGTTCGCAGGTCCCCGTGCATGGAGAGGTAACCCCAGAAGGTCCGTTTCTAGGCCTCGACTGGTTTTTACTCAACTTGATTTTTTGGTCAGCGGTGTTCATACCTCTGGAAAGGTTTTTTGCACTCCGACCAGAGCAACCGATTTTTCGACATGGATGGCGGACCGACCTAACCTATTTTTTCGCAAGTTCATTGCTGATTCAGGTTACCACGCTGCTTACCCTCAAGCCTGCCCAAGTTTTATTTGCCTGGACAACGTCGGCATCATGGCGTTCGGCCATTGCTTCGCAGAATGGTTTCCTGCAGTTGCTAGAGATTCTGTTAATCACGGATTTTGTACAGTACTGGATCCATCGATTGTTTCATCGGATTCCATTGCTATGGCGATTTCATCAAATTCACCATTCGACAGAGACGATGGATTGGTTGGCTGGCTCACGACTACATTTGGTGGATGTGCTTGTTACGCGAGGGCTGACGTATGTTCCATTGTTCGCATTAGGGTTCTCAGATACCGCGATGGTATTCTACGCTATTGTAGTTACCGTTCAGGCTACCTTCATTCACGCCAACGTGCGATTTTGTTTTGGGCCATTGCGTTACCTATTGGCGACTCCACAGTTTCATCACTGGCACCACAGCGATCAACCGGAGGCGATCGATAAGAATTTTGCCGTTCATCTACCCATTTGGGATATGCTTTTTGGAAGCTACCATCTGCCACGAAATCGCTGGCCGAGCAGCTACGGAGTTACAGATGCAAAGCCACCTCACGGATATTTACGCCAGATGCTGTACCCATTTTTGTCAAAATCAAAGTCCGCTCGCGTGATTGCTGAAATGGACAAACAACAAAAGAACAGGCAGGAAAATCGCTAGTGAAAACCATCGCCTTTTCAGCGGCCGATTGCCTTATGCTGCGGAAAAGGTCGAGACCGACTTCACAATCGCGCAATCGTCTGGAAAAGTATGGAATGCTTGTATTAGCAATTGCCGTTCCCGCTCTTCTACGTGCACAAAACTCACGGCTCCGAACGCGATACGTCCGCTAGAATCAAAGGAATGAACCAATTCGTTTTCGCATTGGCTCGATTGCAATTGGTTATGCAGCATCCAAAACATCTCCGTCGAGACGTGTTCCAGTTCAAACTGCGTGTGATAAGTCACACCCTGCTTGCGTTCCAATTGCTCGACATTCTTGCCTTTGAGGTTCGAGCCAACCAAACGCCGCTTTTGTGGCAGTAGCTGCTTGGACGAACAAACAACCTCGGTCATGACTACAGAACGTGAATTGAAAGTGACGCGATGGCCGTCGCTGGTAATGTCGATTCTTGCGGAATACTTATTTCGCTGGATGGAACGGCTACGATAGATACTAAAAAGTTCGGGATGAAGAGATCTTGCGAAAACGTAAAAAGCATGCTCGGCAACTGTCGGTCGGATCGAAAGCACGAGGTTAACCTTGCGTTGTTAGGACGGAACGATTGGAGATGACGAGGGGGCGGGATTATAGCCCGATGATTATGTCTCAACCAAGATCAACTTGGCAACAATTTCTTAATTCAAATTTTTCTCATAAACGACAGCGAGTGGTGTTGACAAAGACGTGCCTAGGTGGTTTTTTAATCCAAGTTGACTACGGATCGAATGGTAGTCCACGATCCGTTCAGCGATCTGATATGCTGGTGTTTTGGAAATCTCGAATCGCTTTCAGACTTTAAGTCAATTGAGATATTCTAACAACCCAAGACCTCCAACGATGAAGACAGTGAACCATGCATGTGGTGATGGCTGCTGCCGAAGCGATTCCGTTTGCTAAAACAGGTGGACTAGCGGATGTTTGTGGAACCCTACCGCTCAAACTGGCGGAGCAAGGACATGCTTGCAGTCTTTTTATTCCGGCATACAAACGTGCGTTGGCTAGTGGTTTGCCCATGATCGATACGCATGTCACATTTGTCGTGGATATGGTTGGCAAGCCCATGGCGGCAAGAATTCTTAAAACCACCATCGGCAACGGGTTAGTCGATGTCTATCTGGTCGACCAACCACTCTACTTCGATCGCGACCAACTTTACGGAGATGATCGAGGCGATTTTCGTGACAATTGCGAACGCTTCTGTTTCTTCTCTCGGTGTGTAGTCGAAGCGATTGAACGCCTGCGTCTACCTGTGGACATCATTCACTGCCACGATTGGCAAGCCGGCCTGATTCCTGCATATCACAAAACCAACTTCCGCGATTTCCAATGGTATCGCAATGCAGCCTCGGTAATGACTATTCATAACTTGGCTTACCAAGGTCGGTATTGGCAACATGATATGGGTTTGACCGCTTTGGAATGGCAGTACTTTAATTGGCAGCAAATGGAGTTTTTTGGCGATTTGAACCTACTCAAGACAGGAATCGCCTTTGCAGATATCGTAACCACGGTGAGTCCCTCTTACGCAATGGAAATCCGAACGCCCGCGCATGGCTGCGGATTGGACGGATCCCTGCGAGTCCGAGGCAACCGCATCGCAGGCATCGTAAACGGTGTCGATTATGATGTCTGGGACCCTCGCAACGATATCCATTTGGTCCAAAAGTACAACATAGACAATTGGCAGATAGGAAAGCGGCAGTGCAAACGCGATCTGCAACGTCACGTCGGACTTCCTGAACGCGACCATGTTCCACTCATCGGACTTATTGGTCGACTCGCCGGACAAAAAGGCTGGGATCTGGTAAAGCCGCTACTTGAACAGTTGGTCGAAACATTGGATGTCCAGTGGGTCATTCTCGGAAATGGCGATCAACGATTTGCTGACGCACTGTCCGAATTGGCTCGCCGTCGTCCAGATCGCGTGGCTGTTCGACTTGAATTTTCGGATCCGTTGGCACACAAAATCGAAGCCGCCAGCGACATGTTTCTGATGCCGAGCCTCTACGAACCTTGCGGATTGAATCAACTTTACAGCCTGCGGTATGGGACTGTGCCAATCGTTCACGCGACGGGCGGATTGATCGACACAGTCTGTAACTTAAATGACGCCAGCTTGTCTGCTGGCACGGCAACCGGTTTCTCGTTTCAAAACTATGACTTAGATTCACTCAAGGAGTGCGTACTGCGCGCCGTAGACACGTATTCACGTGAGTCCCAGGTTTGGGATACACTAGTACGCAAAGGTATGGCGCAGGACTGGTCGTGGCTCAACAGTGCCATCGCCTACGAGTCTGTCTACCGCCGAGCTCGCGAGATGGCAGCAATTGATGGTAGACTCTAGAGGGCCAGCATGGCAATGAACGAAACACGTTACGATTGGTTGTCGGACCGGTGGGTGATCTTTGCGCCCAACCGCGAAAATCGTCCCGACCAGTATCGGCAATCGCGTTCTAACTCGCCGAACGCAATTATGGAATGCCCGTTTTGCGCTGGCCACGAGCACGAAACGCCGAAGCCAACTCTCGTCCTACCAGAAAATAATTGCGACGAAACTTCGACCAATCGAAGTGCGGATGCCGCAAAACGGGTTCGTCTGGCATGGCAGGTCCGCGTTGTTCCCAACAAGTTTCCAGCCATCCACCTACATGAGCCGCATTCGGACGAGAATATTCGAGCTCATTTTCAAGCCAGTTCGGCTACCACTGTTTCCGAAGGTGCGCTTGGCGGTTCTTCAGTAAAGCCATTGCAAACCTGGCAAGCCAATCACTTGTTTCAACGAAATACTCCTAGGGGTGCACACGAAGTCATCATCGAATCGTCGGTCCACGTCGATAGCATCACAGCACTGCCAGTAGATCACATCGCGATCATTTTTGAAGCCTACCGTCGTCGCCTGAATCATTGGCGAGCACAGCGAGACCTGAAATACGCTGTTATCTTCAAAAACTATGGAGCGGATGCGGGAGCATCGCTATACCATTCTCATAGCCAATTGATCAGCTTGGACTTTGTGCCTCGCGATATCGAAAAAGTCAATCAGCGTTTAGTTCTGCACCATGAGCAGTACGGAAGCTGTTATATTTGCCGATTGGTAAACGAAGAGGAAGAACGACAACAGCGAATTCTTTACAGTTCCGAACACTTTGTTGCACTTTGCCCGTTCGCGTCTCGGTTCCCATACAGTTTTTCCATCATTCCGAGGGCTCATAAGAGCAGGTACGAGGAAATCAGCCAGGCAGAGCGTCAAGATCTGGCCTTGGTTTCCAAAAAAACACTTGCGGCGCTCGAGTCAGCTCATCCCTCGGCTGCATACAACTTCGTACTGCAGACTAGCCCTTTTGGTGATTGCTACGAGCAAGCACATCACTGGCGGCTTCGAGTCATTCCCCGGCTTAGCAAAGTAGCTGGCTTTGAATGGGGCTCCGATTGCTTTATCAACACGGTTACGCCAGAGCAAGCCGCCCAAACCCTGCGAGCACATTTGAGTTAATGCTGTCAAAAGTCTAGAATTTAATGGCTTTTGGAAGCAAAAATTTCTTCGACGGAAAATTTGATCGTATTGCAAAAACCGTTGAGATCTAAGTCATCCTCATCGATACCAAATGGCTCCTCAACGTGTTCAGCTACCACCTCCATCCCGATCATAAAATAGGCAGTGATTGTAGATAGCGGAATAGTCCACCAATGAAAATCCGAGACAATTCCCCAAGGAAGTGTCAATAAGAACAAAAAGATGCATTGTCTAGCAAAAATGCGATACGAGCGAACCATTGGGGTCCTGGCAATTCGTTCACAGCCTCCACAAACCTCTAAAAATTTGGCCAATTCAACATCGATGATTCGCATTTCATCGCCATCGAGCCGACCGTTCGATTTTTGGATGGCCAGCCAATCGTACAACTGCTGAACTACGAACGCTGGTCGATGATTGCCGTCAGAGGTTCCTCGGTCGGCGCGAGGATCGGAGTTGGACGGAGGCGCAATGCGAAGATGGCTCATCAATGCCGTTGGAAATTCAATAATCCGCGTTTGCAAAAACTGATTATCGTGCTCCGACAGACGAATAATACATGTCAGTTTGATAGAAAGATTACGTGTGGCATTGACCAACATACCCCACAAAGTTCTTGCCTCCCACCATCGCGAGTATGCAGAATTCGTGCGAAACACGAGCAGGCAACTCAATGTCAATGACATTGCTGCGTGAAATTGCGACGGCATGTAGCCAATGCCACTTGAGGAGGACGCCTCCTGCCAAACAGAAAGAGTACTATAAAGCCCAACGGCAATCGCCAAGCTCGATACCTGCAGTAGCGTCTTGCTAAAAGCCAATGGAGCAAGAATATCACGGAAGATCATTTAAATACCACGCGACGTAATTTATTTTGGCAACTCGGTTTTTTCCAATACACCATCCGTGTTCTTGTCCATTCTATCAAAAATGGGTTGGAGCTGCTTGGGTACTTCGCTTCGAATAACCTTTCCATCACCGTCAATGTCGAGCATGGCAAATATCTGTTCTGGTGTCGGTCGTTCGGTCCTGGCTTTTTTGATCTGCGGAGCTCGGCCGGTACTAGGATCGATCGGCACGGAAATGTGAAAATACCCAATCATCATTTCTTCGTAAGTCTGATCTCCCCACTGAACCCATGCGTTCGGGTCAGGGTTGTTGAGATTGCTAGTGGAGTTGTCAAAGGCAGCCTCACATAAGATGCGAGTTCCGCTAGGCATCTTTTTCTTTTCGCTCAATCGATATTCGGTTTGCCAGTTAAAATCGTAATGGGGGACGTCGAGCAAAACCTCGCGATTCCCATCTGGGTAAACGGCCGTATATCGAAAGGTCTTTCCGCGAACGTGCATGTGCGGACTCATTGAGAGCAAATCGCAGTTGGGTAATTCTTCGGGCTGCATCGCCGTAACCTTGTAGTTTCCATCGCGAGGCGGAATGCGGAAATTAGGTTGGACCGAGCTCGTCGTTTGAACTTCGTGTGTGATGGACTTGGTATCGGCAAACATGAAACCGACTTTGCTCAAATCGGATTGAGCTGTTCCGTTGGGCGTGTAGTGAATTTGAAAAACAAGCTCGCTATTAGCCGGGATCAATTTTGCCATTCCCTCAGCCATAGCTTCTACTCGTGTGCCTGGTACAAAGCCCGCAAGAAATCCGCGTTCGGCACCTAAGCCACCGCCACCACGCTGATTGCTTCCCTTTTCGCGTACGAAGACGAGAATATGGTGCACGACGGAGGGGTTACCGGCAACGATTTCCATTCCATTGATCCAAGTGTCTTTCGTTAAATGTGGGTCCGCAACGAAATACTGATATTTGACTTCGCCTCGTTCGGGGACTTCAAACGGCTTATCACTCATAGGAACGATCAAGTCCGGCTCGCGAGGTAATTGCCAGCCCTCTACGAACTTCAGAGGTGCAGGCTCCTTACTTGCATCGCCTCGAGTCGCTCCCGCTCGAGCCCAATTCTTAATGGCGGCGATCTCTTCGGCGGGCATGCGACGGTCGTTCTTAAACGAGCCATGTGCTTCACTAGCGTGCCAGGGTGGCATGCGTCCCTCGTCGACAACTTCCACAATCATGTCAGCCCATGCGGATGCGTCGTCGTAATTGCCTAAGTCCATCGGACCAATTTCGCCTGGCCGATGGCAACTAACGCAGCGGGATTGAAGAATCCGACTGACCTGTTCTGCATAGGTAACTATCGATTCCGATTTAGCAAGGTCGCGAGGCCCACGACCTATTAGGCATCCGGACGCAGTCGTGGTCGTTGTTGCTACCTCTTCGTTCTTTAGAATCGCTTCGATCGCAACAACCAACTCTTTTTTGGAGACAGTGTCCCTTGAGAAGCCGATGCCATATTGGTCATCGATCCGTCCTCGATAGCGTATCTTGCTGGTGCCATCAATGACACAAACCTCGGGTGTTCGCGTTATGCCCAATCGATTTGCAAGCTCTTGTGCAGGATCCTTTAGAAATGCGAATTCAAATCCAAACTTCCGAGCATGAGCGGCCATCTCGGCCAAACTGTCTTGCACATTGGAATCGACGGCGACAAAAGCGACGCCACGGTCGCGATATTGTCGTTCCAGCTCAACCAGTTTGGACGAATACAGCTTAGCAAGGGGGCATTGTGTTCCGACAAAAGCGAACACAATGGCTTTCTTCGATTGGAACTCGTTCTGCTTCCATTCTTTGCCTTGGTAGTCGGTTAAAGAAAAACCATCCAGATTGGAACCGATCGCGGGTGAGTTGCTGGATTCCGATGCGACTTTGTCAGAGGCAGGTAGAGGACAACTGGAAATCAGCAGCGACCCAAAGGCGAAAGCCGAAACGAGCGACGCTAGCAATTTGTGGAGATGGTGAGTCATGGAAACAGTCTGAAGTAAAATGAAATGGTAGATTCGCCATCGGACAGAATCTTCACAGCCTGATCTTATTATTCCATGAATGGCGGCTCTCGATTAGATCAAAATCATGAAGTTTTTGCGAAATCTGGCCGTGGGGTGCCATTGCCGCCAGCTGACACCCCAATTGCAACTACCAGGGAGGTTGGCTTCTCGAATACAATGTTGAATTCGGCACCATCAAATTTTGCTGCTATTGTCACCCACCACTACGCTGGAGAAGCCACTGTGACGTATCTCTTTTGTGACTTTTTTCGATGCTTGATGACGACATTGATACTCATGCATGCGGTTGGTTCAACATCCGTGGCAGCCGAGAAACCTAACGTCTTGTTCATCGCCATCGACGACCTCAATGACTGGGTTGGATGTTTAGGAGGGAATCCACAAGCCAAGACGCCGAACATCGATCAATTGGCCAGCCGGGGAGTCAATTTCTACAACGCCCACTGCGCTTCTCCTGTTTGCAATCCTTCGCGAGCAGCATTGATGTCAGGAATGCGAAGCTCAACAACCGGCGTCTACAATAACAGTATCGACTGGCGCAATCAAAAGTCGGGTCAAGTCAATACCCTTAATATGCACTTCAAAGCAAATGGCTACTACGTGGCGGGTGCTGGAAAAATTTACCACGAGAGTTTTGGACGCTACGACGACGCCGATTGGGACGTCTACTACAAACATCGCGGGGAATCGGGCGATGAAGGAAACAAGGGCAGAGCCAGGGGTGGCCCCCCCGGTCCGGCACAAGGTGAAAGCGACGGAGTAGGCGGCATCAAGTTCGCTCCGATCAATGCAAATGATAGTGACCTCGAAGACTACCACATCGTCGATTACTGCATCGAGCAGCTCCAAAAAAAACATGACAAGCCCCTCTTTCTCGCCTGTGGAATCCATAAGCCGCATATGCCTTGGTTTGTTCCTAAGAAGTATTACGACATGTTCCCACTCGACAGTATTCAGTTGCCGAAAGTGCTCGAAGATGACCTAAGCGACTTACCCCCGGCAGGACTCAAAATGGCCCATCCGGAAACTGACCATGTTCCGATGCTCAAGTCTGGACGTTGGAAAGAGGCGGTGCAGGGTTATCTCGCTGCTGGCGCGTTTTCCGACGCAATGGTTGGGCGTTTGATGGCCGCATTCGACAAGAGCGCATATCGCGATAACACAATCATTGTCTTCTGGGGCGATCATGGTTGGCACCTAGGTGAAAAGCAACACTGGCGCAAGTTCACACTCTGGGAAGAAGCCACGCGAGCCCCATTGTTTTTCACTGTCCCCGGCACGACCAAAGCCGGTTCGGTTTGCAATCGATCGGTCGACTTCATGAGTATCTATCCGACGCTCTGTGATCTGTGTGGACTTTCCATTCCCAGCCATGTGGAAGGCGTCAGTATGAAACCGCTGCTCGTGGATCCGAAAGCCGGTTGGGATCGGCCTGGGATTACGACACACGGCTACATGAACCACTCCGTCCGCACCGAAAAGTGGCGTTATATCCGTTACGCGGACGGAGGCGAAGAATTGTACGACGAAGTGAACGACCCGATGGAATGGAAAAACCTCGCTGGCAAAAGCGATTTAAACAGTATCAAGGAGCAACTCGGAAAAATGATGCCCTCCATCAACGTGCCAACGCCCGGCGAAAAGGGAACCATCAAAGTCCCCGCCAATGCAGAAAAGCGAAAGGAAAAAAAGGCTTCAAAGACGTTAAAGGGGCGTTAATAGAGTACCCTTTGGAGTGCAGGAATTCATTCCCGCTTAATGATTATTAACCGCTGAGAACGCAGAGTATCGCAGAGATTTGTCTAATGACGATCTGACTCTGCGTCTCTCAGCGACCTCTGCGGTTAACTGTGCCGATGTCCAATCGTCATGCAGGTGGTTTGCGTCTCCGAAAACTTATGCATAGGTGCTTAATTTCTAACTTGACCGAATGGACAGGTCTTTGTGTATACTAAATCTTCGTTGTGAAATTTCGGCAAATACAATCCTAGGTGATGACAATTGGGATCGAAATTAATTCTAAGAGTAGCCGTCATTGTTCTCTCCGTTTTGGCTTGCTTGCACGGGTTGATACCGGTTACGGCTCTTGCGGATGAAATCGTAGCATCGTCGATTGCCAAAGATGCCTACGCGATCCTGAACCGATCGTGTTTCGAATGCCATGGTCCCGCACGGCAAGAAGGTGGACTTCGACTCGATTCTATGCAAGCTGTTGCCAAGGGCGGTGACAGTGGCATACCCTTCGATATCCTAAATCCAGATGCAAGTGAGCTCCTGCGTCGAATCCGCTTACCCAAGGGGCATGAAGATGTCATGCCCAACCGCGGTGCAATCCTCACGGATCGCGAGGTCGCTCGCATTCGCGAATGGATCGCTCACGGTGCTCCTTGGTCAGCCGACGCTGCCGCCAGTCGACACTGGGCTTACGTCGCCCCCATCAAGTCAACGCAGTTATTGACAAGCACACAACAGCCGCCAAATCCCATTGACTTCTTTATTCAAAAGCGATTGGAGTCCGAACGCCTCGCCGTTTCTCCAACAGCGGACCTGCATACGCTCGTTCGGCGACTGTATTTGGACATTATTGGACTACCGCCCACGCCGGTCGAAGCCGATGCTTTCGCGGAACAAGCGGCTTCGGATCTTCAAGGTGCCGTCGAGCGATGTGTTGATCGGCTCCTACAATCACCACAGTATGGCGAGAAATGGGCTAGACCTTGGCTGGATGCGGCTCGCTATGCTGACTCACACGGCTTCCAACGCGATGACCTGCACGAACTCTGGGCCTATCGCGATTGGGTCATTCAAGCTCTCAATGACGACATGCCTTTTGATCAGTTTACAATCGAACAATTGGCTGGAGATTTATTACCGAACCCAACTCAGTCTCAAGTCATCGCGACTGGTTTCAATCGTTGCGCTCCATGCAACGTCGAGGCGGGGACCGATCCGTTAGAAAACCGCTTCAATCAAGTCGTTGATCGGGTGAATACTTTGGGATACGTTTGGTTGGGAGCGACTCTCGAGTGCGCGCAGTGTCACGACCACAAATACGATCCATTCAAACAACGTGACTACTACGGTCTGTTCGCGTTCTTCAATCAAAGCGAACTCGAGGCCGATCGATCGAACCCAAACGTCCCCGGTTCCATTCGCTTTGTCGGTCCTTACTTGAATCTGAGCGGCACGGAGGAGGAACAAGAGTTAAAAGTACTCCATGAGAAAATTGTCCTGGCCCGCACTAGCCTAGACAGTGCACTCCAAGAGTCCGTTCGCGGTGATAGAAAGAGCGAGTCCGTTTCTTTTTCCCGCGTTCTCAAGCCGATCAAGTTTGATTCATTGGGCGGCGCTGGGCATCAATTTCTCGACGATGGCTCGGTCCTGCTCCAGGATGATCCGCCCGATTTGGATACGTATTCCGTAACAGTCAAACTTGGCCCAGAACCGGTCGTAGGCTTTCTACTTGAAACGCTCACGGATCCATCATTGCCGGGAACGGGACCTGGACGTGGTGACGCTGCTCGACCCAATTTCGTTCTCAATAGCTTTGAAGCCAGTCTATCCACCGAGTCGGACAACACCACCTCGAAGCCGATCCAATTGACCGACGCACGAGCAGATTTTTCTCAGAAAAACTTTGATGTCGCGAACGCAATTGATAGCGACGTCAAGTCGGGTTGGGCCATTGGAACGCAGTTCAAGCGTTCTCATTGGGCTGCGTTTCGCATAGCAGTACCAAGCGACTTGCAAGGAGCAGAGCAAGTCTATTTTCGTTTGGTACAGAACTTCGGAAGTGCACGCACCATCGGTCGATTTCGATTGTCCGCATTGATCGGTGACTACGAGGAATCGTTGCCTGCCGAACGCAAAGAATCGCCAACCGTCGCCAAGCTTCGCAAGAGCCTTGCAGCTTTTGAAAATGAACGTGACAAGAAAGCCGTCCCAAAGTCTTTGGTCATGCGTGAGGTCAGTGAGCCGAGAACGTCGACCATGTTCGCTCGCGGCGATTTTCGCAATCCAACCCAACAGATCGAGCCTGCCACACCGGAAGTACTGCATGCATACCAAGAATCGGGAGACCGCAATCGCTTGGCATTGGCTCGCTGGTTAGTATCTAGCGACAATCCGCTAGTAGGACGCGTTGTGGTGAATCGTCAGTGGTCTGAGATCTTTGGCGTTGGATTGGTTTCGACCCCGGAAGATTTTGGACTCAAAGGGGATACGCCATCGCATCCCGAGTTGCTTGATTGGTTGGCTGTTGATTTCATGGAGAAGGGTTGGTCACAAAAGAAATTGCTTCGTCAAATTTTGACGAGTACGACCTATCGGCAATCGTCTCGGCTTTCGGCAGAAGCTCACGAACGTGACCCACAGAACCGTTTTTTGGCTCGAGGCCCTCGTTTTCGGCTAACCGCAGAGGGGATTCGTGATAACGCTTTGGCGATTTCGGGCAAGCTGAGTCTCAAGCAGTTTGGACCACCGATCCGTCCCCCCCAACCAGACGGACTTTGGAAGAAGGTTGGCGGCCAACAATACGAATATGTAGTAAGTCCTGGTGATGACCAGTATCGTCGCGGAGTGTATGTCGTTCTCAAACGCATGTCTCCCTACCCAAGCTTCATCAACTTTGACGCTACCGCAAGACTCGCATGCCGAGTGAATCGAGGTCGATCCAACACACCCCTTCAAGCGTTAAATTTATTGAATGATCCAGTGTATGTTGATGCGGCCAAAGGTTTAGTAGACCGAGTGCTTCGCGAGAGGCCCGATTCTAGATTGGAGCAACAGCTTGAGCATGCGTTTCGAATTGTTGTTGCACGTTTACCGAGCCAACGTGAACTCGACACGTTGCAGCGACTGTACGAGAGCGAACTTGCCGATTCCATACAATCGCAATCGGTAGCCTGGTTCGCAGTCGCCTCGACACTCTTGAACCTCGATGAAACGATCACCAAGGAATAGAACGATGACATTTCAACCCGCTATTCAAGACCGTCGTAAGTTCTTTCGCAAGACAGGTTTTAGCCTAGGCTCCGTAGCCCTAGGTTCTCTTTTGCATCAGTCGTCTGCCTCTATTGCAAATCCAACGCATTCGAACCAAGGGAATCTGTCAGCTCGAGCCAAGAGTGTCATCTATTTGCACATGATCGGTGCTCCGTCGCAACTGGATCTCTTCGACCCCAAGCCGGAACTGGTCGTCCATGACAACAAGGTCTGTCCAGAGAGTTTCTTAACCGGTCGACGATTTGCGTTTATTGGCGGTGAGATGCGCCTGGCTGGATCGCGTCAAAAGTTCTCGCAGCACGGTGAAAGTGGCCACGCCATTTCAGGGTTGCTGCCGCATCTTGCCAAGGTTGCAGACGAATTGTGTATCCTTCATTCGCTGCATACCGAAGAGATCAATCATGCTCCCGCGCAGATCTTTTTGCATACAGGCTTTGGGCGAGGTGGACGGCCAAGTTTTGGCTCTTGGGTCACATACGGTTTAGGCTCCGAAAACCAAGACTTGCCAGCCTATGTCGTACTGCAAAGCGGAACGGCAGGAGGAGCTGGGTCAAGCATGTATTCAAGCGGTTTTTTGCCGAGTGTTCACCAAGGGATCCCGTTCCGCTCCGAAGGCGAAAGTGTTCTGTATCTTTCGAACCCAGAAGGCCATTCTTCGAATAGTCGACGAAGGGTGCTGGACGCGGTTGGCTCGTTGAACGAAGTCCGTCTGGCGGATGTCGGCGATCCCGAGATTGCGACTCGCATCAGTCAATACGAGATGGCCTATCGAATGCAAACAAGCGTTCCCGAATTGATGGACCTCAAGGCCGAATCAGCGGAAACACTGGAGTTGTACGGAGCCAAGCCTGGAAAGGGATCGTTCGCAAACAATTGTCTGCTCGCACGACGGCTTGTGGAACGCGGAGTCCGAATTATTGAGCTGTACGATAGCGATTGGGACCACCACAATAATTTGGATAGTCGTCTGGCGGGCAAGTGCAAGGATATCGACCAAGCCGCAGCCGCCTTGATCACCGACCTAAAACGCCGCGACATGCTAGATGATACGTTGGTGATCTGGGGAAGTGAATTTGGTCGCACTCCGTTAGCGCAAGGCGTGGACGGAAACGGCAATAAGACAACCGGCGGTCGCGATCATCATAAAGATGCCTTTACGTTCTGGTTGGCTGGAGGTGGAATTCGCGGCGGTATATCCTATGGAAAGACGGACGAATTTGGCTTCAGCGTTACCGAGCAACCCGTCCATGTGCATGACTTGAACGCGACGGTGCTGCATCTGTTGGGCCTCGATCATGAACGCCTCACCTTCAAATACCAGGGCCGAGAATTCCGTCTCACCGATATCGGCGGACACATCATGACGGACTGTCTTGCGTAGCTCCGCTTTCGTGAACTGGAGGGCGCTAACCCGAATGGTTCTCACTTTAGCTTTAATTAGCCGCTGGGCGCTAGCCGCCCCTAGTCAAGGGCCTCAACTACTTGAAGGCCCCAATGCACACCAAAAAGAGCAAAATCACCGCCGCCGCAGCCAGGATGATTACGATCGGACTTGTGTTTGAGTCCCGGTCGACTATCGGCATAGCACAAAGGGCAGGACAAATTGCAATTGTCTGTGATTTCGAGAACGGCGACGCAGGTATGTTGCTCGTGTTCGGTGCATAACCCGCAATCGAGCGGACAGCCTTTGGAAGCCTCGACAAACGTTTTCTTGGGCAGTTTGGGCGGTAGGGCGTAATCGTAGCGATCATACCAGCGTCGATCGCTACAAACAAAATCCTCGCGCAGTCCATGCGTCGCACAACGCTTTCGGAAAGAGACTCGTTTCCCTCGAGCGATAATCTTGGCAGGCACAACGCTCAAGCATTCCGGATACAGACTTTGTCTGGTGCCGAGAAAAGTATAGTTTCTAGAATCAAGCATCGAAGGCATCGCAGCGGCCAAGTCGAAAAGGGTCGAAAGAAAACAACCGTTCACGGCCTTCGGCAACGAACGGTTACGTCATTATCCTAATCGTAATCGTAATCGATTGCGACATTGGGATCGTCCACTGCCAGTGGAATCTTAACCTTGGGAATCATCCGCAGATTGCACCGATTCTCACAGAGTCAAAGCAATTTCACCGACGAGGTTGCGGAATTCCTTCTTGGAGCGATGCACGAGAGAAAAAACTGTGAATCGCAATCGTCAAGCCAATGGCTGCTCCAATCCAATGCGCAGAGGGTACAGGCGTAAAGGAACCGACAGCCACAAAGAGGTTGCTTCGTGTAAATAACTCAAACGTCATCTTGCCTATCATTCCCAGCAGCAACAATCCATACACGGCCAAACCGGTCCACTCACGCGCTTTCAGTTTTTGAATAAGCAATTCCCCAACCAAAAGCCCGTAAAGGGCAGTGTCAATTCCACTAAGGCCGCGATACGAAACAACACTCGGATCCATGCAAAGAACTCCTAGCGGGATCGCAATGGCTGCGAACAGTAGTGTCCAACGAAATGCCACTGGAGTTCTGCTTTCACATATGGCCGCCAGAGCGGCAAACATGGCAAGATCCCAAAATAGATGGTCGCCGGACCAATGTAGCCAATTGCAACCTATCACCTGATGAATCTCAAATCCTCGAAACTGGTTGAACTGGAATGCGAAGAGGGACTCGAATTCCTTTACTAAGAAAAGAAGTACGGCAATACAACTAAGCATACAGGTAATTGGAATTCGAAGGAAGTAATTCAGAGTGTTCATTGTCTCTCCCACGATCATGGCTGCTCGAATCGCGTGGCGGTTGCCTACGCGATTTAAAATCGTTACTTAGTTGATCGATGGACCGTCGTTTGGGTCATCGATTTTTGCAAGGACTACGCGTCCGTTGCTACCCTCGTTTCAATGTTGTTGGTTGCACCCGTTTGCTTTTTCTTGCGACGATTCGCCCATGCTGCTGCACCAGCAAGTCCAGCCGCTAGCAACCCTGTGATAGGATCGATAGCACCGCCGCCGCCTCCGGAGCGAGTATTTCCACCTCTGTTGGAACTTGCGTGGTTACTTGAGCTATTTGCTGAAATAAAGTTCAAGTCCGTGGGCGAAGAAGGAGCTGAGGAGGTGATTTGGGGTTGTGAGCTGGTTCGTGTAGAGTCGGATGCGATGGGCGCGTCCGGACGACTAACTTGAGTCGTTACCAGCTTGGTCTCTTTAGGGCCGATGGCCGACAGCGACTCCTCTCTCATTCGTTCAAGCTGCGTTTGCAATTCCTTGCGAGCGGTATTGTCCCGTTGAACTCGTGTTGCATTGCGTTGCTGAATAGACCAACGTTTGTACTCACTATCATTTTCAAGCACAATGAAGGAAGCGTACTCGCTCACAATCGAATAGCCTTCGCAGAGTCGGACAATTTCTCCCTCGGTCGATTCAGAGGGGCCGTTCCTCCGCAGATTGTCCATGTGTTGTTGCACTTGGCTAAAAGCCCACATCCTTTCGATCTCCGGATTCGCCTCTTCGGAAGCAGGTAACTGCGCTTTGACGTTTTGAACCATCGGCTGGCCCATCACTTCCGCGTTTACTGCAATGGCGATTTGACCTGATTTTTTGTAACGGCCGACCATACGAAGAGGCGAACCATAAAACAGATCGGGAAGCGTTTTTGGCAAAACGTCGTAGATTTCTACTCCTTCAAAAGAAATATTGACGTTGGTAGCTACAGGACGCATCAACTTGCGGCGAAACGCTTGTGACTGACGCATGAAGTCGTCTTGCTGCGATACAAATGCGGCCAAGCCACCTGCCCCTTCGGCTAGTTGCTTTAAAAGAGGACGATTCACATCGTTGCCTACTCCAATACAAAAGACCCGAGTGCCGGCAGGAGCTTTGCCGATAAGAGCAAGCAACTCGGCCTGCTCTTTATTCTCCGTCATCCCGTCAGAAAGAATGACCACGTTGAGCGGTCGGTCCGCGTCCTTGTACTTGTAGGCTGTCAACACGGCAGGACGTAGAACAGTGCCTCCCTTAGCGCGTTGAGCCAGTAAGAAGTCACCTGAGGTCCTCTTGGCCTCGTCTGTGACCGGCGTGAGGGACTGGAAATGTGTTTGGGGTGCACTGTTGAATGTCATTACCTCGAAACGGTCTTCCTTTTGAAGATCGCCGATAAACGCTTTTACGACATTGCGAGACAGTGTCAGCTTGCCTTCGTTTTCCATGCTTCCTGAGATGTCGACAACAAATACATAGTCCATGCCCGCTCCGTACTCCTTTAGCTCCTTGCCTGCAGCCATCGTCAACATGAAGTATCCGTCTTCATTGGACCGCTTGGAAGCAATGAGATCGATGCCAGTGTGAGGGCGCTCGGTATCGAACGCTACAACCACATCGCGGCTTAGGTCCCCCTGTGGAATCTCCAAGCTAGCTCGAGTGTAGTTTGGAGTGTGGTTTGTGATCGCGAACGCATTTTCGTGCGAAGGGCTGAAAAGTTTGGTGATTGGGATCTCGCTTTTGACGTCCAGCGTCATGGCGAATTTCCCGGTTGTCTTTTCGTTGACGGCTGCTCGCGTGGATGTTGCAAGGGGATAGACGTAGGTCGCGTTGTCGTGATCGAAGTCCAATTGTTGATAGTAGGTAATCTTGATGTGCTGTTCAGCACCGGCTGCAATCGGAAAAACTCTCAATTCGAAACTCTTGTAGTCGACTTGTTCGAGCAAACCGGGATCGCGTTTAACGGCTTTGTAGCTCTCGTAAATCTGTCGTGCACGTTTCTTTTCGACTACTTCGCCAATCATCTCCTTGCCGTTGATGATCATGCTGAAGTTGCTGACGCTGGCACCATTGGGAACCGGGAAAGTGTACAGCGCCTCGACAATGCGCTTTTCCGTGTTCAAAAATACTTGTCGAATTTCGGTGACAGCGATCCCGTTGTTGATAACGACAGATACATCTTGCTCTTTAATTTCCAGCACGCCACCTAGTCCGCCATCGGCAATTAACAAGCCCGATGCCTGCGTCTGCCGGACCGAACCACTTCCAACCGCGCTGAACAAAGCAGCCAAACAGATTGCTGGCCACCAAAACTTGGACTTTGCATTCATCATTCTGCCCTCAATAAAGTTAATTAACCTGAAACACTTTCCTTGCTTAAAGCACATTGAGTGCCAAACGAGTCTGCTACTCGCAAGCTGCTTGCAGCACAGGGTTTGCGAGTTTTCGAGGCAGTAAAAATAAAACCATAGTGGTTTATAATGTGCGCAGGATGTGCACTCTATGTGCATTGAATGTACACTTGCTTGTGTCGAATGGCAAAACATCGAATCACTTCTCGAACCATTGGAAAGCGAGTCCATGAACTTAATCAAACGATCGGAGCTCCCGTTTGTGCGGGCAGTCTCACAGCTCAATTACGCAAACCCTTTTTTGCAGCAACGACTTGATCTCGAGCGCGCGGCACTTGGGCAGGATTTCGTGACAGAGCTTCACCCCTTTTGGAGTTTTGCGGCGAATGAGACGAAAAGTCGTAGGGCAAACGTATTAAGAATCGCACAAAGAGTTGCACCAATTGCGAAAACGATACGAGCGAAGCTTCTTGCGGGAGAACCTGCAACCGACGAGGAGCTCGAATGGTACGATGACCTAGCCCTCTACATTCTGTTCTATGAATTATTCGACGACTGGGGGCAATTGAGTCCGCCAAGTTTCAAGGACATAACAGTTTGCCAGGAAGAAGTCTGGAAGCGGTTTGCCAAAGCGTTTGAATATTGGCTTGGGCTGCCTGGTCTACAGTTGCCATCCTCGGCACAGGTTCTACACCTATTTGCCCTATTCAATCAGATCTACCGTGCATTCTACAACATCTTTGAATGTGTGATTGGTCAATCGCTACCAGCGGCAAACCTTCGGGCGCAAATATGGCAATCGATATTTACGCATGATCTGCGGCGCTATCGACGAAGTCTCTATCGAACGATGCATCACGTTACAACGTTGGTGATTGGTCCGAGCGGCAGCGGCAAAGAGCTTGTGGCTCAAGCGATTGGGATGTCGCGTTATATTCCGTTCGATCCGAAATCCAGACGATTCGCGACACAGCCGGCGGAAAGCTATTTTGCGATCAACATATCGGCGTTCTCGACTAGCGTGATTGAATCCGAGTTGTTTGGTCACGCCAAGGGTGCCTTTACGGACGCGTCGAGTACGAGAGCGGGTTGGCTGGACGCCTGCGGTGAACACGGCTCTTTACTTCTGGACGAGATTGGCGAACTAGAGCCGACCACTCAAGTCAAGCTATTGCGAGTATTGCAAAATCGCCAGTACCAACGCTTGGGCGAAACCAAAATTCGAGAATTTCAAGGAAAAATTATCGCAGCGACGAACCGAAACTTGGGGTTCGAGATCGAGCAGCGTACATTCCGCGAAGATTTATACTACCGATTGTGTGCCGATGTCATTGAGACACCCACATTGTTCAGTCAATTACAAGACAATCCAGCAGTTTTAGCGAACATCGTAGCGTACATTGCCAAACGCATTGCTCCCGACGAGCAAACGACATTGACCTCCGAAGTGGTAGAGTGGTTGCAAAGGCATATGCCGTCCGGTTACCAATGGCCCGGCAACATTCGGGAATTAGAGCAGTGTGTTCGTAATATCATGATCCGCGATCATTACGCTCCGTCCCCCAGTGCGGCGATCGCGAGCGGAGAAGCCAAGAATTCGCGAGTGGATTCAGAGTCCTTAGAATTAGCAAAGGACATCCACTCGATTTCGTTGACCGCAGATGAGTTGCTGCAACGATATTGCCGGATTGCTTACCGGCAAACCAAGAGTTTTGAAAAAGCAGCCAAACTTTTGCAATTGGATCGGCGGACGGTTCGTGCGAAGGTAGATACGGTTTAGGAGAGGTGTTTACTCGAGCAATTGGATCGAGTCAGCACCGCCAGCGGACAGCAAACCTACACTTCGGTAAACCTTTATCTTGTCGCCCGTATCGGCTATGTCAAGATTTCGCATCGTCAATTGTCCGATTCGATCCGTCGGCGAAAACTCTCCTTGACCGCTTTCCATTGTGAGTCGCTCCGGCTTGTAGGTCAAATTGGGACTGCGCGTATCGAGAATCGAATAGTCGTTGCCACGCCTCAACTCGAGGGTCACTTCACCCGTTACCGCCTTGGCAACCCAGTGCTGCAACGCTTCTCTCAGCATCAATGATTGCGAGTCAAACCAGCGGCCTTCGTAAAGAAGCCTACCTAGTCGTCGTCCCATTTCTCGATACTGTTCCATCGTTCCCTCGTTGTGGATACCGGTGATCAGTCGTTCGTAAGCGATGAATAGCAACGCCATTCCCGGCGCTTCGTAGATGCCGCGACTCTTCGCCTCGATAATACGATTTTCGATCTGGTCGGACATCCCCAATCCATGTCGACCACCAATCGAGTTAGCCTCGAGTACCAAATCGACTCTGGACTCAAAGGATTTTCCATTGATCGCAATAGGGTAGCCGGCTTCAAACGTTACTGTAACCGTCTCGGCAGGGACTGGGAATTCTGGTTTCCAAAAAGGAACGCCCATGATTGGGGCAACAATCTTGATGCCGCAGTCCAACATTTCAAGGTCTTTGGCTTCATGCGTCGCTCCCCAAATATTGGAGTCGGTCGAATAAGCCTTTTCCTTACTCATATGGTAACCGAGTCCAGCTTTCTCAAGCAATTCGGACATCTCTTTTCGCCCACCCAGTTCACGATTGAACTGCTCGTCCAGCCAAGGCTTGTAAATCTGCAAATTCGGGTTGGCTAACAAACCATAGCGGTAGAAACGTTCGATGTCGTTTCCCTTGTACGTACTGCCATCACCCCAGATGTTGACACCATCTTTCTTCATGGCTTGTACCAACATGGTTCCAGTCACCGCACGACCGATGGGTGTGGTATTGAAATAAGGTACGCCCGCGGTGGTAATATGAAATGCACCGCATTGCAAAGCAGCCAAGCCTTCGTGAACGAGTTGCTCACGACAATCGATCAAATGGGCCTTCTCCGCACCGCATTCGAGGGCGCGTTTAGGAATGTCATCGTAGTTGGCTTCATCAGGCTGCCCCAGGTTGGCCGTATAGCAATACGGTATCGCCCCTTTTTGGCGCATCCAGTAAATGGCCGCGCTTGTGTCAAGTCCACCCGAGAACGCAATACCGACATTTTCGCCAACTGGAAGCGACTGAAGGATTTTTGACATGAAGTCTTGAATTAAATTGAAAATGGCGGCGAAATCGATTTCTGGCTATCCCGTGAAATCTGGAATGGAGTAGTGTAACTTAAACTCAGTTATCCAGCGACCATCGTC
This sequence comes from Pirellula staleyi DSM 6068, assembly GCA_945900945.1. Classification (GTDB taxonomy): domain Bacteria; phylum Planctomycetota; class Planctomycetia; order Pirellulales; family Pirellulaceae; genus JBKCUI01. The sequence continues at coordinate 39,866 of CAMDKL010000031.1, forward strand.
ATCCAGGTAACCAAAAGTTTGTGTTTTCATGTCCACTACTACTTCCTTCACTAAGCCACTTCGCGTTTTGACCGTTGCTCAAATCCGTGCGGTGGATGCCATTGCAGTTTGCGATTTTGGAATGAACAGTCTTGTTTTGATGGAGAACGCTGGTCGAGGCTGCGCAGATTGGATCGACACGAAACTGAATCGATCAAGCGATGTCGTAGTCTTATGCGGGCCCGGTAATAACGGCGGGGACGGTCTCGTCATCGCGCGGCATCTGTATGCGATGGGACATCGCCTCAGTCTTTGGATGGTCGCTGAACACGGTAAACTATCGCAAGACGCCGAAGCGAATTTGAAAATAGTCGAACATACCAAGATACGCATCGGCTGGATTGGGGACTGGCTATCTCCGCCCGAATTGGATCGAGTAAGGAATCAACTGCAAACCGACTGTACAAATAGTCAAATGGTCATCGATGCATTGTTGGGTACTGGCGCAACTGGCCAACCACGGCCCATGATGGCAGACATACTTCGCCTGGCTAACGCGTCCATGCTGCAACGTATCGCGATCGATATTCCCACTGGGCTTAATGCGGAAACTGGAGAACCATCGGACCCCACGTTTCATGCCAACGCAACTTTGACTTTTGTGGCCAAGAAGCCAGGCTTCTTGGAAACCTGTGCGACGGAATATTTAGGAACGGTACACATCCTCCCCATCGGCGTTCCTCCAGAAGTCTTCGATCGCATCTAAGCGATAGGTCCGGCTGTCCTCAGCCGGACGCATCGCGAAAAGCCGATGTACTCCAGTCAGCCTGAGGACAGGCTGGAATAATTCTGTGTCAGCCTGAGGACAGGCTGACCTATCGTGGGTCAGGTTTTGTCGTGGAAAAGCCGTGCGGCTGTTGATACCCGCACCAATAGAACTCCGCAACGCATCACGCCTAGGCCAGCGAGCATAACGACTGCCGATTCGATGATGCGGGGGCTGTTAATGTCACTTAAAAACACTAAGCCTATTCGAAGCATGTAGAGCGAAACAAGAACCAGAAGCCAGCCAGCGATTTCTCGCACCCAAAAAAATATCATTTCAAACCCTTCATGCCAATTCTATCTGCCAGGCCCTTCTTCCGGATTTTTGGCCGCTTCGTCACAACAAGTGTAGGCTGTGGTGCCGCTGCCTGTTTCTTAAGAAGCTGCTTCTGACGTTGCCGTTCGAATCCCAACAAATCACGGTAGTTTGCAATCAGCTGCACCGATCGCAAATAAAGGCTCGCTTGCGCAGGCCCAAGCTGACGCCAAGAGTTTTCACGAGCCAAAACCAACATTGCAACCATGAAAACGAGCAAGAGAGCACCAGGCCAGACAGCTTGCCCATTCTGCAATGACCATTGTAGCCAGCGATCGGATTGTCGCCCTATAGGTACGTTTGTCAACAAGAACATGGCCAACATGACTACGAAGGTCATGTGCAACATTTGAATCGCTGGGCTCACCATCGCGTATGGGATGCGTGGTTTGGTTGAACCCTCTTTGTCGATTGGAAACCCGATGAGTCGCAAAAGAAAATCGGAAACGAATCTGTGTGTTTGAGGCATGTTCATCGCTGCGACGATTGCAAACATGGCTACGAGGACAAAGAAGATCCCCGATGAGAATGGTTCGAGAGACTGGCCGATTGGCTCTTGAAAGAACAGACTAGTTTGAAGTGCAACAAGGGCAAACCAGCCAACTCGAAATGCAACACAGCATAGGACTATTGCGAGAAACGACAACCTCAGTACCATGCTCAGGCCATCGGTAATTCCCAGAAGCAATTCAAGGCAAAGACCGATGGCTAATAGTTGTATCAGCCCGCCAATGATCCGAAACGCCTGCAATTGCGATGCGTTCGAGTCGGCCACTGTACGATTGGAATTGCTTGAAATGCTCATCGAATGGCTCCTTGAAACTTGCTTCGTCCCGTCTTAGCGGCATTGAGTTCCGACATGATCGAATGAATGGCATTCCGCTCCCCAGAAAGTGAACTAGTTGCGCCGCATCGTAACGATACTTGGTAATGACGGCAACTGTACCCAACGGACGACAGTTATTTGCTGCCTAGTGCTTCTTCAAGTCTTAAATTTGGGGATGGCCACAGTGTAGAACGGCACTCCGTGCCGTTTTTCTCGGCACGGAGTGCCGAGCTACACTGTGTTGCAACGCCACTTTTTAGTGTTGAAGACGCATTACTTCAGAAATGCATTTCGTGCGCTAAACCTTCCCTAGAAAAACTAAGTCGGAACACTTTACTTTGAATTATTTTTGGAATTTTCTTGTGTTCCGTGTTGGGCGATGCTCCATTCACCTTCGTTCAGGCGGGAGTCAGCTCCCGCCATTAATTTCTAAGGTCTGATGCGAAAGCCAGATACGGAAGCCGCCCATGAACAAGCTCGCAAGCTCACTGCGCCGATCTTTTCTGTTGCCATTGTGGTTGGCTTGATTTTGGCCGCTGGGGGATGTGGTAGTCCTCTCCATGGTTTATTTTCGGATGCAACTATTCCTGCAGCGAGTCACTTTGGAAGTTCCTCGAATCGCTACGACGCCGGAGTGTTGTTTGCAAATGGGCAAGGCAAGGGCGAAAAGCCACTCGAATGAGAGCGAGCCAAACACAGTTTGGCGAAATGGGAATGAGGGTCTAGCCATGTTTGGCTTTTAGCGCACCTTTTGCGTTGTGGCAATAGAATTTTGCCACCCTCCGGGCTGCATTGGCTTTTCAATACCCATGAATATGATGGGGAACAAGCTCGACAAATATTCGAAGATCGAATTCGACTTTTCGCTTTCAAACCTGCCTTCGTCGGCTGTCATCCATCGGGGCTCTCGGCAGCTTGGTCGTAATCGCCGAGCCGCATCGCTTCCATCATCGATAGCCATGCCGTTTGTGGGTCCATGGCTACACCGCGAGCGTCAGCAGAGCGCCGATTCAAGCATCCTGCTCAATCCGATCACCAGCATTCCTCAAGCGACCCGTCAATCGAGTCAGAGCGTCGACCGCATGAAACACCGTGAACTTGCCACCATTAGCTGCGATCATGCCGATCGCACTTTTGATAAGGTTCGCCGTCCCACTTCGCTATTCCAAACGAAGAAGCCAGGCGCGAACTGTTCGCCACCGATCTCGACCCAGGCTGAGTCGTCGATCAAGAAAGCGAACATATCTTGCTGTCCCGCGTAGAAGCCGGTTGCACCGTTGAATCCCTTTGGCGGAGCGTGAAACTCAGTGGCCTCGTTACGAACCCTTTCGAGAAGGTCCGCATCGAACATCCGAGTGTAGCTCGCACCATGAATGGAACGCAGTGTCTCGCCTTGGGTCAGCAATTGCAGTGGTTTCCCGTTGTGTGGGATAGTTTCGCGTAGGACACGCGAAGCGGGTTCGGCACTGAGCCGATTAACGGTTTCCCTTTGGACTGCAGCCAGTGAGCACAATTGCCCAAAGCTCCAATCGTTTAGGGAATGAATGCCAATGCCACCGATTGGAAAGCCCAGTTCCAAGCCCATCGGGCAAGGAGTGAACTCGGTTGGCAATTGCCAATGAAGAGTCGAACTTTCCTTCATCCGATTGCAATGGGATTGAAGTGCTTCAAAGCTTTCGAATCGTTCGTCGTTAGGACGGGAGAAAAGTTGCTGAGAAGCCCGTTTAAGATTGGCCATGAGAATATCTCCTATGGACCGCGAGTAGAGAAAAAACCAAGAAACAACCAAAGGATTGCACCACTGATCCTCGTTCGACAAAGAAAAGTCGAACGAAAACCGATGCTTACGTCATCTACTCGAAACAGCGAGAGTCAGAGAGCGAGGAGGAACGATTCAGTTATGACAAGGCAAAAAAAGCGTGCTCTTTGCGTTATGCAACCGGCCAATAAAAACGTACCAACGAACCCACTTCTGGGTGGGACAGTCGGTTCACGCGGAAGTTTCTTGTTGGCTGCCATGCCTAAAGGTGATTTGAAGCTTCGTTATTTCGCGTGAATCGACTGTCCTACCGAGATTGCCAATCCTGCAATGC
>CAMDKL010000032.1 GCA_945900945.1 Pirellula staleyi DSM 6068
GGCAATCTGGGTAGGACAGTCGATTCACGCGAGAAAACTAAGCGTCAAATCATTCTTATGAGTGGCAGCCATCAAGAAACTTCCGCGTGAACCGACTGTCCCACCCAGAAGTGGGTTCGTTGGTACGTTTTTATTGGCCGGTTGCCTTAAAGACAACAAGTGCTCGCCAACAATCGATGAACTGACAGCCAAACTGACAACCAGCAAGTTCTATGTCCAAGAGCAAATCAAACAGTTGATTGCGATGAATCTTCTCCGCAAAACCTACCGCAAAGCTCGAAGCCTTGAGCTTGTATCGAGACTAATCCTTAAATTGAAGTTCGATCAGTCCGACTTGTGGGAGTTGCCGCTGCGGGCGATCGGATCAATTCGATTGAAACCCCAATGGGCTTCATTTGCGTTGACGTCAAGATCATTGGAAATACGGATTGCCGATCCCGGCTGAAGAAATTGGCTCCCAATTCTTGCCGCTCCGACCTGAAGACCAGCTGCTATCGCGAAGTAGATACGCGGTTGTGAGATAGCCGTATTCTCCCTACAAGAAATGAATTCCGCAATGCTAACGGATTGAAAGTTGCGAGTGAGAACATCCATGCAAAATGGGCTAAGTCCGCTCGAAGATTTTTCGGAACAAATTGTACCGACTAGTGCCTACGTCTTTTTTCCCAACCGGAAAAGCACGATTGGCGAATTATTCCCGGGGTATTCGCCGCTTTTGTTTAGCATGCGACCATTTCCGTTGCTATTGCGGTTGGTGGTTACGATCGCCAATCGTTTGGTTTGGGCAAGCATGCTGATGCTCAAACAGTTCGGCATTTTGGTCGTTTCGAAAAAGGGCTTCTCGTCTTCGATCCGACGCATGACAAGCTTGCCAGCGCCAGGAGTTCCACTCGTAACACACATCAATACCCCGTCATCCGTCCAATGAACATCGTGCAAAAAACAATCATTGGCGACACCCAAGGTCAACGTCGCTTTCAATTCGGAGGATTCGGTATCGAACACGAGCAATGTCGGTTCGCCTTGAACCGTACCGCCGCTCGAAGGCTTGACCCCGCCGCAAGCCACTTGTGTGCCATCCGGTTTGAAACGAATCAGACGAACGCCGCCGACATCTTGAAGTCGATGCAAGAGCCACAGGGGGCCAGCGTCAAATTCACGGATGAGCCTTTTTGTACCGACCTCCCAAAGCTTGACTTTGCCCTTCGCGTCCCCAGTTGCCAAGTGCTTGCCATTCGGATGAAATCTCAATGATTGAATATCATCGTCGTGGCCATTCCATTCCGCAATGAGCGATCCATCTTCGGTCGACCAAATGCAAATGCGGCGATCAGGTGCGCAGCTCGCCAAAATCTTTCCGTCGTTGCTGACATCAATTTGACGAATCCATCCATCGTGAGCTTGATTGCGATGCCAAACTTCTAGTGGGATTTCGTCTTTCAAGCGGCTGGCTCGAAGTTGTCCCCAGGAGTCCGATGAATAGAGGACATCTTCCGTCGGATGAAAAACAACCGAGTGGACCCAACCGTTGTGTCCAGAAATTGCAGTCAGTTCCGTCGGCTTCTCATCGCTAACATTCCACAGACGGACTCGGGCATCAAATCCTGTAGCGGCCAAAAAGCGTCCGCATGGACTGAACCTCGCTTCCGTTACTTGTGGTTCAGCGACGATTTGCCCCGTTTCCAAAGGTTCGTAGCGTTCTAGCAATGATTCGGTTGTTTCGTTCATGGCAATTTCTCTTTGAGAAGGCATCAGGCTAAAACTTCTTCACAAGCGTGATGGTCATCGTGCGCTATCGGCAGAGGTTGCCCCGCGTTCGAATATTCCGTCTTCTTCGGGTCGATACCGATGGCGCGGAACCACGTGTGAAACATGTGGCCAATATCCAAGGGTTCGCTATCGACAGAAGTGCCCTTTTCATTGGTCTTGCCAACGACGACGCCATGCTTCACACCACAGCCCGCCATCGCTAACGACCAAGACTCGGGCCAATGATCCCGGCCGATGTGGCCATTGATTCGCGGGGTCCGTCCAAACTCGCTCATGGCGATGACCAAAACATGATCGAGCATCCCGTTTGCGGAAAGGTCCTCGATAACAGCCGAAAAAGCTTGATCAAACTTCGGCATGAGGCTCAAGTGACCGTTGAAGTTATCGCCGTGGGTATCCCATCCATACGAGTTTACCTTAACGAATCGAACTCCCGCCTCTAACATCTTGCGGCCAATCAGCATATGGCGCCCAAACTCATGAGTACCGTATCGCTCTCGATCTCGCTCAGTGAAAGCGGCTTCATCAAAAAGCTCGCGGCGTTGCATCAAGGTTCTAGCGGTATCAAAAACATATTTATTGGCCTCACTCACCAGCGGTCGTCGGCGGTTAGCATAACGAGCGTTCATGATCTCACGCAATTGGTGCCTCGCTTCGTCCTCCGACTCACTTATCGATTCTGGCCGCAACATGTTCTCCGGTGGTTTACCATCGCCAAAAGCTAAGGCACCGTATTTGGGACCGAGAAAGCCAGCGTCATCATGAATGAATCCGCCACTGCCTGGTTTGATCCAGACATACGATGGGAGTTTGCTGGAGCCAGGGCCAAGCAAATTCGAAATAGCGGACCCGAAATACGGATACGTAACGCCTCGATTTTTCGGATCCCCGCGCTGAATGCGAGCCACACCGGCCGAATGCGAATTGTCTTGCGTACAAAGACTGCGAACAATGGCCAAATGATGCATCTGTTTGGCCGTTTGCGGCATAAGTTCGCTGATATGAATTCCTGTTACGGACGTCGGTATCGCGCGAAAGGGACCACCAAAGAGCGTGTTCGGTTTCGGGTCCCAACTCTCGAATTGGCTCATTCCGCCATCGATCCAGATGAACAAAACCTGCTTGTCTTTCTTGGCGAGTTCTTCGGCAATCGAAGGCTGCAACAGTCCGCCGAGACCAAGCGTACCGGCGGCGACACCTGCCCTAGCAGCCGTGCCGAGCAATCGGCGTCGAGAAAATCGATGTTCGTTCGGTGTACAAAGCGAGCGAAATGGATTCATATGCAAATCTCCAGCGTACTCAAATTGCAGATGATAAGTCAGCAATTCATCTAGTTAATGGTTTACGAAAAACTCGGTCGACGCGGCTAGAGCCCATGTCATTTGACCAATCGCTTTCTCACGCGTTCCCTTGGACTGTGTAAGGAATTGCTCGACGACCGTTCGCTCCTCTTCGGTTGGCATTCGGGTCAACAAACTGAGGTAGGCTTCATCGATCATGGCCGATTGGTTTTCTTCCTTGCAGAGGCGATCGACAAGGTTTCCTTTTTGTCGTTCAAACCAAGACAGGACGACTCGATCATTGGACAAAAAGAGGGCCGCTTTGACTGTCGGCGCAACACTTATCTCAGGCTCTTTCGGTGGATTGGCAAAGACTTTGTCAAAACGATCTTTCCACTCGGTCAGCGTTTTTGCCTCAATGGTGCTGCCCCCTGTCGCTTCGCGAAGGGTCGTAAACCACTGTTCGGCTGAAAGCGGTCGCTCGAGAGCGGTTCGATACGAAACGGGGAGCGGAGGATCGACGGCATCTGCAGGCTGAATGCCACTTCGCTGGTAGGTCTCGGTCAACGTAAGTTCACGAAGCATCCACTTAATGTCGAATTTATGTTCGACCAATTCTCGAGCAAGCAGATCGAGCAATTCCGGATGCGAGGCTGGGTTTCCTGAATGATGCAAATCGAGCGGATCGACCAAACCACGGCCCATCATCATCCACCAAAGTCGGTTTGCGATGTTTCGAGAAAACTCCGGTCTATCGCTTCGTGTCAGCGACTCGGAAAGTTCACGAATGGGACTGAATTTCAAGATACCAGGAGACTTCGTTTTTTTATCCGGCGGGATCGAATACTCCTCACCTTTCTTTTGTTCCGGAATCTCGATCTCGAGTCCAAAGGGGAGCCTGGGGCCGGTCATTTTTTCTTCCTCTTCGAAAACCGACTTGAAGGCAACTTTCTTGAGCAATGGATTTTCGCCGATGGCTGGAAATTTGACGTCTTGCCTCAGCACTGTATTTCCCACGAATGCATACAGCCCTTGATAGTCAACTTGTTTGTAATCCTCTACAAATAAATGATCGTGGCACTGGGCGCATTGGACATCGACACCGAGGAACATTCGACCAACGTCGCGCACCAAACCAGGCACGTCTGGAGGATTCTGACCATAATGTTCGAGCCTTGAAGTATAGAAAAAAGCAGCGCCTCGATCCGCTTCATTGTCAGCATCTGGCGAGAGTATTTCTCGAACGATCGTATCCCAAGGTTTGTTCGACACAAACGACGATCGCAAAAATTTAAGCCACTCTTCGTGCTTGCTGCGGCGTTCGATCAGCATGATGTTGAATGCGTCGGTCATTCGGAGGGCATAGCGTTCATCGGCGAGCAAACGATCGATCAGCATAGAACGCTTATCGGCTTTCGCATCTTCGAAAAAAGCTCTGGCTTCGTTCGCAGTTGGTAAGCCGCCGCTGAGATCCAGAGAGATGCGGCGAAGGAATTCGGCATCGGACGATCGTTCCGAGACGCTGCCGCCAGTTCGATCCGAGATCATTGGATCGATCCGAACATGCAGCGGCTCTTGGCTATAGGCAAAGGACGAATCGATTACGATGAGCCATAGGCAGCAAAAAAGCAACGGGATTAATCCAAGATGGACTTTCATGAGGAAAGCATCCATTGGGATGGGTGGGAGGGATCTTCAAAAACGACGCGGGACATAGTTACCATAGCACGACTCGCATGCTCGCGGGTCGTACAATAGGGTTTGTTTCGGCCGTTTTTCAGTCTTCGATCGGTTGTTTACGGTAAAGCTGCCAACAGATGCCGCCGGTAAACAACACGCAAACGTAGATGGCAAACATCGGGTCCCATTGTTCTCGTCCTGAAAGTCCGCGGCTTACTTGCCAATCGGCGAAAACGCCTACAAACCACTGCGAAGTCAAAGCGCCAACGGTTCCCATCATATTCATTAACCCGAAGAGCGGACCAACGTGCTTGCCACTCTGTTCAATCGCTGACGACCACCAAGTCGGTAGTGTTAGCTGGACAAAGAAACAAGAGAGAGCCGCTAAGCATGATAGGCCCAGCACGGAATCAGCTCGGACAGCTGAAAATAGGGAAACAGCACTCGCGAGAAATGCTCCCGAGCAAAATAGGCGTCTGCTGCGAACAATGGAGAGCGAGCCTCGCATCATTCGATCCGAAATAACCCCTCCCAACAAAACCCCCAAAGCTGCTCCGAACAAGGCCAATGAGGTGAGAAGTCCCGATTTTGCGTTGCCGATACCGTGTGCTGATTCCAGATAGGAAGAAAACCAAGTGAAGTAAAAATACGAATTGAAAGAACTGCACATAATAATCATGCTGAGGATGAAAATCCCTGGATTCGATAGTACTCGGCGCCACGGCACTGCCGAGTGTGTGGTCGGAGCGACTGTTGCACCACCGGAGCGAATCAAGTTCAATTCGGCCAAATTCACTCGCGGATGTTTGTCTGGCGTGTCGCGAAACCAAGTCCAGAACCCCGCCGCCCAGATGCCGCCCAATGACCCGAACAAAACGAAGGTCCAACGCCAACCCACCGCATCGATCAATACGGCGGCCAGCGTAGGAGCGATCGCACCTCCAAACAACGAAACACTCAGCATGATTCCTTGCACGCGTCCACGTTCATGTACTGGAAACCATCGCGTTAGGACTCGCGCGGCATTCGGATAAGCACCCGCCTCTCCGATACCGAAAAAGAATCGTATGATCAGCAGTGAAACAAACCCTAATCCCGCGCCTGTCATCGCAGTAAAAATGGACCACCAAATCGTTATTCTAGTCAACACGCGGCGGGCACCGATCAACTCTCCCCAGCGTCCGGTCGGGATCTCGAATAGACCATATGCGAGTGTAAAAGCCATTGCCAAATAGGACAATTGCGTATTCGTCAGATTGAACTCCGCCTTGATAGATGGAGCCGCTTTGGACCAACAGATTCGATCCAAGTACAAAATCGCAGCCATCGAGCAAAGCCAGAAAGCAACGACCATGCGTGATCGCGTCGGTCGCCCATGATCGCAACCATCCTCGGGCTGTCGATCCGTATGCGGTTCATATCCCTGGTCGGAATTGGAATTCATAGTTCTATTTTTTGGGAAAGTGTTGCCGAATTCTAGCCGATTCCAAACGAGAACGTACAGCATCTTGTAAATTCTATTGCAAACCAATTTTGTTATGGATCCACACGAACCAAAGGAAACGACTCCGATGTTGATTGGATATGTCAGCGACCAACAGTATGTTGCTCTCGCAGACGTTTGCCTCGAATTCATTGACAGCTCGGGCCGAAGTTGGGAAACCCACTCCCGAGCTAGCGGCTCTGTCCACCTGGATCTACCCGCAGGTTCCTACCGTGTCGTACTTCAGAAACCGGGTTTCGGTGCCAAATTTTCTGAGGTTACAGTACCACCAGCTTCACCACATGCGTTCCGCTTGTTGGCTGATGGATTGCTGGGTTACGCTTGGCCGAAATGGGTCCGCTCGGGCGAGGAATCCGAATTCCGTGTCCATGCCGTTGAGCAGTATCATTTGGAGTTGTGGCGTTACGGATTGGAGCCTGAGTTTGTTCGTGGATTGGGCTGGCATGACGAACACGGTCCTAGAGCAACCATGCAGGTCACCCCCGACGGCGACTATTCGCGAACCGGAGTCGAATGGAACAAAGTGGGTTACTCTGGATCCGTACACAAACAATTCGTAAAAGCGCCCTCGCAAAGTGGTCTGTATTATTTCCGTGCAAATACCCATTCAGGCTTGAATTTTTCTTTTCCCTGGATCGTGGCTCCTGCCACGCCAACCTCGCAGATTGCGGTTCTGGCGTCCAACATGACTTGGAATGCATACAATCCATTCGGAGGCCGCAGCAACTATATTCACGCGGACCAATTGCCACCGACGCCCACTGTAAATTCGCGCTGCGAACTACGACGCTATCTCGACGCCGGTCATGGTACTTGGGGCTTCCCGAGTTACGCTCCCCTTTCGTTCGAGCGACCTGAGCCCTTCAATCATATCGATTTTGACTCGCGAATCTCAGATCCGATCGAAAGCCGCCAAGCCTGCCATTTGGCTCCTGCTGAGTGGCGGTTGCTGGGCTGGATGGAGCAGCATGGATTTGCATACGACTACTATGCCGAGACTCAACTTCACGCCGGCATACTTGATTTAACCGCTTACCGCATTCTGGTTACTGCAGTGCATCCGGAGTACTGGACTCGACCCATGTACGATCGCGTCAAACAATGGGTCTTTGCACAGGGCGGCCGTTTGATTTACTTGGGCGGTAATGGTTTGAATTGTGAGGTCGAGTTCGATTCGTCCGGTGCGATGACTTGTCTGAACACTGCAATTACCAGTTTGTGGCGGAGCGGGATGAACGGTCACGATAGTCGATTTGCGTTGCGACACGAGTCCGAAGCCAGCCTTTTAGGCGTAGTCTTCACGCCCACGGGTGCGATGACCGGAGCCCCCTATCGCGTAGTGAATGCATCTCACTGGGTATTCGCGGGGACCGACTTGAAGAACGGCGAAAGTTTCGGGGAACAAAGTCTTCATCGTCGTTGTCCCGGTGGCGCCTCGGGGCACGAAACAGATAAAGTTTCCGAATCCTCGCCCCCAAATGTAGTTCATTTGGCTAAAGGAATGAACGTCGATGATGGTGGCGCTGAAATGGTGATGTTTGATACTCCGAGCGGCGGACAAGTCTTTTCAGTTGGATCAATCAATTATTGCGCTTCGTTGCCCATAGACCTAAATGTTTCCAGAATTACCCACAATGTTTTTACTCGTTTCTTGGAGTAGCGGATGAAGATCACTCGCGTCGAACCGATGCCCGTTTGTGTACCGTTGAAGAAAGGGATGACCGCCAAGACCGCGCACGGTGAACACGTGACCAGTCCGTATGTCATCGTCCGCGTTCACACAGACGAGGGAATCGTAGGGCTCGGCGAAGCCACCATATCGTGCTTGTGGTCTGGCGAATCTCAAGCTGGAACAGTCGCAGCAATCCAGGACTACATTGCACCAGCAATTATCGGCAAGGATCCCCGAGACATCTCGTCGATTCGACGTGCGATGGACTTCATGATCAAACTGAATCCATTCACGAAAGCCGCAGTGGAGATGGCCATGTGGGATATCTCCGGCAAGGCTGTTGGTTTACCGGTGTACCAGCTTCTCGGTGGCAAGGTTCGCGACTCCGTTCGCATTAAGCTTGTCATTTGGGCACGCGATGTCGCTGGCTCACGGGCAATGGCCGAACAGCACTTGGCACTCAATGTCTCTTGCCTAAAAGTAAAAACCGGACTCGATCCCAAAACGGATATCGAGCGAGTACGAGCGGTACGCGATGTGGCAGGCCCGGATATGCAAATGACGATCGACTCGAATTGCGGCTGGACGATTCAGCAAGCCAAGTACTGCTTGCGAGAACTGGAAGGGGTGAATCTGCTATTGGCTGAGCAGCCGATCCCGCCGGGAGATCCGGTGGCGATGGCGGAACTGCGTCGCGACACACTTGCACCCATTATGGCGGATGAGAGCCTGTTCACCCTGCAAGACGCTTGGCAGCTTAGCTTGCACCGGGCTGCGGATATCTTCAGCATCTATCCTGGAAAACACGGAGGCATTGCTGCAACCGCTGAGATTATCGCCGTGGCAAAAGCGGCGGGACTACGCTGCACGATGGGCAGCAACTTGGAATTGGGAATCGGAACCGCTGCGATGCTGCACATTGCAGCAGCATTCCCAGAAGTCGACACCGATTGCTTTCCAGCCGACACAATCGGACCTTTTTACCACGATTCCGATTTGATCACCGAACCACTTGATCTTGGCCCGCCCTCAGCAAAAATTCCAACCGGTCCAGGGCTTGGAGTTGAATTAGACGAAGCGCAGCTTGCGCGCTGGCGAGTGTAACAGCTATCAACGTAACTCGTAATAAATATCCGGTGGCGTGCCAAATTTAGCAGGCAAAGGTATGTTTGACCAAGACTCATTATCCCCAAGTCGCAATTGCCATCGCCCTTTCGCCCGTCTCGCTCTAAATTGACGGTGTAATCTGCTATACCTGAGCGACCATTCAAGACCTTGCCCCGGATTCGACGACCCAGACATCGGTTCGAAATGGAGAACTGGATTTCGATTGGATTCACTGCCGTAACTCGTCGAGATGGACTTTGGTGGATTGGCTGGATCGAAGAAGTCCGAGGAGTGAACTCTCAGGGCGAAACACGCGAAGAGCTGATATCGAATCTACGTGAAGCGTTGTCCGAAGCGATTGAAATGAATCGTGAGGATGCGCGTAAAGCGGCAGGAGAATTGTTCGAGGAGGTCAGGATTCATCCGTGAAACGTCGTGATCTCATTCGCCATTTGATGGATCAAGGTTGCGAATTGGTTCGGGAAGGCGGCAATCATTCGTGCACCGCACTGACAGTCCACCTGGCAATCTTTCCATGCCCAACTGCATAGATCGAGTCGCCCGATTCATTGACGGCAACGCTGTGGATGTGCATGGGTGCCTTTTCGTCGCGGAACGATTTCTTGTTATCAGCAAGGTCAAAGAACATCAGGAACCCGCTGTTATCTCCCCCGGCGGCTACAAGCCATTCGCCATTGGGATGAAATGCAAGTGACTCGACTAGCCCCTTGAAGCTATTGTCACCATAGGAATGTGTCCTTTCCCCATCCTGCCACGCGAATATCTCGACACGTGCCTTGCCGTCGAGATGATCGATGTTTCCGACTTGCCCCATACCGCCAACAGCCAGGTGACGACCGTCGGGCGAGAAAGCAACACTTCGGATTCCTCCGATCGAATGACGTCGCTGCTTTGCATCCCAAGTGTACATTTCGGAGGCTTCTAACTTAGCGACCTGTCGACCGTCTTCGGATCGCCAAATGAGAATCGTTCCAATGCGATCGACAGTGGCAATATGTTGGCTATCGGGAGAAACAGCGCACGCGTAGAGCATGGAGGGATAGTGATGGGGCGTCTCAGTCGGATGGCCATGAAGCTCGTATCGCAATTTCCCAGATGAACTTTCCCAAACCCGTGCGATCATGTCGTCGCCGACGCTTACGATCCATTTACCATCTGGACTCGCTTGAACATCGCGAATGAATCGCGGATGCGCGTTATCGACCGTTCGGATTGGCTTGCCAGATTCCATACTCCACCATACGAGTCGCTGGTCGTAACTGGATGTTACTAGAAATGCTTCAGTTCGAGCGACACCAGTTACATAACTATCGTGTGCTAGGCCCTCTGCAATAGGTTCGCTCTTTTCGTTTGAGAGATCAAAACCGTAGAGCTTGAAGTCGCTGCTACCAACCTGGAGAAGTTCTGAATTTGGCATTCGAACCATCGAAAAAAGGATATCCCGTCGCGAGATTTCCTTCGTGATTTTTAGTTCGATCTTTTTTTCCATTTGTGACTCGCTAAAAACAAAATTAGGGCGGACTATCCCAAAATATCGGTGATGATCCGTGTCCCTGGATCGGCAAGTGGAATAGGACGCGCTCCGTACTGATATTCCTGATGAGGATCAATACCGACGGCTTTAAAAATCGTCGCGAACAAATCGCCTGCCCCCATTTCTCCTTCGGTTACGGTCTTTCCATCGGGGTCGGTCTTTCCGTAAACGGCGCCCGGACGGATTCCGCATCCCGAAAGAGAACAACTCCAAGCGGTGGCGAAATGGTCTCTTCCAAGGCTCGCATTAATCTGAGGTGTCCGCCCAAATTCTCCGACAGTGATGACCAACGTATCTTCCAAAAGCCCACGCTCTTGCAGGTCATCGAGGAGAACACTCATCACATGGTCCAGTTCGGTAACCAGTTCGAGATGCGTCTCGAAGTTCTGACCATGGCTATCCCACCAAGCTCGGGCGACACGGACAAAAGGTACACCCGCTTCGACCAATCGTCGTGCGACGAGGCACTGCTCGCCAAATTGAGTAGGTCCATAACGATCGCGTACACTCTGTGATTCGTTATCTATATTGAACAGATACTCACTAGACATCAATCCCTTCACGCGTTCATAAGCCGTGTTGTGGCTTTGAACGGTGCTCGCGGTATGGTTGCGAAGAAAGCGTTGGCTGAGTAGTCTTCGCAAATTTTCACGATCTTGATGATCACCCTCCGCAACTTCATCGAGCCGCCGAAGATCTTGAGGAATGGGATCCTCAAACAGTTGAATCGGTGCGTAGCGGCTGCCAAGGAAACCCGGACCTCCCAGCGTATTACCGCGTCCCTCCGTCTCCGAATAGAACGCCACAAAGTCGGGCACTTTACTGTCGGCTCGACCGAGCTCACGCGCAATCATCGCTCCAAGGTCGGGATAAGGAACGGAAGCGTCGGTGCGACGTCCTTTGAGCATCAGTTCGGCTGCCCCGCCATGGTCACCGTTGCGTGTATTGAGCGACCGAATAATGGCCGTATGTTGATGCAGTCGCTTTGCCATCTTGGGCATCAGTTCGGAGATATGCACGCCGGGTACCGAAGTCGGGATGGCTCGAAAAGGCCCACCCGTGTCACGACCTGGTTTTGGGTCCCAAGTTTCCAACTGACTCGCACCACCTGCAAGCCAAAGTAGAATCACTCTTTTCTGTTCCTGTTTGAGCTGATCCGCAAAAACCGGCTGTGCAAAGCATTCCAGGCCGCTCATGTCGGCACTAAAAGCTCCCGCCGTAATCGCCGACCCGCCAAGAAATGCTCGCCGACTCAATCCGAGATGATCGGATGAACCACAGTAAGATCGTTTGAATGGTTGCATTTTCAATATCTTTCTAACTTCGGAGCCGTAGGCACTAGAGTCGGGCAAGGAATCCGGCGATTCGCCAGCGAATTCAGGCCCGGGGCTCGCGCCCACCGGTTCACGAAATCGCACAGTGAGTGCCAATTCGCAATCGCCGTCGGTTTAAATTGCAAAAGCGTATTCTAGTGGTTAAATCGAAACTCTGTACTTGCCAACAAGGACCATACCATTTGCTGGCAGGCTTGCAGGCGTCGTTCGGAACGGTTTTGTAGGTAACTCAAAATCGCTTTACGTTCAACCGAGTCGGGTGGACGCTGGAGCACCGATTGAAATGCGAGCTCAATAGCGTTCCCGTCATCCGCGATATGCACAAGACGATCGACTAGCCCTCGCCCGAGCAACTCACTCGTCAATTCCCGATTGTTGTTGAGATAGAGCGCCTCGCTAACGCTCAGCTGAAGATCTTCACGTGGCATTTCAAACCGCGAACTTAGTCCGCGTCCAGAGTGAGCCGAGTCCTCCAGACGCTTGTTCCGATCTACCAGCGCGACGTTGTTTCCGATCGATTCCGGATCCAAGGTGGCCACCCTCAAGGAAGCTCCCAGTTGCAATGGAGTGAGCATACGAACGCGACCGATCGCAAACAGGCTCGCCTCGGGCTTGGTCCCATGACCCTCCCAAGAAGTGTCACGTGAATAGGTTCGACTCATCACTAACCCACGAATCAATCGTCTCAAATCAAAGTCATGGGCGATGAGGTCCTCTGCCAGCCGCTCGAGCAGTTCCGGGTGACTAGCAGGATTCTCGCTGTGCATTTGATCCACTGGCATGACGAGTCCATAACCGAGCAGTCGATACCAGACACGATTCACGATTGATCGAGCAAGCCACGTTCGGCCAACGGGGCTGAGTCCAGATTCAATGATCCTATTTCGGCGGCTATAAATTGGCTGTGGAGGTGCCTTCTTTTCTTTTCGCAACTCTTCAAGCTGCTTTTTTTCAGCCTGCTTTTCTTGATCGCTTGGCTCGAGCTGTTCTGGTTCGTCGAGAACCTCGCCCGTCAAGAAGACGAGTCGGGCGCGACGTTGCTCTCCTTTGGTGGTTACGTAATCTACCGTGCCATACTGACGCTCCGCTACGAATCCACCACTTTCAAACGTCCTCGCGAAGAAAGATTTCATTCCGTAGTATTGATCCTGTTTCCAATCGTTGACCAACGGATGATCGTGGCATTGAGCGCAACTGATGTTGACGCCAAAGAACCGAACACTGACTTCGTTGGTCATCTTGTCGACATCATTCAACCGCGCCCTGACAAACGAGCCTGCGCCCGCATTTGGATCGTCGCCTTGTTCCGCCAACATTAAGTCTTTAAAAATCTGGTCCCAAGGGCGATTCTCTGTAACCGCCTTCTTTAGATAATCCCTTAGATTGCCGCGATCAGGGTACATCAAGAGTGATTCGAGTTCATCCACTTGATGACGCACAAATCCTTCGCTTCCCATTAGACCGTCTACCAACTCCGCCCGCTTGGATTCAGAAACGGATGCAAGAAACTCTTGCGTTTCGCATGGGCTGGGAAGCCGACCAATCAAGTCGAGCGTCAGTCGGCGAATCAAGCTGGAATCGATTGCCTGGAAAGCAGGCTCGACCATGGCTTCTCGAAGACGGACATCGACATAGTGATCGACGACGGTTTCCACCGATGCATCGATTGCAAACTGTCCAAACAAGCTCGTCTGGAATATCCCCCCGGCCAGAAAGACAGCGTGAATGGTCGCCCACCTAACTGAGTTATGCACTCGTTGCATCATCATGAGCCTTAGGGCATCCTCAACTTTTTATGATCGGAAGGATCGCATTCGATCACGGTTTAAGTGATCAGCGATGTTGGCAGGCATCACAACTCATTCTATTTTATTCAAAGATTACATTGCAAGTGAAACCCAGCCGTTTTCGCAAACTAATCGCGATTATTTGCGTCTTTCCCAGTGAAGAAAGCCAAGAGTTTTTTAAATTGCAGCTAGAACAGTGAATTCCGTCTTCTCGCCGTTTGCGGAGTTGAAGCAACAGGCTGAAGCGATGGCAGCGTACGCCAGTACGATGGACCGCGACTACGATGGAGCTGAAGGGATCTCGTTTCCGCTTTCAACACCAAAACTCAAAAACATACGACTCGACGGGAATCGCTCGGTAAATTGCGGATCGTTGCGCCCATTCTCAAATTCCATTAGTGTATATTAGAAAATTCACTGGCAGGAACTCCACGTGTTCAATGGAACTTTCGGACAATCTCCCGAACTTGCGAACGTCGTTCCTGGGAACTTTTGGAGGTAGAACATGGGTCGATTGCAGCGACGAAGTTTCCTGGGGTTGGGAGTCGCCGGAGGACTTAATTTGTTTCCCGTTCATCCAGATGCTGCATTGGGGTCGGTTGGGAATGGGCGCGCAAAAAATGTATTGGTGATCTTGGAGCAGGGTGGTTTGTCGCATATGGACACATGGGATCCAAAGCCTGATGCGCCTGCCGATCATAGAAGTATCTACAAACCCATATCAACCAACGTTGCGGGAATGCAGTTTACGGAACTGCTTTCTAAAACGGCTAAGGTTGCGGACAAACTGACTGTGATTCGATCAATGCACCACAAAGTCAGCAACGCCAACGGTCATCCACAAGGCACGCGTTATGCCCTGTCCGGGGAAGTCCCGGGAGGTCCACTTGAAATGCCAGATATCGGTTCCGTTGTCGCTCACAACATAGGTTCCAGCTGTAACTATCTTCCGCCGTACATTATGATTCCGGGAAATCATGAACAGGCCAAAGAGACGAGTCAAGGATTCCTGCGGGCATCGACCAAAGTCTTCAAGACTGGCGGTAAAAATTTGGCAGACCCGAATTGGACTGTCCACAATCTGGGGCTGATGGCTGGAATCGATCAATCGCGTTTTAATGATCGTCGCGACTTGCTGAGCAATCTAAATTTAGGGATGGCCGCTGAACAAAACACGACAGCGTATGCCCTCCAGCAGCTCGGTACTCAAGCTGCCGATTTGCTCACAAATCCCAGAACACAAAAAGCGTTTCGGCTCAACGACGAACCCGATTCGATTCGTGATAAATATGGTCGGGGCCATCGCGGGCAGTGCTATCTTCTCGGCCGACGAATGATTGAAGCGGGTGTACGTTTCGTTACGGTCGACGTTCGCGAACCTGAAACCGATCAGACGCCGGGTGGTTCGAATATGAATTGGGATCACCACGATTACATCTACGCAAACGGTTCCTGTGGTACGATTCGCAACGGTGCTGGGGGAGAAGGTCGCTTCGGTATTGGACACTGGGTTATGATGGGTAGTACCGATCAGGCCTTTGCCGCACTGATTCAGGACCTCGATGAACGTGGGATGCTGGATGAGACTCTCGTCTGTTTCGTAACCGAATTCGGTCGGACGCCTAGAATGAATTTCTTTCAAGGACGGGACCATTGGACTCACGGTTATTCCATTGTGATGGCCGGTGCAGGTGTCCCCGGAGGGCAAGTAGTTGGATCGACCGATCGCGAGGGTGGATATGTTCAAGATCGCCCTTACACGCCTGAAGATTATGCGGCTACGATTTATGAAAAGCTTGGTATCGATCGATCAAAGCCGCTCTTCACACCAAGCAATCGCCCTGTTTTCGTCGCTCACCACGCTACCCCCATTTCGGAAGTTTTCTAGTGCGTATGCCATGAATCCAATGACCTCCAATTACCGTTGGTCGATCGTGATTGCCTTAGTGATGTACAGCACAGGGCTCTCGAATCCTCCTGAGATAACCTTTACCTCTCCGTTGGCAGTGGCGCCGGGACAGACCACCGTTCTCCATTTTTATGGCAAAAACCTTGATGGCGCTACACACGCTTGGACCGGTTTCCCCGCAGAAACAACGTTCCTTTCTCCGGAGGAGGCGTCGGATAACAAATCCACACGTGCCTCGGTAGGAGTCGCAGGCGACGTTCCTGTCGGTATCTATGCGGCTCGTATAGCCACCTCCGAAGGGGTCTCCCAAGCGATTCTAATGATGGTTGACGACCTGCCTAGTATCGGTGAAGAGCCTCAAAATCATAGTCGTAAAATGGCACAACCTGTTCATCCTCCCATTTCAGTCGACGGCGCGGGCGACGGCGACAAAATCGATTGTTTTTGTGTAGATGCGTCTGCTGGCCAATGGCTAACCATCGAAGTTGTATCATCACGTCTGGGCTATTCGCTCGATGCTTTTCTTCGAGTGTTTGACGAAAGCGGAGAAGAAATTGCAACCGTTGATGATACTCCTGGTTTAAGCGGGGATTGTCGCGTTCGTTTTCAATCGCCGCTCAAACAGCGTATATTCATCGAGGTCTGCGATTCGTCTTATTCGAGCAGTGCTCGACATCAGTACCGATTGCGAATCGGCGATTTTCCGAGTGTAACGACTACGTTTCCTCTCGCCTGTACCATTGGCGAGAAAGGAAGTTCGTCTTTTGAAAAAATCGATTTTAAGCTTGGGTTCTGTAGCGATGATGGTGCAATTGTCCCGCCAACGAGCCTTAAGGTCGCCGGACTTGCTGAGTCTTTATCGATTCCCATTGCAGCCCGATTCAGCGACCGAGGTGGAGCGGCAATAGTGAGGCATGCGGTCAGTTCGTTGCCAAATCTAAACTTGGAGGGATCCGAACCCAATGATTGCAAGGAACGAGCGTGGGTCCTCAAAGCGCCTGTTGCCATCGACGGTGTTATCCTCGGCGCTAGCGACACGTTTTACTATCGAATCCCATTGACGGCTGGTTCTCGCCGAACAATCCGCAGCATTACGCGGAGCTTGGGCTCGCCTTCCGACTTATTGATGAAGGTGTACGCACCCGACGGAACTCTCCTTGCAACGTACGACGACTCTGGGTTGGACGATGCGACTTTTGAACTGGATGCGAAAATCGATGGGGACTACCTGCTAACCGTTCACGAAATCAACAGACAATATGGTCCTGGATATTCGTTCCGATTCGAAGTTAGTTCATCACAGGACGGATTTGAATTATCTGCGAAGGAGGAGAGAGTGAATATCGGGAAAGGAGGCGTCGGACTGCTTCCCATTGTCTGCAAGCGGAAAGGATTCAAGGGGCCAATTGAATTGCGAATCGATGACCCTGACACGCCCTTTCGATTAGAAAATAACGTAATCAACGCAGCAGAAAATGAGACGTTGCTAAAACTTTTTTCTCGCGTGGATTTGCCCTTGGGAAGTTTGAACACCATTCAAATTACAGGCTATGGCGGCAACGATGGAACGATAGTCATGGGGAAAGTCAGCGTCGTGGATAAAATCCGCACTCAATTCCCATCCATGGCATATCCGCCGGTGGAATTGTGGAATCAAATCGCTGTGGCCATAGCACAACCTCTTCCCGATTTTTTTGGGCTGCGATTGGCCAGTGACGAAGCCCTCTTCCCGCGTGTTGTGGGCGAGATGTATTTCACTGTGTACTGCGTCAACCGTATCGAAGGCTACACGGCTGCGATCCATGTCGAGGCAATGAATCTTCCGAACGGCTTCCGTACATCCGGCCAAGATAAACCTGTTGGGAATAGCAAGAACAATGAATACCGCTTTGAACTTCGCGGTCCTGCTGACGCCCCAATTGGCCAGCACAAGATCTCAGTACGCGCGATTGGCGATTTTCGAGGCCAGGCAAAAGAGGTAGTAATCAGCGATGTTCCATTTCTTGTGGTGGATCCGCTCAAGGTCTCGTTGGAGTCATCAACCGAAGACTCGAAGCGAAGCGAGGTTTCTGTTCGCGTCCATGCAAAGCGTTATTTGAGTCGTGCTGGTGGCGACCAAAAAGAGATACATTGCCGCTGGAAAGAACGCCCGGATTGGCTTGTCTGCCCCGATTCTTTCGTGATTGATGCGGGCAAGAAAGAAGCGACCATTCGAATGTCTGTGACTGAGAACATTGACTTGCCTGCTCAGATCGGAAAACTTGTACTAATAGCCGAAACATCGATCCTGGGAAAAACGGTCCAAGTGGAGAGCGACGCTTTTGAAGTTCGATATCCGGTTCCAGACAAATCGCAAAAGGATTAGTCATTCATGAATCTCTCTCTATCTCGTTTCAATGTTGGTTCCAAGCTGCGTTTGGTCTCTGACTGCAGATTGCTCTTCACCGGGTTGCTCTTGGTTTTTCCAGGCCGATCGCTAGTGACTGCCGATGAGTCTGCCCCGGTCTCTCTGGATGCAGGACCTTCGTTTTACCACGAAATTATTCCCGCGCTTTCCAGGTTGGGTTGTAGTTCCGGTGCCTGCCACGGCTCGCCCAATGGTAAGAATGGGTTCCGACTGAGCCTACGCGGATACGATGCCAAAGCAGATATCCAATCGATCGTCCGAGATGAGTTGGGACGACGGGTGAATGTCATGTCGCCGGAAATTAGTCTCTTATTGAGTAAGCCCATGATGCATATTCATCATGGCGGCGGTAAAAAACTTAGACTATCGGATCCAGAATACGAAATCCTCAGAAACTGGCTTTCCCGAGGGTGCCAGGTTGCAGAGCCTGCTTCGGCGTGTACCGGTATTCGTTTCGGACCATCGGATCAGTTGTTGCTATCACCAGAAAACAGTCAGCAGAAATTGACCGTATGGGCTGTTTTCGCTGATGGAACCCAGAAGGATGTCTCGACGCTGGCCGTGTATTCCAGTTCGGATTTGTTGGTGGCAACCGTCAACGATCACGGTTGCGTAGAAGGGGTTGGCCGAGGCCAAGCAGGTATTAGCGCTCGATTTCTCGAACACTGGAGCACGCTCTTCGTCACCTATGCCCCGGGTGAGAAAACACCGTTCAAACCTAGGTTGCAACAACAAAACGTCGTGGACGAATTAGTCGGCCAGCAGTTGGAACAACTCCATTTCGAACCCTCCATTCTATGCAGCGATGAACAATTCGTTCGGCGCGTTTATTTGGATGTCATCGGTCTGTTGCCAACAGTCCTAGAGGTCCATTCCTTTCTTACCGACCAAGATGCCCACAAACGGGAAAAACTGATCAACTCGCTGATCGATCGTCCAGAATTCGGGCGGTTTTGGGCTCTGAAATGGGGGGATCTGTTGCGAATCAATAAGCAACAAGTTAGTTCAACTGGCGTGCAAAAATATAACCGCTGGCTAGTGAAGGCTATTGACGAAAATATGCCGTATGACAAATTCGTCAAAGAGCTTTTGTTATCGCAGGGAAGCACTTTCGAAAATCCACCTGCCAACTATTACCGCACTGCAAACAACCTCAACGATGCGACCGAAACGACTGCACAGATCTTTTCAGGAGCGAGATTGGAATGTTGTAAGTGCCACAATCATCCGTTTGAGAAGTGGACACAAGACAACTATTACGGATTTGCGGCTTTCTTCAATCGGATGCAGCGTAAGCCGACTCGACGTGTCGATGAGATGGTAATTTGGAACTCTGATGAGGGTGAGGTCGTTCACCCTCGGACAAATCAGCAAATGCACCCCTGGTTGCCAGGCGTTGGAATCGTGAACGACGAATCGTCAGGTAACCGTCGGATAACGCTAGTGAATTGGTTGACTTCGAAGGACAACGAACTGTTTGCATCTGTCGAAGTCAATCGGATTTGGAGTCACGTCATGGGGCGAGGGATCGTCGAGCCAGTAGATGATTTCCGAGACTCCAATCCACCAAGCAATCCCAAGTTACTTGCGACTCTTGCTGCGGATTTTCGCGAACACGAATTCGATCGCAAACGAACTCTGCGACTAATCTTGAACAGCCAAACCTATCAGTCCAGCTCTACTGCGACGGATGGAAACCGAAACGACGATAAGTACTTCTCGCATTATCGTCCCCGTCTACTGACAGCGGAGCAGTTGTTGGATGCCGTAGGTGCCATCACCGAGCAGCCTGAGCAATTCCGTGGGTTGCCTGCGGGAACACGAGCCACACAGCTCCCAAGTCCCGATCTAAGCAGCGAGTTCCTGGAAGTCTTCGGGCAACCAAAGCGGGATACTGTCTGTCAATGCGAGCGAGTCACCGAGGTCACCCTGTCGCAAGCCTTGCAAATCGCGAACGGCAAGTTGCTGCAGGAAAAATTAACTTCACCAGACAGCCGGTTGCAACGATTTCTCAAATCCGAATACACTGACCGACAGATCATCGATGAGTTGTTTCTAGCGGCCTACGCTCGAAATCCCAGCGAACAGGAGTATCTAGCCATCTCCTCCCATTTTGCGAAACGGAACGATCGAGAATTAGCGCTGCAGGATTTGACCTGGGCTCTCATCAATTCGAATGAGTTCTTGATGCAGCACTAGCAGTCACTCTTGAACATCAGTCGAGGCAGTCTGGGGAATTGAGAGAAACTGCGCATCTTTCGAGATTTGGGTTGCCTGTTGAATTCAAAAACGACCGATAACGAATCGGCGAGCTTGAATCTTTCGGCAGGAAGCCGATTCTAGGTTCGTGATGCGGTTCGAATGCCAAAGACAATTTGAAGTGCATGCATTTCGATAATTGTGATGCGAAGGGAATCTCATCCAATGAAAAGGGTCGCTCTACCTACATTGCTGATTTGTTCGCTCAGTAGTGTTTTCGGATGTGAATCCTCGTCTCCGTATCGGGTCAGTCTCGCTCCGTATGCACCGGATGCAGGCCACCACGGTCTCTACCTGTTTCGCATTCCAGTCTCTGTGCTACCTGGCCGAGAAATCACCGAAGAGTACAGCGCCGTGCCCATTCTGTTACAGCGCCGTGCCCCCCCTGCGAGCCCAGTTACAAGTCGACCAGGCTCATCTGCCAAGCACATTTCCCAAGATGCTCATCGCCGATCTAGTCGAGGCTCTAACACCGAGAATCCTAGCTGATTGGAACGACGCAAAAGAGCAACGCAAAACGATTGCAAAACTCGTCAAAGATCAAGGTGGAGTAGAAAAACTTTCGGCGACGCAACTGAGAGCATTGGCAGCCTCCTCGTATTCAAAAAAATTGCTATTCTAAAAGCTGGAAACCCTTTAAAGCGAATTAAGGCGTCGAGCAATGCCACGCGTTCAATCGCTTCGATACCATCTTCGGTCCCTTAGGTTTCCCACTCTAATATCTATGGTGATGACGCCATCGCACGCTTGTGGACAATGCAATTGAGCAGTTCGAGTCATTGCCGACAGCCTTTGTGCTGGATCAGCCCAAGGCGGAGGAGATCAGGCAGTTCTTGTTCGCAACCCTTGAACAAACCCATAACTCGCTTCAAGAGAATCAAATCTACGACACGAACATCCATACGATTGCAAGCGCCGCAGATAGCTTTGGGAAACGATCATCCGCCAAACGTTTCCGCTGCAAGTTTTCAATTTGGAACCAATCGCCGAACAACAGATCGCAGGCAAGAACTTCCACCCAACTCTGACCCACGTCGTAGTTGGAGGCACCGAACAGCACCTTAGCATAACAAACGAGCCAGCCATCGACGTCATCAGTCGAGAGTTGATCCGCGTTCGCGTTGGGAAGCTGAACGAATCGCTTTCGGATCCGGGGCACTTTGAGGTACGGGTTGCAACCCCAGTCGGTATGTCCAATCCGCTGGTGATCGACAAGCGAATCGCCATCAAGTCAAGCTATCCCTATGTCCAAACCGACGGGTATGCTACATTCACACTCGAACGCCAGAGAACGGATGCTAACAAAATAATAACTACTGAGTCGCTTGGGACAACGCCGTCGAAGATACCGTTCAGGGGTCTGCGGCTGGACATCGCGGATTTCACCAATGCCATTCGGCCTTTGATCGAAGTCCGAAACGACTTCCAAGCTGGCGACATTATCGTGGCGAAAGGAAGCCTCGAGTTCATCAATCCGTCGCAACCGCGAGTCGACATGACGACGACCGTCAAGATCAGGGTGGATATAAATCGGTGCGCAACCGTTCGCTTGCCCCAAGGAAGAGCCAATGAACCCACAAAATCTAACTTCCTTGATTGTCTGCATTGCCTTTTTTTTCGCGAGCATTTCCGTTGAGGCGCAAACGCCGCTTACCTTCGTCGACACAGCGAAAGACGTTGGCATCGTGTCTCAGCACTTCGATGGTGGCGGTTCGAAAAATTACTTGCCACAATTGATGATGACAGGATTGGCTCTCTTTGATTTCGACGGCGATGGCTGGACGGATATCTATTTGCTAAATGGACACGAGCTATCGCCCCAGACGGATTTTCAGGCACCAAAAACCAATCGGCCAGGGAACACGTTGTATCGGAACAATCATGACGGCACTTTCGGCGACGTGACAGACGCTGCCGGAGTTAGAAGCGGCAGTTTTGCTATGGGGGCTGTGGCTGCCGATTTGGACAACGATGGCGACCAGGATTTGATGACGAGTAATTTCGGTGCATTAGAATTATTGGTAAACAATGGAGACGGTACATTTGCGATTGAGACCGATTCTGTTGGGATCGGTAATACACCCCGATTTGGTTCAGGCATTGGGTGCTTAGACATCGATAACGATGGACTTCTCGACTTGTTCGCAAGCAACTACGTTGAGTTTTCTTTTGACCAATATGGTGAGGCTCCACGATCATCGCCTTATCCGCCTGGCCCGAAGGATTTTCCGCCGGCCGCAGATTGTTTGTACCGAAATCTCGGAGACGGAACGTTTGAAGACGTTAGTATCTCATCGGGAATCGCAGCGGCAGCAGGTCCCAGTATGGGCATCGTATGTGGAGATTTTGATGGCGACAACGATGCCGATATCTTTGTGTGTAGTGACGCAGCCCCGAATCAATTTTTCGTTAATGATGGATTCGGACATTTCGTCGATTCTGCGTTGCTCTCTGGCTTGGCGTTTGATTTGGGAGGGAATGCCAACGGCAGCATGGGGGTTGATGCGGGAGATTATGACAACGACGGGCGAATCGATCTTCTGATTACGAACTACACTGGGCAAATGCCAGTGCTGTATCGGAATTTAGGTGACGGGCTATTCGAAGATGTCAGTCGCGTGTCTCGCGTTGGACGCTCAGTCATTGCGCACACGAATTGGGGAGTTGGACTGGTCGATTTCGATAATGATCGCGATCTGGATGTCTTTTTTGCGAACGGCCATTTTTTGAAAAATATTGAGTTGATCGACGATCGCACGACTTATCGCGTGCCGAATACACTGATGCTCAATGACGGTCGAGGCGGCTTCAGCGATGTTTCGAAGTCCGCTGGGCCGGGACTTGAAATTTCAGAAAGTAGTCGTGGGGCTGGATTTGAAGATTTGGATCGCGATGGCGACATCGATTGTATTATTCTCAACGCCAACTCACGGCCGACCTACTTGGAAAATCGTACTCGAGGCTTGGGAAATTGGATTGGTATTCGATTGATAGGCACATCGGTCAACCGCAATGCAATCGGGGCTAGCGTTCAAATTACAGCCGACGGAATCAAACAAGTAGCGATGGTCCATGCAGGGCGCGGTTATCAAAGTCATTATGGGACCGAACTCCATTTTGGATTAGGAAAAGCAACTCGAATCGATCCGATTCTTGTCACGTGGCCAGGAGGGGAACAGGAGACGTTTTTATGTGACAATATTCTTCGGACAGTTCAGTTGGCACAAGGGCGAGGCAAGCCTGTACCGAGCAAATAGTTCTCGAAGTCACAGCGATTCTGGAGAGCGATCGTTCTGCTGCATCAGTTGGAGAAACTGGAAACTAAGAAGAATCTACAGGGAACTGAAGAGATCGATGGCTACGTTAAGGGCACTCGCGCTTCGTTGGTCGACGCAAAGGAAAAGAGCAAGTAGCTTCGGACAGCCGTTGGCGGACATCCCGCAGAATCCGGCTATGCGGTCTTTTGTACTGTGTTATTGTTGCGATCGGCCACAGGAAGGCATCGAAACACGCCTTTGCGCCATGCGACAAAAAACCGTATAAATTCTAGAAAACACCGACGAAATTTTTATTTTTGAAATCTTGGCAAAGCTAATTGTCGGAATGGGTTTTATCGTGATCCATTAGATTGCGTCGCTGCATGCGACCCCAAAATCATCGGTTTGGGTCTGTATCGCTGACAGCCAGGCGCGAGGTATGCTGAGCATTCGGGATTACCAAGATCCAGCAGATCGCACCCGCTAGATAAATGCCAGAAAACAAGAGCAGCACAAGGTTCCAGTTTTCGGTCACTTGAAACAATTTGCCCACGAGCACCGGGCAAGCTGCGGCGGCAAAGTTTCCGCACATATTCATCAACCCGAAAACCTGTGGTACTCTTGGGCCAGCAATGTCAATCGTAGTCGCAACAGCGGACGGACCGGCTAGCGCTGCAAAAAACGCGCCGAAGGTTAGCAAGACTACAGCCAGGGTAACGCTTTCAACAAACCATGCGCCCAATATCAGTAACGAACAAGCACCTAACGATGCTGCTCCCACTCCACTGCGACTGAGGCGAAGACTGCGAGTTCGTCGCCAGATCCAGTCCGTGATCATCCCGCCGAAGATGCTGCCGATTAGCGTCCCAGTAAGTACCAAGCCTTGAACGTATCCTGATTCTTTCACCGAAACGCCGCGGGTTTCCTGGAGGAACGTCGGAAACCAACTGGCAAAGAACATATAACCAGCAGCACGACAAACTTGCTGACCACAGAGCCACAACATCACCGAACTAAATACGATAACTCGCAACGGAATCAATTCGCTTGCACCAGTATGCTGCTCCGATGTGTCGTTCTCGCGGCCCAAAGCAATCAATCCCAGTTCGCTAGAGTTCACAGCGGGGACCTGCGTGGGACGATCTCGAAACCAGAGGTAAAAGCCAATTGTCCACAAGATGCTAGGCAAGGCAAAGACTACGAATACCCAACGCCATCCCATTGGAGTCAACAACTGACCGGTTAGGCCGCTGGCACAGATTGCGCCCAGTTGCATACCCGCTGCAAGGATTCCGCATGCCAAGGAGCGTCGCGCCAACGGCATCCAATGCCCGATCGAGTTGCACGAAGCAGGAAAGATTCCCGCTTGTGCCGCTCCCATCACTAGCTGAGCAGCGATCAACAGCCAGAATCCCGGGGCGATTCCAATGCAGATCATGGCAAATGACCAGCCGAGAGCAAGGACACTCAAGGCGACGCGAGTCCCTCGACGCTCTGCAAACCATCCGCTCGGCATTTGCAAGATCGCATAAGTCCAGAAAAAGGCACCCATGAACCAGCCTGATTGCTCGAGCGACAATCCCAAGTCTTCGCGAATCGTACTCTCTGCGACGCTGACTGAATTCCGGCAAAGATAAGACAGCGCAGCCGCGAGTGTGAGCCACGAAAGTGCCTGGTAACGAATGGTTGTGGCGCGGTCTACCATCTAGATCACCGCCTGAAGTCTGGCAAAAAGTCGGTCGACTTCCGCCTGCGTTTCAGGATCAAGTTGCCAGCCAACCGGCTGCCTCTGCAATGTGTTGTTAAAAAGGCCACGTTTCTTGAGAAGGTATTTTTCGATCGCCAAAAATCCATCGAGACCGCCCTGAAGCTGCAATGCAACGAGAGCGCAGATCGGAAGTGAGAGCCGATAAGTTCGGTCTTCATCGCCAGCAGCCAGTGCTCTCCAGAGCGCAATAATACCATCCAGCAGGTCTGTGCCAGGCATCGTTCCAATGATCCCGCGTCGGTAACAGTCGACGAGGTTAATGCCTCCTGAACCCTCAAAGATACGAGCTTTTCCATCGGTCGCATCGCGAAGTTTCGAAAGGTTTGGACCAAGCGGACTGGCTTCCGGTTTGAATAAAATGCGTTCGGGGCCGAACTGTTCCAGCAGACTCAAATAGACACTTAAGTCGATCGCCGCACCGATGTAATTGGAAGCGTCCTGAATCACTAGCGGAATCGAAATGCCGCCAACAATCGTTGCAAAGTATCCTCGAGTGGCCGAACTGCTCAGCGCCGTGGCAACGGGTGGGATCGCCATGACGGCACTGGCTCCTAGCCCCTCGGCGTGTTTTGCAAACTCCACTGCTTCGATGGTACTTTCTGCGCCGACGCTAATGACGGAGAATCCACGTCCCCGTACACCTTGGCACACCAGACCGGCCAACTCCCGCCTACCGTGGTAGCCCAACCGCAGTACCTCGCTGACCATCGCGACCACCACTCCGTCTGCACCAATCTCAAACGCCCAGTCGATCTCGCGCTGCAGTACAGCGTTATCGATCGCACCACCATCGGCGAATGGCGTATGTAGAACGGGAAGTACTCCGTGAAGTTGTTTGTTAGAGTGCGATGGCATTACGAATCGCTTGTGTCATGGTTTCAAGGGTTAGTTCAAGACTGCCACGGTCGAAGGGCGTTTGCCATACAGGATAGACTTCAGTGTCGTAGAGGTCTGCCGGCGGCAGGTAGCCGATCGAGCCGTTGATCAAGTTCATGCAAATGACGGTGTGATCAGGAAACCGGCGCCGCAGTTCTTGCTGAAGAACGGAGTAGGGTTCACAGCAACAACCGACGAGCACTGCGTCGCCGATTCGCCATGCGGTGATAGGCAGACTAAATGTTGAGCCGTCCCCAATTCCGAGACGAATATCGCGTTTGCGACGTAACCGTTCTTCCAGAGCCCGATCGGTACTGGCCAAACGCTGCTGTTCCAACTCGTCCGCCGAGGGCCAGCCCTTCAGTGGAAGATCGACCGTTGTTTGGTTGGCTTTCAATTGTTGAGAAAGCTCGCGAGATTCGTGTTTCCAAACAGCCAGTGGTGCGCCCGATTCAACGGTTCCAGAAAAAGCCAACCGAGTTCCCGGCGGTTCCATACCTTGCAATGTTGAAAGGGCGGAAAACGCCAGTTGCCGGCCATGACCGTCCGCGATATTGGGGTCACCCACGTACTGATAGCGAGGTGCTAGATCGCCGCACGCACCGAGCATGAACAAGGCCGGCGCATGAGTGACTTGTTCCATGGTTTCTCGCATGGCCCCGACGTAGTCCGGAGAAATCGCCGTGTTTTCCCAAGCCAATGTAGTCGGATGGCAGGCGTAGTTTGTTAATGTTGCGACGATTCGACCTGATGAATCCGTAATCCGTCCGACAATCAAAGTGTCGTCGGGCTCTCCGCCAGGATGGAAACCACAGATGACGCGAGACTTTCCTAGATCCGGGTCAGGAAGATCGCGGACGGTCGCTAGGCTACATCGACCGGTGTGCCAGTCGAGCGTAGCTTCGATTTGGTTTTTCAGCGCTTGACGCACCGCGAAAACAGTCGATTCGAATACCTGTTCCATCCAGGTTCGCAATAGCTCACTGCCGGGCAAGGAATCGTCAGCGTCCATCAACGGCGGGCCAGCGTGGGTGTGGCTGAGCGCAAAGATCAAGTTTGCAGGCTCGAGCTTTAGCGTTTCAAGCAATCGAGCCGAAAACTTCTTATAAGTCAGAGGCGTTTTCCACCAACCGAGATCCGCGTCCACGAACACCATTAGCTGACCGCCATTCAATGCAGTCAATGTTAGCACAGAGAGCGTTAAGTGGCGGTGAATGGTGCAAGCCACATCGTGCTTTGCTGCGCCCCAGTTCCGAGCGTAAATTCCAATAGGGGGTGTGATGTCGGTACGAGCGATGCCGATGCGACCGTGAAACGACGGTTGCCGAAAGTCTGGCGGGTTATTCGATTGCATGGTTTACCAATCACCTACTGCTCCATCGCGGTAAAAGACTCGCTGCGGAAGCTCTTGTTGGAAAGGATGTTTTAGGACTTCGCTTTCGTTGATGGTAACACCCAGGCCGGGCTTCGTGTTGGGGGTCACCGACTGCGTCGTTTTGTCTATGGTATATCCTTCTTCGACAACATCCTGCCGCCAAGGCACATCGCAATGCACCGTCTCGCAAATAATGTAACTCGGCTGCGAGAACCCAAACTCCAGTGAAGCAGCGGTACTGACCGGCCCTTGAGGGTTATGCGGAGCCAACGCAATGCGATAAGCGTCAGCCAAGGCAGCGATCCGACGCGCCTCCGTGAAACCGCCACAATGCGTAATATCGACTTGACAGATCTCGCAGCCTCGCATGGAAAACAAGTCTCGAAAAGCTGCCAAGTGTGTGATTCGTTCGCCCGTTGCGATGGGTGTCGTGACGGCCGCGTTAATCGCGGCGAGGCTCTCGATACTCTCTGGCCAACACGGCTCTTCAAGAAAATAGAGACCGAAAGGATCCAACGCTTTAGCAAACTGCATTCCCATGGCTGGAGATGGCCGAGCATGACAGTCCACCATGATATCGATGTCGTCACCCACTGCTTCTCGCATGGCTGCGACGCAGGCAACGGCAGCCTTGATCGGCTTGAGACCTTCGATCGGCATCGTTGGAGGAACCGCCATGGATTTGAACGCCGTAAATCCCTCGGCAACGGCTTGGCGAGCGAGCTCGGCGAACTGTTTCGCGTTATCCACCGGCGTCTCATAGAAACTTTCGAGGTTGCCACCGCCAAGATGGCAATACAGCCGGATCGAGTCGCGAACCGGTCCTCCCCACAGTTTGTGGCACGGAACTCCGTGAATTTTACCGACGATGTCCCACAGCGCGAGATCGATCCCAGCGATAGCGGTTGAACGCGTGACTCCGTTACCGTGCCAGAAGTGTTGCCGCCACATCATCTGCCATAAGTGTTCGACACGCGTAGGATCCTCGCCGAGGAGCAAGTGCGATAAATCTTCCACAGCACCAACGATGCTACGCGTATGCCATTCCAAAGTTGCTTCGCCCCAACCGAAGAGTCCCGGCTGGTCGGTAACGACCTTTACAAAAACCCAGTTTCGCATGCGGGCATGACAAACGAGCGTTTCGATCCCTGTGATTTTCATATACTTCCAAGCTTTCAGATTCTAACCCATCGCGAAAAAGGTGTCCGGTACCGTTATTGGGGCTCCGCCCCATATCAGCGGTCTCGCATAGGAAAGAGCACATCGGACGCATCAGCGACGGAGTATACCGCCACCAAACCTCCAAGTAATTCAAATCGGTACCGGACACCTTTTATTCTTACAATCTAGCCGATCCCGCACGCGTACGCTACATCCACATATTGATGTGAAGCTTGCGGGCTAGGAAAGCCGCTAGGTTACTGGCTAGGTCGATCCGGCAGGAGTACGACGCTTTCCACAGTTGAGCAAGCCATGAATCCTGGCGAATTCGTCAAGCTAGCAGCTAGGCACAACCTTGTGGAAATCGCAGAAGCGCATTGGAGGGAATCGGACGTTGGCGCAATGGATAGAACCACAACGCAGTATTCAATCCTTCAAGTGATCTGCATTCATTTCTTTCGTTCGCTGCGATTCGACCGTTGTAAAATTTCTTGGCGCAAGTCATCGCTCGCCCTCCACCGGCCGCCATGGAAACCATTTTAGAAGAGGATCGTGTTCTTTAATTGCTTGACCAGTTCCAATACAGTCTTCTCATCGATTCTGCGTGTTGCAGTAAAGTCTAGATCAATGCACTTTGACAGCGTTTTATCAATATCTTCGGCAATTGGCACATTCTTCAAGTAAGGAATCAGACCCATGACATCCGCCGGTTGCAATTGCGAATTCTGGAAAACAAAACGTGACGTGTAAGTATGGTGTGCGACACCGCCCGCTTGTTTAATAGCGCGGCGAGCGACCGCGAAAGGCGAGACCCAAGAATATAAAACACGAATTGACGATTGCAACGAGTATGGGATGCCAATTTTCTCTAGTTCGATCGAAAGAACCTTCTCATAAACAGACTCCAGGAAGCCAAACCCCAGTTGATTGTGTGCCTTGAATGCCGCGCCGATCACCAGTTCGGTGAGTTTGTCGTCCATTTTTTCACTCCAATTTAATTCGGCTGCCTATTTTCAACGCAATTCTCGACCGAGCCGCCGACCTTAGGTAGAAGCCCGCAAAATCGGCAAATCAGGTAGATTGTTGGAGCAAAATGACTTTTGGACAAATACTAGACAACGAGACCCACAGCAATGATTCGACTCGCATTGATCGGCGGCGGATGGCAGGCAGCGCATCAACTAGCGCAAGCGATACTGCGATTTCGAGAACTTTCAATAACGGCCATTGTTCCTGAACATGGAGATACGGAAGGCGAAGAAATAGTTCGAGCGTCCGACGGTAGTATTGTAGTTTCAACGCTCGATACATTGCTCGCTGAGTACAGCGATACTTTTGACGCAGCGATCGTCCGGTCTCACTTGTCTCGTCGAGTTTCGGTCGCTTGCCTAGTCGCACGTGCAGGCAAGCACGTCTTGGTCCAGTCTCCTATGGCGAGTTCTTCGGAAGAAGCGACTCGATTACTGAATGCTTGCAACTCTGCGGGGGTCAAGTTAATGGTCGGCTGCTCTTGGCGATTCCGTCCCTCGATTGTTGCGGTCAAGCGAGCATTGGAAAGCGGTAAGTTGGGTCGACCTATTTTTTTGAGAATCCATGCATGGATGCCGCAGGTGGTTTCAACGTCCACAACTTTCTTGCCTGAGCTCGTTGAGTTGTTGGATCTTTCGCTTTGGATATATGGAGAGCTACCTAACGAAATATTTGGGATGGCGGGGCCGGGATATGACATGCCTGGAAAACAAACTAGTGACCTTCATTCGCATTTAGCATTCCCTTCCGAAGGCATGGCACTCGTATCGTTGACACATTCGCTGTGTTCGAGTTCCGGCTACAATTGTTTAACCCTCATTGGATCCTCCGGTGCAGCATACGCAGACGATCACAACCAGTCTCAATTGCTATACAAAGGAGGACAGCCTGCAGCGATCAAAACCGGAGAAGAGTTGCAAGAGTTGATTGGCTTGTTGCGAGAGTTCACTGAATCGATAGTGCAAGATCGATTGTCGTCACTTACTAGTACGGAGGGGAAAGACGCACTTGTTCTGGCAGAATGGGTCTTAAAATCGGCTACCGAAAGACATCCGATCCGCCGCATAGGAGATCTCTATGAACCTCGACTCTAGCGTATCGATCGAGAATGCAAAAGTTCGCGATGCGGATAAAAAGTGCGTGTTTCGTGTTGCTGTACTGAGTGTCATTAAACACGACTATGTGGCTCGGGGCGTAGCGAGCCACCCACGCTTTGAATTGGTGGTAGTCGCCGACGATCCAGGAGTACAAGATTGGGTTCACGAGCGAAATCAACTGTTTGCAGAGGAAAAGAAAATCCCCTATGTTCGCAATGTGGAGCAGGCACTCAAGGATTACGCAATTGACGTGGCGGTTATCAGCACGGAAGCAGAGCGGCATTGCGATTTGAGTATTCGCGCTGCAAACTTGGGAGTCCATGTTGTTCAGGACAAGCCGATGTCGAATCGATTGTCGGAATGCGATCTATTGGTCGAAGCGGTGCAGAGAAATGGCGTTCGATTCATGATGTGGAGTCGCAATATGCTTCCAGCAATTCTACAAGCTACGGAGATAATACGATCAGGACAGATTGGCTCTCCGAACTCCATCCACGTTGATTTTTATTTTTCGAAGGATGCGGGACCTCCGAAAGGGAGTAGAAAAGCTGGCGACCCACCGATCCCTTGGTTGGATTTTCAGCGAGCGGCTCATATCGATGGTTCGGATGGCGCGATCGGGACGCAACCTATGGGCGAACTTCAAAACGAGGGTGTTTACGCGCTGGCGTATATAAAGCAAATAATGGACTGCGAGTTCCTTAGAGTCTTTGCAAGGACCACCGCAG
Source organism: Pirellula staleyi DSM 6068 (assembly GCA_945900945.1). GTDB lineage: Bacteria > Planctomycetota > Planctomycetia > Pirellulales > Pirellulaceae > JBKCUI01. Next base: position 31,556 of record CAMDKL010000032.1, read on the forward strand.
CATTTCATCAAGTTAACGTGGATAACGGCGTTGAAGATTTCGCGACGGTATCGCTTGAATTGAGCGATGGGATGATCGCGACGATGGCGGTGGGTCGGATCGGTGCTGCAAGTCACCCGGATATTGGCGAAATCAAACTCTTGATCACGGGGACTGAAGGAGCCCTAGTTGTCGCGGAATCGCGTCCGGAAGTTGGCGTCTATTATCGAGGGCAACCTGGAAAGGAATTTCGTCATCAGCGAGTTGCTATAGACAATGACTTTTTACTCATGGACAACTTCGCGAGAGCGATCGATGATGGTGGTACGACATTGCTAGACGTCCATGCATCGCGCATGATTACCGCAACCATCCTAGCTGCGCTTCGGTCAGCTCGATCCGGGCGGTTTGAAGCCATTGATTAATGGGGCAGACTGAATCACCAATAATTCGACCTTAAATCCGATAGGAAAGATCCAAAAGGATGGCTGTTTCGTGCTTACAACCCATTGCGTTTCTGGCAGGTGTTCATTGTGTGAGCCCTGTGCGCCTGTTGGCGAGTATACTTTCACTGTAAAGGTCGATTATGGAGTCGAACTGCCCACGGTATTTACATGCTACATTGTTACCTAGAAATACTCCGTGAAGGAAGGGGAATACACATTGACAGTCGAGGTCGGAAAATAGTGCTTCATCCAAATGCAATGCAATTTCGAGCACATAATGCGCACGTCGGTTGGAGCAACATCCCTGCCGTGGTAAATCGCGGCCGATTGCTCGGGGCGAGTCTCTTCTTGGTGCTAGTCGTTTGTACATCACAAGAGTCACAGGCACAAAATGGTCCAACCTCTCCATCCAAGACTGCCGTGGAAATGGCAGTCAAAAAGGGAGCCAGCGCGGCAGCCAAAAAGGGGGGCAGGTACTTGGAAAAGGAGAGGGAGGCAGCCATGAAGCACCACACGTCCAAAACTTTATCGATTGCATCAAGTCGCGTGAGAAGCCTTACTGCGACCTAGAGACGGTTGGGCATCCTGTATCGGTTCTTTGTCACGCTGGCAATATCGCCCCGCGAGTTGGTCGCAAGCTGACCTTAGAGTCGTCCACCGAGACCTTCGTCGGCGATGCCGAGGCAAACGCTCTTCGGGGACGTCCTGAGTATCGCAAACCTTGGATCTTGCCCGAAGTTTGATCGACGAAACATAGTTTGTCCATTTGGCGAGCGCAAGGCAATAACTTAGCATCCTGCGGTTTTTTATTGTCGTCTTTCGCTGCTAGGTAGTGTTTTGTGTCAAGGGTAGTCGGGACAAATATTGGTAAATTTTCCGTCGTACGCCGCAAGCTGCTATTCGATCTTACGAGGGTTAGTCCTTAGATCAGTAAGTTCGTTCGCGTGTAACGCGGATTGAATCGGAGAATCGGAATAGTCTCCGCCGACTCGCTTCAACGGAGGATAGATCTCTGGTGGGAACCAACTCGAGCACCGTTAAAGTCGAGAAGCAAGCCAGGGGTTGCTAAGGTAGCCCCTGACTTCGTTTTCTAATGGTTTGCTTTTCGTGTAATGCGGTGAATCCCGGGGTTTGGGTTTGGCCCCAAGGAGCACTGTCGGACCTCTTCATTAAGCCGCCTTTTTGGAGGGCGTTTTGGCGATCGGACTACCGCCATGGGGACCTTCTCGCCCAATTCCTAAACCAGAAGCCTCGTAGACGAAGAGGATCCGTTTGGATTTATGCTTTTTGGCAAATTCTTGTAATTCGAGAATCATTTTGAGACGCCCTTTAACATCGTTAACCTAGGTTGCTTGGAGTGGGTGCCGGATTTTTTCTTGAAACTCAGCCCTACATAGCTTCTCCGCGAAAGAATGGAAAAACGCAACTTTCGCGGAGCGAAAGGCGACACTTATTTGCCGCACGATGCTAACCTATTTCGACACGAAGATTTGAAATTCACTGTTTTCAAAGAGTAGCTGGATTCGCAAGTGGGTAGATTCCATCTGCCGTCCGCTTTAACACTCATACAGGACCATCCTATGACCAACTTGTGTAGGCGGCCGATGGCTGGATTGTGTTACGTCCACATTTGGATGGGAAGCTGGCGGTTTTCGGAAGTGGCCTGTTGCTGGCTAGGCCGATCCTGCAGGAGTACGACGCTCCCACAGTTTTTTCCACCCCACACACCTGAACTATAGCCAACTAGCGGCGGGGAGGGTGAAGTGCAAGATACATTTATTGCTCAGCCGTATAAGAATGGAGCTCAATTTTGGTTTAACACGATCAATCAGCTTCGACGACAAAGGAGTTGTCGCCTTCTTTGACGGTAAACTTCTTGGAAACGGAATTGCCCTTAATCACGCTAGGCAACTCATTTCCGTAGGATGGTTCAACGGTCACAGAATATTCGCCAGCGGGAGCACCTGGCTTGCTTGCGTCACTGTTGCGTGAAACATAGTGCGTCGTCAGTGAAAAGCTGCCATCTTTTTGAATCTCTCCCGTTGCCTTAAGCGTAGGATCTTGATCAAGTTGAAATATAATAATGCCGCCCGACCAAGCCTTTCCGCCTTTCTTGACTACTTTTCCAGATACAGGATGAGTAGTCGGCGAATATCCACAGCTGAATTCGTTGACTCGCGTGTCCTAGAAGTCTATGCTAACGAAACCTTCCAGTACCCCACCTAGTTCGATCAACTAAAGCCTATCCCACCGAGGCCTAATCGATGAAACAAATCGCTATCTTCTTGCTGGCTATTCTCATGCATAATAATTCTGCGTTTTGCCAAGACGAACCGAAGCTTATGCGATTAGGAATCGTGGGGCTAGATACGTCGCATGTTCCAGCATTTACGAATTTGTTCAACAATCCAAAAGCCGTCGGGGATCTCGCGGGGTTCAAAGTTGTTGCCGGTTACCCGGGAGGAACAGACATGCCCGCCAGTCGTGACCGCGTTGCAAAGTTCACGGAAACAATTCGGGACATGGGCGTTGAGATCGTCAATACGATTCCGGAGTTGCTTGATCGTGTCGATATGGTGTTGCTTGAAAGCGTTGACGGTCGAATTCATCTACAAGAGGCTCGCGAGATCTTCAAGTCTGGCAAGCCTGTCTTTATTGACAAGCCGGTTGCAGGCACTCTGGCGGAAGCCATCGCAATTTTTGAATTGGCGAAGCGACACAATATTCGCTGCTTCTCAAGTTCGTCGTTGCGTTTTGGTGACAATATTCGCGAACTGGTTGGAAATCCTGCGGCGGGTGAAACGCTGGGAGTAACGACTTGGGGACCTTGCTCGTATCAGAGTGGCACGCCAGATTTATTTTTCTACGGTATCCATGGTATCGAAGCCTTGTTCACTTTGATGGGCACTGGATGCGATACGGTCGTGCGAACGAAAGGCCCAAAGCACGATCAAGTGACAGGAGTCTGGAAGGACGGACGAATCGGCACGTATCGAGGTATCGTCCAAGGTAATTCAGACTCAGGAGCCGTAGTTTACGGAAGTAAGTCGATTCTTCAAAGTGAAAAGAAAGGTGGCTACGAACCACTTTGTCGCGAAATCGCTCGGTTTTTTCGAACCGGTGTCGTGCCGGTAAGCGCCGAAGAAACGATCGAAATTTTTGCTTTTATGGAAGCAGCCGACGAAAGCCAGCGTCAGGGCGGTAAGCCTGTGAGCTTAGCCGACGTATTGGCAAAAGCTAAGGCGGAATCGACTCAAATCCTTAGGTGATCATTTTAGAACGATTGCTTCCAATTGACTTGGAGTAATAAGAGGCGATGAACAACTGAGGACAATTGTTCTACACTTACGTGAAACTATCCTGCAAAGGCACGCTATGAATACTTTAAATCGACGACGCTTTTTCGAAGACTCAATTATGGCTGCAGCAGCAGTCAGTTTGCCTGTGGCGCGGGTGGCCTCAGCAGACGCTTCGGTAAGCGCGAATGAGAAGCTTACTGCAGCAATCATTGGTTGCGGTATTCGCGGCAAAGCTCATGCGCAAGAACTGGCCAAACTAACAGACTGCGAGATTGCCTATGTGTGCGATCCTGATTTGGATCGAGCCGATGAAGTCGGTGCGTTGCTCGTAAAAATGAATCGCCCGATGCCAAAAAAGGTGCAGGATTTGCGATTGGTATACGATGACAAGTCGGTCGATGTCATATTCGTCGCGACTCCGAATCATTGGCATGCGCTTGCAACCATTTGGGCCATGCAAGCTGGCAAAGATGTCTATTGCGAGAAGCCGGTCAGCCATAACGTCAGTGAGGGGCGTCGCATGGTGCAAGCAGCTCGCAAGTACGGTCGCATTTGTCAGGCGGGAACGCAAAATCGATCGCGAGGCGCATTAGCCGAGGCTGTCAAATACATGCAGGATGGAAAATTGGGAGATGTGAAACTCGCACGCAGTATTGTCTACGGAGGCCGTGACTCGATTGGAGGGCCCTCGCCATGTGCAATGCCCCCTCGCTGCGATTACAATCTGTGGGCTGGTCCGGCGCCGCGGACAGAACTCATGCGGCCCAAGTTTCATTATGATTGGCATTGGTTTTGGGATACGGGAAACGGCGAGATCGGCAACAATAACATTCATTCGTTGGATATTTGTCGTTGGGGGCTAGGTGTAACCGGGTTGGGCCACAGTGTGATCAGCTATGGAGGGCGACTGGGATATGTTGATGCGGCGGAAACACCCAATACCCAAGTTGCGGTTTTCGATTTCGGCTCGAAGACGATTGTGTCCGAAACTCGCGGATTGAAGACGGTTCCGTTCCATCCAACGATCAAGTCCTCATGGTTCTTTTACGGCACCGAAGGCATCATCGCGGAAACCGATCTTTATGATCTCGAGGGCAAGCGCGTACGCGCCTTTGAGGGCAAGTCTGGGAATCACTTCACGAACTTTCTCCAGGCTGTTCGCAGCCGGAAGCAAACCGATCTTGCTGCCGATATCTTGGAGGGACACCAATCAACTGCGCTGTGTCATATAGCCAATATATCCTTTCACCTAGGGAGCGTGACATCTTTGTCGGACGTGCCGAGCCGATTGAGTCAGGTCAAGAATCAGGGAGAGGTCCTAGAAACCTTCGCTCGCACCAAACAACATCTTGCCGATGCTGGAGTGATTATTGATGACGTGAAATTGACGGTGGGAGAGCACTTGCGAATCGACGGCGAAAAAGAACAGTTCCTCGACAATCCGAACGCGGACCGTTTGCTGACATGCGTCTATCGCAATCCCTTTACTGTTCCGAAGGAATCCGAGATCTAATCGCTTGGATAACTTCGTTGGGGTCAAACTCGGGATTCGGGATTCAGTATATGATACAAAAAGTCGAACTACGGGTTGACGAAGGAGCAAGCAGTTTACCTGGATGGGACAACGCTGCCGACATGCTTCGCCATCGGATGGAAGCCAAGGGGGTGTCTCAGATGCAATTTAGCCGGGACACGGGGCTGCCCAAGTCCAAGATTTCTGAAGTGCTTGCCGGAAACAAGCCGTTCAGTCGAAAGATGATCCACACACTGGCTGACTATTTCCATGTGAATGTGGGTGTGCTGGCGGCGAACATCTAAGACCTGTGCTGCGACTTTTCAGTAGCTCGACCGCTTTGAGGAATTCGAAGTTGATCCTGCGTTGGCATCCAGTTTGTGCGGAAACCGTCTTTCCCGGCTTGTAAATGAACGCCAGCCACGGGATAATGATGCATTCCCTTTTCACGCATTGGCCTTGATCGCCGTCTCTTTACGGCAAAGCCGGAATATGGCCGTCCCCCTCGACAAATTCGCGAAGCAGCTTGAAGACAGCGGGATTCTCGCTGGCGACACGATCAAGGACTTTATCCCGCCTAACGTGACGAAAGATGCTACTGCGATTGCCCGCTTTGAACGAGAGGTCACGGCAGCCGCCAAACTGCGTCATCCTAATAGCGTTGCCGCCGATGACGCCGACTGTGCCAATGGCGTCCAGTTCCTCGTCATGGAAATGGTCGAAGGAAGTGCCCCATCCGCATTGGTCAAGAGGAACGGCCCGTTCTACGTAGAGGAGGCCGTCAACTACGTTCTGCAAGCGTCCAAGGGATTGGAATTCGCTCACAAGAAGGGCGTCGTCCATCGAGACATTAAACCAGCCAATCTGCTGCTGGATACAGAGGGGACGGTCGATTACATGGCCCCTGAGCAAGCCCTGAATACCAAAACGATGACGGAAGTGATTGCTGAACTTGAGCGATGTACGGCGGGTCCGACCACGGCTATGAGCTTCCAGCAATCGGCAACCACTGCCTCAAACGAACGCACATTGGTCTTTCCCACGCAATCGCTTGAAGTGCCGACCATTCCGGTCGATCCCGGCAAGCATCGGCTCAAGGTCGAGAAAGAAGGCTTCACCATTTTCGGGCAGGACTTCGAGATGAAGTCTGGTGACAAGACGCCGATCAAGGCGAAACTCGTGCCGCTGGAAGAGAAGCCAGCGATGGTGGAGACGAGGCCTGCTCCGGTGGTTGACGGCGTGATCGAGCCCAGGACCGGCTGGCAGGGCTGGCCCACCGACGCCCCGCCACCCGCCATCGCCCCCTTCGATGCCGCGCAGGCGAAGAAACATCAGGAAGCCTGGGCCAGGCACCTGGGTGTGCCAGTCGAGTACACCAACAGCATCGGGATGAAGTTCATGCTCATCTCGACGGGCGAGTTCACGATGGGAAGCACGTCGGCCGAGATCGAAGCGGCTCTCGTCGTCACCGCTGGAGACGAGTACTGGAACGAGCGCATTCGCAGTGCCGCCCCACAGCACAAGTTGATTCTGTCGCAACCGATCTATTTCGGTGTCCATGAAGTCACGCAAAGGGACTACGAGGCCATGATGGGGAAGAATCCGTCTCACTTTGCCCCGATGGGCACCGGCTATCGGATGCCGACCGAAGCGGAATGGGAGTACGCCTGCAGGGCGGGAACGACAACGAAATACTGGCTTGGCGACAAAGATGATCAACTCATTACGGTCTACTGGTCCGCCTTGAACTCGGGGGGACGCACGCACGCAGTGGGAGCGTTAAAGGAGAATCCATTTGGACTCTTTGACATCCACGGCAACGTGTGGGAATGGGTGCAGGATTGGTGGGAACCGAATTCCTACACACGGTTTCAGGGGAAGCCCGCTTTAGCCGAAATTCTCCCGCCCCTGACCCCTGAAAATCCCCTTGCGACTCCTCACTCTCCTCCTCTCGCCATTGAAAAACGACAGCACTCGTTTTCCTAAAATGACATCATCTGTACTGCAGCTCACGATCAGCGCCGCAATGACCTTTGCCATTGCTTCCGCCCAAAGCGCCGAACCCGCGCAGCGGCCACCCAATATCATCGTCATTCTGGCAGACGATCTCGGTTGCGGAGACCTGAGCCTTTACAAGGGCTGGGTCAAGACCCCGCGGATCGATCGGATGGCCATGGAAGGAATGACATTTACCGACTTTCACTCCAACTCGTCGGTGTGCAGTCCCACGCGCACCGCCTTCCTCACCGGGCGCTATCAACAACGCGTTGGCATTGTCGATGTGATCGTGGGCAGGAACGAACCTGATACGGGGATTCCCCCGGCGACGCCGACCCTTTCGCGGGTCTTCCAAAAAAGCGGATACGCGACCGCCCTGTTCGGCAAATGGCATTGCGGTTACGAGCCAAGGTTCAATCCTCGCCATCTCGGTTTCGATGAATTCGTGGGCTTCCTGCATGGCGGCGGTGGTTACCACAGTCCCAATTTCTGGCGTGATGGGCTGCAGCCTCTTTCTTTGCAGGGCTATTCAACGGACATTATCACTGATCGAAGCCTCGACTTCATCAGGCGACACCAAGACAAGCCGTTCTTTCTCTACGTAGCACATCAGGCGGTTCACAATCCCTATCAGACCCGTGATGATACGCCGGACGAGCGTGAGCCGGGATGGAATCAAAACGCGGTGAACGATGTCAACCGGCCTCGCTACAAGAAGATCGTCGAGGATTTGGACCAAAGTGTCGGCAGAATCCTCGACACCGTCAGCGAGTTGGGACTCGCGCAAGACACACTGGTGTTCTTCTGGTCGGACAATGGCGACGTGCGGATGTGCCCAGATGAAGTGCGGCCGTATCGCGGCGGCAAGTTTAGCCACTTCGAGGGCGGGCACCGGGTGCCGGCCGTGGCCTGGTGGCCGGGCAAGATCAAGGCGGGCGCGCAGTCGGATGCCTTGCTCGCCGGGTTCGATCTATTCCCAACACTGACCGATCTCGCCGGCATCTCAAAGGACAACCCAGCCAACCTCGATGGCAGCAGCGCCAAGGATCACTTTCTCCAGCAGAAACCCATGGCAGATCGTGACCTCTTCTTCGGCTACGAACCCAAACTAGGCACCGCAATGCGTCGTGGCCATTGGAAAATGATCATCAAGGGCGACGACCTACAGCTTTACAGCCTGAAGAATGATCTAAAGGAAACCACCAATGTCGCCGCTCAAAACCCCGAGATCACCGCCCCCATGCGACGCGCCATCGAACAATTCAAACAGACGGTGATCCCGGGCTCATAATGCGACTTGGATGTGGCAACATCGGCGCCAAACCGGAAACCTTCCTGGCAAACAAGCAACTATGAAAACGCTCTCACTGGTTCTCCATTTGTCGTTCATCATTTTGGTTTCGTCAGCGTCGGCGAAGCCGAACGTCCTCTTCATCATCTCCGATGATCTGACAGACACCGCACTCGGCTGCTACGGCAACAAGGTCTCCCAGACACCGAACATCGACCGCCGGGCCTCACGCGGGATGCGTTTCACGCGGGCGTATTGCCAGGCCAGCTACTGCGGGCCGTCGAGGGCCTCATTCCTTTCCGGCTACTATCCCCATGCGACGGGTGTGCAGGGTTACATCAGCCCACGTGCGGCGATTGGTGATCGTGCGACATGGCCGCAGCATTTCAAAAACGCGGGCTATTACTCTGCTCGCGTGAGCAAAATCTTCCACATGGGAGTGCCCGGCGGCATTGAGAATGGTGGCGACGGGACGTTCGTGTCGGCGAACGACATGCAAGCCAATCGTTGCTTCCTCTACCACTTGATTGGCAACGGCACAGGACAATGGCGCGTGCCGCAGGGCGGAATGGGAGCGCTGGTCAGAGAGCTGTATCGCATCGCCACGCTCCACGGTGTGGAGATTAAAACCCAATCCAAAGTCTCCGTGTTGGAAAGTGGTCCGGCTGGTGTTCGCCTCGAAACGGAATCCGGCGAGACCTACACCGCCAAGGATCTCCTCTTTGCTGCCGCGCCGCAGCTTCTGGCTCGCTTGCTCGGGCGGGCCGTTCCGGAGTCTCTTGAGGTAGCACAATTGAAAATCAACATGCTCCTGTCCCGACTGCCGCGTCTGAAGTCAGGCGTTGACCCGCGGCTCGCCTTTGCCGGCACCTTTCATATCAATGAAAGCTATATCCAATGGGAAGCCGCCTACGCTCGGGCTCGCGGCGGCGAGATGCCACAGCCGTTGCCGTTGGAGATGTATTGTCACACTCTGACCGATCCCTCGATTTTGTCAGCGGAGTTGATCGCCAAGGGTTTTCATACCCTCACGATCTGGAAAAAGACATCTCCCTACCGCGTGGAAACATTTTCCACCGTTACTTGGATTTCCCGTTCCTGGACGACCACGACAGTGGAGCGAGTCCGCAACTCTGGGTCGATGAAACCGATGATCCGCATATTTACCTCGCCGGCGCAGGAGCCCGACGCGGTGGCGGAGTCAGCGGCATCGCTGGGCACAATTCCGCTATGGCACTTTTAACAAAGGAATAATCTGGTCTATGAAAAACACACTCATTGTTTTTGCACTCACCGTCGTTTTTGCGGTGCAATGGTCAAGCTTGGCCGCAGGCGCTGAGCACGACTGGAATCTCGGTCCCACGGGCCTGCGGGGCTGGATTCGCTGTGACAAGATGGTCACCTCCGATGCCCGCCAGATCACGATCAAGAAAGTGGAGAGGGGTTCTCCCGCTGACGGCGTTCTCGCGGTCGGCGATGTGATTCTGGGCGTCGGCGGCAAGCCGTTTTCCTATGACCCGCGCACCGAAATGGGCAAGGCCCTCACCCTTGCCGAATCGGAAGCGGGCCAAGGCAATCTCACCCTGACTCGGTTGCGCGCAGGTAGCTCGGCGGAAGTCGTGGTGAAGCTGCCGGTGCTCGGAACTTACAGCGACACGGCTCCCTTCAATTGCCCGAAGTCCAAACGCATTCTCGAACGAGGGTGCAAGGATCTCGCCAAGCGAATGGCGAAACCTTCCTATGCCAAAGAGTTGGATCCCATTCCTCGATCGCTCAATGCACTCGCGCTGTTAGCCAGCGGCGATCCGAGCTACCTCCCGCTGATCAAGAAGGAAACCGAGTGGGCCGCGAACTACAGAACCGAAGGAATGGCAACCTGGTATTACGGCTACGTCATGATGTTCCTGGCCGAATACAGGATCGCAACGGGCGATGATTCGGTCATGCCGGGCTTCACGCGGCTGTCGCTCGAAGCCGCTCATGGTCAAACCGCGGTCGGCTCGTGGGGCCACGGGTTCGCTCGGCCCGACGGCCGTCTCGGTGGCTACGGCATGATGAACTCCCCCGGTTTGCCTCTGACGATTTCGCTGGTGATGGCGCGTGAGGCCGGCGTGAAAGACCCGGCGTTGGATCTGGCGATCGAGCGCAGTGCCAAGCTGCTGCGATTTTACATCGGCAAAGGCGCGATTCCTTATGGCGACCATCATCCTTGGATTGAGAACCACGAGGACAACGGCAAGTGTGGAATGGCCGCCGTGTTGTTCAACTTGCTCGGTGAAACGAAAGGCGCGGAGTTCTTCTCGCGCATGAGCGTCGCTTCTCACGGAGCGGAACGGGACACGGGGCACACCGGCAATTTCTTCAACATGCTTTGGGCGATGCCAGGCGTCGCGCAGTCCGGCTCGAATGCGACCGGCGCATGGATGAGTGAGTTTGGAAGTTGGTATTTCGACCTTGCGCGGCGTTGGGATAACAGTTACCTCCATCAAGGTCCGCCGGAACCTGAAGAAGATAGCTACGCAGGCTGGGACAGCACCGGCGGCTATCTGCTGGCCTACGCCATGCCGCTGAAGAAGCTTTATCTCACTGGCAAAAAGCCTGACGCAGTGCCGCAACTCGATGCCGCCGCCGCCCAATCACTCATCGTCGACGGGCGTGGCTGGAACAATAAAGATCGCAACAGTTTCTACGATGCGCTGAGTGACGAACAGATCCTCGAGCGCCTTGGCAATTGGTCGCCCGTCGTGCGCGAGCGAGCGGCGATGGTATTGGGACGCCGCAAGAACGCTCCCGTGACATCTTTGATCGAGATGCTCGATTCTCCCAGCCTCGATGCTCGCTATGGTGCCTGCCAGGGTTTGATCTTCCTTCGCGGACGTGGAGCGCCTGCCGTGGATGCCCTGCAGAAGACGCTGTCGCACGAAGACCTCTGGCTCCGCATCAAAGCGGCTGAAGCACTCGCAGCCATCGGCGAGCCGGCCACGAAGGTGGTGCCGCAACTGCTCGAACTGCTGGCTCGGGTGGATGTGAAGAACGACCCGCGCGGCATGCAGCAGCGCTATCTTTCCTTCGCTCTGTTTGATGGTAATGGGATGCTTGGCCGCTCGCTGGAAGGTGTGGATCGCCCCGCGCTCTACAAGGCCGTGCGGGCCGGACTGAAGAACGAGGACGGTCGTGCTCGCGGCAGCATCGGTTCCGTTTATCGCCGTCTCTCGCTCGAAGAGATCAAGCCCCTGCTGCCCGCCATCCACGAGGCGATCGTCCATCCCGCGCCGAGCGGCGAGATGTTCGCCGACGGGATTCGCGTGGAGGGCCTGCGTCTCCTGTCGCAGCACCACATCGAGGAAGGCATGAACGCTCTGGTGATTTACACCCGCGATCAAAATCCCTGGGAGAGCCAAATTCGCACTCCAGAGCTGATGAAGATCCTCCTCACCTACGGCACCCACGCCAAGGCGGCTATTCCGGAACTGACCAAGATCGCGAACTACTTCGAGAAGGATGAGAAAGACTTCCCACCGCACCTGATGCGCATGAAGGCCAAGAGCGTCCGCGAAACGATCACTGCGATTGAAGCCTCGAAGGACTCCCCGGAACTTGTCCGACTCAAATAGGGCAAGAGTCCCAAGTGAAAATCAGAACCACCGAGCAAAACAAACACAAACAAGGAACAACGATGAAACAGAACACCTTCAGGCACATCAAAATGAAATACATCGCCACATTACTCATCACGACACTCTTTGCCGCCACCGGCGTGGAAGCGAA
>CAMDKL010000033.1 GCA_945900945.1 Pirellula staleyi DSM 6068
GCGCTGCTGCGCATTTTCCCGTTTGTATCGAGCTATATCGTGAAAAGCGACCTAAGCCGCATTTGGCCCTATTTGATGATTACTGGAGCCTCACTATATGCCATTGGATGGTTTCATAGTCAGCTCGTCGGTCGGGTCTGGCCGTTTGCTGCGGTACCATCGGGTGCAGGGTACGCAGATGCAAACAAGTTACACGATGAACCTGCCAAGGATGACCACGCAGGCCACGATCACGCAGGGCATTCCGATATTAATTCGCTGGAGTTATCGGAGTCCGCAAAAAAAAATCTTGGCCTAACGGACGAGTACCTGCAGCCGATTGAACTCCGGAATTACCAACAAATCATTACCGTTCCTGCCATCATCGTCGATAAACCTGGTCGCACTCGCACCGCCATTAGTGCAGCCATGACTGGAATCGTTACGCATGTTCACGTCGCCACTGGTGAGGCAGTCGAAGCGGGAGATCTAATTCTTGAAATGCGATTGACCCACGAAGACTTGGTTACTGCGCAAAAGGACTATTTGCAATCGCTAGGTGATCGCGACATTGAACTTAAAGAAATTGCAAGGATTGAGGGAGTAGTCAATTCGGGAGCCATCTCTACTAAGCAACTGTTGGAACGTCAATATAGTCGCGACAAACTAGAATCGCTCCTTCGATCGCAGCGGGAGTCACTCCGATTGCATGGTTTGACCGAAGCTCAAATCACGATCATTGATAGCCAGCGGCGTTTGCTAACTGACATCCACGTTTATGCTCCAACCCATGATGGACACTCAGAAGATGAGGTTCGGCTCACTCGCCAAAGGCAACCGAAACCAAATCAAAACTCGGACTCGAATTCAGAGCGTCCTTTCGACGGACAGGGAAAGGATCATCCATTTCAAGTTGCTAGGTTTCAAGACATCGGTGGCGCGCTTAGACCACAGGATGGAAATGCTGCATCGGCTGTTCTTACACCAAAGGACTCCAACGTAAAGCATTTGCTTGTATTGCAAGACCTACAAGTCCGAAAAGGACAGTTTGTAAATGCAGGGGAGACTCTTTGTGTACTGGGTGACTACGATGAACTCCTTGTAGAGGGGCAGGCATTCGAAACGGAAGTTACACAGGTTGCAACCGCTAAGCTGGAGGGAAGGTCCGTCTCTGCCATTGTCAACGCAAATGGAAAAGTCGAACGAATTGAGAACTTGCTATTGAGCTGGATCAACAACGAAATTGATCCGGCAACACGTACCCTGAAGTTCTATGTGGCGCTGAAGAACGAACTAATCGAAGACAAGCTCAGTCCAACGGGGCAACGCTACATTTCTTGGAAGTACCGAGTTGGACAACGGATGGAGCTAGGAATACCAATTGCTGAGTGGACAGAACAGATCGTATTGCCGGTCGAAGCCGTCGTTCGCGACGGAATCGATAGTTTCGTCTTTCATCAAAATGGCGATCACTTCGAACGAGTTCCCGTTCACGAAAAGTATCGCGACCAAACCCATGTTGTCGCCGAAAACGACGGTGCTCTCTTTCCCGGTGACGTCGTTGCTCTTCGTGGTGCCCACCAAATGCAAATGGCGCTTAAGAGTAAATCAGGAGGGGGCATAGATCCGCATGCGGGGCATAACCATTGAGTTGAGGGTTGAGGGTTGAGGGTTGAGGGAGGGTGCGATGTTTGGGTTTGAAAAACTGGATGTTTGGCAGAAGTCGGTTGAGTTTGCGGACCAGATCTATCGATGCACTGCTTCTTTTCCTAACGATGAAAGGTTTGGATTGACTAGTCAATTGCGCCGAGCGTCCGTTTCCATCTCCTCGAATATCGCGGAAGGGAGTGGGCGACAAACCGCAAATGATTTCATCCGATTTCTGTCTATTGCATACGGCTCGGTCATGGAGTGCGTTTCCCAGCTCCATATCGCCAATCGATTGAATTACATCAACCATGAAACCCTGCAATCATTATTGAAGTTGGCAGAAACCATCGCAAAAATGCTGAGCCGACTCCGCACTAGCCTCCAAGAAAAGTAACCCTCAACTCTCAACTCTCAACTCTCAACTCTCAACCCATGCTCAACGCCATTCTTCAATTCTCCCTGCGGCAGCGGCTGCTCGTTATTGCTATCGCGATATCGTTGTCGGGATACGGGCTTTGGACCGCGATGAGTTTACCGATTGATGTTTTTCCAGATCTTGACCGTCCTCGTGTGGTAATCATGACCGAGTCTCCCGGCATGGCACCGGAGGAAACCGAGACACGCGTTACGTTTCTGATCGAGACAGCCATGAACGGCGGCAACGGGGTGCAAGCAGTACGCAGCACGTCTTCGGTTGGACTCTCCGTGGTTTATGTCGAGTTTGAATTTGGTACAAACGTGTACACGGCGCGTCAAATCGTAACCGAGCGACTGGGCATGGTCGCGGACCGACTCCCCAAAACCGCTAAGCCACAACTGGCTCCGATCTCATCGATCATGGGGCAAATTTTGGTTTTAGGAATGTGGAGCGAGGAGGGAACAATCAATCCGATCGAACTGCGCACACAGGCAGATTGGATTGTACGTCAGCGATTGCTTTCGATTCCTGGAGTTGCACAAGTCTTCACGATGGGTGGTGGTCGGAAGCAATTTCAAGTCCAAATCGATCAGGATGCTTTGATCAAATTCGGTGTCACCATCGAGGACGTAAAACGCTCCGTCGAGAAGAGCAATGAAAATGCGACCGGTGGTTATCTTGACCAACGCGGGCCGAACGAATGGCTGGTCCGAGCAATTGGACGAGTTCAATCGATCGATGATTTGAATCGAATCGCGGTGACGGTTCGTAATGGCAGGCCTGTTTCGCTCGCCATGGTCGCTAAAGTGGTCGAGGCGCCTCAAATCAAGCGAGGAGACGCGGCAGCTTATGTCCGAGAAAGCAGCGACCGATTCAGCGGCGGTGCTGCCGTCGTATTGACAGTAAGTAAACAACCGGGCGCAGACACTCGCGGTATCACCAAACAAATCGAAAAGGCTATTCAAGAAATCAGCCCCTCTCTTTCCAGGGGAATCCGATTAGAGTCCTTGTATGCCCAAGAGCACTTCATCGATCGAGCAATCGAAAACGTAATGGTGGCACTGCGCGACGGCGGTATTCTGGTCGTGATCATTCTGTTTTTGTTTCTGATGAATTTCCGAACCACATTTATCTCACTCACCGCGATCCCGCTTTCGTTGCTGATGACAGTACTAGTTTTTCATTGGTTTGGACTGTCCATCAATACGATGACGTTAGGTGGACTTGCGGTCGCAATCGGTGAACTCGTGGATGATGCAATAGTCGATGTGGAGAACATATTTAGGAGACTTAAGGAAAATGCAAATCTAGAAAAGCCTCGTTCGGCCTTGCAGGTTGTATATGCAGCGAGTCTCGAGGTGCGTAGCTCAATCGTATTCAGCACCATCATCGTATGCTTGGTATTCTTGCCCCTATTTGCTTTGTCCGGAATGGAGGGCCGATTGTTTGCACCTTTGGGAATAGCCTATGTCGTCTCTATCCTTTCGTCGTTGGTGGTTTCGTTGACTGTAACACCAGTTCTTTCCTATTGGCTTTTGCCATCCTCCCATGCGGCAGCGCGCGCGGAAGATGGATTTATCCTGAAATTTCTAAAATGGATCGTCACCTTTGTTATTCGCTTTAGTCTCCAATTTCCCGTTTTGAATATTGTCGCCGTACTCTTAATGGTGGCGGTAGCAGCATGGTCGGTGAGCCGATTGGATCGCGATTTTCTTCCGCCGTTCAATGAGGGTGCCATTCAGCTCAACGTACTATTACCACCGGGCACATCCCTGGCCACCTGCATTGCGATCAACAAGAACGTCGAAAATGCATTGGTTCGCAACAGTGACGTCGTGAACTTTGTGCGTCGCACGGGACGGGCTGAACTCGATGAGCACGCCGAGCCGGTCAGTGCCAGCGAGTACATTGTGGATTTGGATCCGAAATCGTCTAGGACGCGTGAACAACAGCTTGAAATAATCCGCAAAGAACTAGATGAGATTCCTGGAATCGTGTTCGCTGTCGAACAGCCCATCTCGCACTTGATCTCGCACATGCTCTCGGGAGTCAAAGCACAGATCGGTGTTAAGTTGTATGGAGATGATCTCGATTTGCTCCGTCGGAAGGCAGAGGAGGTAAAAGCAGAAATGAAGGAAGTTCGTGGAGTACGCGATTTATTGGTAGAACAGCAGACATTGATTCCTCAGCTCAAGATCGAATACAACCGCGACAAACTCCTCGCAGCCGGACTGACTGTCGAGGATTTAAATCAGTTTGTCGAGACGGCCATGAATGGCCAGATAGTCTCAGAAGTTATGCAGGGCCAACGCACGTTTGACTTAGTCGTTAGACTCAAGGAGGATGCGCGTGAAAACCTCGACGTCCTGCGGCGATTGACCATCGAACTGCCTGGTGGTGGAAGGATACCGCTCGAAGCAGTTGCCAACATTTACGACTCGCTCGGCCCCAACACGATTCAACGGGAAAAGATCCGTCGGCGCATCGTAATCCAGTGCAATGCAGCTGACCGTGGACTAGTGGAAGTAGTCGAGGAGATTCAAACGCGACTCAAAGATGTCAGCGAGACACTTCCACAAGGATACTACTTTGAATTTAGTGGCCAGTTCGAAAGCCAACAGAGTGCATCTAAGGCCATTGCTTGGTTGTTTGGCATCGCATTGATCGGCGTATTTCTTACTCTTTATACCATGTTTCGAAGTGTGAATCTGTCGTTGCAAGTGATGGCAGCGATTCCGATGGCGTTCATTGGTTCCGTGGCAGCCATCGTGTTGACCGGCCAGAATTTGACGATCGCCAGTATGGTTGGCTTCATTTCGTTAGGTGGTATCGCTTCACGAAATGGAATTCTGCTACTCCAGCACTACCTGCATTTAGTCAAGCATGAGGGAGAGAAATGGAGTCCCGAAATGATCGTCCGGGCGGGTCAAGAGCGACTTGCACCAGTACTCATGACAGCCCTAACGGCTGGAATCGGACTGGTTCCGTTGGTACTGGCAGCCGGGCAGCCGGGAAAAGAGATTCTCTATCCGGTTGCTACGGTAATCTTGGGCGGTGTGATCAGTTCGACACTGCTCGATTTCTTCGTGCATCCAGCACTCTTTTGGCTATTTGGTCTTCGTTCCGCTCAACGAGTTATCGCGAATCAATCCGATGAAAAATTTGGAGATACGATGCAATAAGGTGCATTAGTTTGATGACGTCGCCGATCACGACTGTGGCTACTCGGTCCTGGACCTCTTTAACGAAACTGCCTAAGTCACGTCCTCGAACGTTTGCAGTCACTGTAATTCGCCTCTGTCCCCATTCTCGCGTAATCGTGGATGGCCCCTCAACAACCTACCAAGGCGATCGGCGGACTGAAAACTACCTGCCGGAAGGGCGAGGCACATTCCAGATGCGGTTCGCAGCAAGCTACTGTACATGGAATATGCCTGCTACTTTGGTATATTCGAACCTGCCGGTCGCCAAAGATCCAAGATTTATTGCGCCGAGTGCACTAGCCGCGTTTTCATGTTTCAAAGCGAGCCAATGATAGAACTTAAAATCCCAAAGCTTCCGCCGCGCGCTGTAGAGGCACACAAGGGCTCGTTTGGTCATGCGTTACTTATCGGTGGAGCAACTGGTATGACCGGCGCGATCTCAATCGCTGGGATAGCCTGCTTGAGGATGGGAGCAGGTTTGGTAACCCTTGGAATCCCTCAGTGCAGCCATCCTGTCGTCGCATCGTTTGACCCGCATTATATGACCCTGCCATTGCCCTGCGATTCCGCTGGCCGATTAATATCGGATGCTGCTATTGCATTGTCGCCACATCTAATGCGAGTATCGTGTGTAGCAATCGGACCTGGGCTGGGGCGAAGCGATGCATCCGATAGAATCGTTGCTAGTTTTTTTGAGAATTTCGAGCGTCCATTGCTAGTGGACGCGGATGGTTTAAATGCTTTGTGCGAATCGCAAATTTGGCAGGAAGTCGTTCAGGGAACTACTTCGCTTTTCAATCGAATACGAATACTCACGCCACATCCAGGAGAATGGGAGCGTCTATGTGGCGTCTCCGCTAAAGATCGAGCCGGACAAATTGCAGCTGCAAACGAACTTGCAGCTCGCACCAAGTGCATCGTTTTGCTAAAGGGCCATCAAACTCTAATCACCAACGGTAAGGACTCGTTCATCAATTCGACAGGCAATTCAAGTATGGCAGTTGGTGGTAGCGGCGATTGCTTGACCGGGATAATTGCTGCGTTGGTCTGTCAGGGGATGGGTGGATTGGATGCCGCTCGATTGGGCGCTCATTTGCATGGACTTGCTGGCGATATTGCACATGAGGAACTAGGAACACCAAGTACACTTGCGATGGACCTGATTCGCTATTTGCCTGATGCACTTCGTAATTTGGGGGAGATTTGATGATTCAATCCAGCGAGATCCGGGCACACATGGATCGACTCATCAAGCCTAAAGGTTCACTAGGCCAGTGGGAAGCGATAGCGGAACGCCTTTGCGTGGTTCAGCAGACCCTACATCCAGTCGTGCGCCCTGCGGAGCTGGTCGTATTTGCAGCAGATCACGGAGTTGTCGAATCGGGAGTGAGCCTGTGGCCAGCCATGATAACCACCGTCATGATCGAGCAAATAGCGCAGGGCAATTCAGCTTCGGCAGTACTTGCTCGACTCTATGATTTGGATTATCGCATCGTTGACGTTGGTTCCATGAACCCGCCGCGAATTACCCATCCAAGACTTTCGATACGTCGAATTGCACCTGGAACCAAGAATCTCTCGAAAGAATCTGCAATGACGGTTCATGAGTTTCGGGAAGCGTTTGCTATCGGCGTGGATGAGGCCAGAATGACTTTGCAGCGTGGCGTCAAGGTTGTGATCGCCGGTGACATGGGAATTGGAAATACAACTTCAGCAAGTTGTCTAGCACGCTTGCTGGCAGACGTTTCAATGGAGCATGTGGTTGGAACAGGAGCAGGGGCAACTGATCCGTCACTCGAAAGGAAGCGATCGATTGTTCGAATGGCAACCGATCGAGTGATTGAACGTTGCGGAAAAGCGATTGACGAAGCGGGAATGGCTGCAGTCTGTGGCTTTGAAGTCGCGTCCATCGCAGGTTTTTTTGTTCAGTCTGCTAAGCAGAAACAAACGATTCTCTTAGACGGTATGATCGCTACCGCAGGGGCATTGATAGCCCAACAGTTTTATCCAGAAGTTGTGGAGCAGATGATCGCCGCACATGAATCCGAGGAGCCCGCGCATGCAATGATGCTATCGCAACTCACGCTGGTTCCCATGTTGAAATGGAATATGCGGCTGGGGGAGGGGACCGGGGCTTTAGCGCTATTTCCCTTGCTCGAAGGCGCTGCCGCATGGATAACCCAAATGACGAAGCTCGATGATCTTGAGTTGAGTTAGCATCGAGTCGGACAATCCATTGTACAGAAACTGGTGCTGAAATCAGCGAGGAAACATGCTGATACGGTGGGATGGACGACACCACCGCAGGCAAGACAGACAGACCGAAGCTCGAGGCGAATCAGAATCGAGCTTGAATTCGATCTGGGCTCCCTCACGCGACTACAGTATCCAAGGTCAAACCGCTGTCCAAGGGACAGCTACTTTCGCGGTGACTACCGGGTCTGTTTCCTCGTGTGAAGCAGCGCCACTAGGCTGACCAATCCCAGCGCCAGCAGCAATAAACCAGTGACTCCAATGAGCTCCCCTTGCGATACAATTTGCCGGTCAGCAGCTTGCCCGTACGCGATGAAGACAATCCAGCCCAGCGTCGCCATCACGAGCAACAGTACGGCTGACGTGATCTGTTCCAAAAATCGCGTTCCACGCGATGCCGGTCGCTGCACCTGGTCATTTTCGGGGTTGATCAAGGGGTCGTTAGGCAGGGTTGACCCTGTTTGCTCTTCGGGAGCGCTCGACTTGAGCCTTGATCGCGACCAGCAAAAGTAATACGCCAGCCCAGCAACGTACAACCCGACCGTGACGGGGAGCACCTTAATATCGACACCGATATAAACCCATGCCGAAAAAACCGCTAACGCCATCACCGTAATGGGGAGCACGTTGGCCATAGGTGCCCGGTAATATCGAAACAACTGCGGCTCCCGTTTTCGCAGCAGGAAGAGACAGGCAATCGCCATGATGTACCAGACCAGGGCCGTCAACGTCGAAACCAACAGCGCCAAGGCGATCGCGTCTTTGTATCGCAAGTTTGCCACAATGAACGCGACAACAATCAGACTGCATACGGCCAGTGCGGGGACCGGTGTCCGTCGCTCAACGTGAACTTTTCCCAGAATCCCCGGAAGGTAACCGGCACGACCCAGGGCAAACGCCTGCCGACTCGCCCCGTAAATCATACCGTGATAGCTGGCGATCATGCCAAACAAGGCCATGGACGCAAAACCGTAAACCGCCCATGGGGATCGCCCGATTGGAATTTCGGAAATCACCTTGGCGAGGGGATAGCTGACGGCAATCTCGCCCAGGGCCTGAGTATCATCGACCGCACCGCAAGCAAACAGCCAGGTGAGGACCACTAGGACAATCAGCGTCAATTGCGACCAGACGAGGCCACGCGGGATCGTCCGCTGTGGCTCATCCGCTTCTTCCGCAGCCAAAGCGACCGTTTCGATCATCAACAGCCACCATAGAGCATAAGGGACCGCATCCAGCACCGCCCGCCAGCCTTTCACTGCTGGCAAGAGTGGCGTCGTCCAAACGCGATCGAAACGGAAACTCGTGGACGCAAGGATCCAGAAAATCACCAATCCCAGGATCGCACCGTAGGTCATCCAAACCATCACCGTCGACTGCTCTTTGACTCCCCAGCTATGCAGCACGAAAAAGATCCCGACGGTGGCCAGTGCGGTCCAAACTGCGACCGAGTCACTCGGAGCAGCAGGATTAGCCAGAAAGGCAATGTATCCCCCCGTCGCCAGGGCGGTCGTGATCGTAGCGAACTGGCATTGGAGAAACATCGACCAACCCATTATGAATCCCATCGTCGGCCCTGCGGCGCGCCGCCCGTAAGCGAGTGGCCCGCCAGCGAATGGCATGGCCACCGACAATTCCGTCAGCACCAGCACCCACGTGAGATACAACAGACAGACAATCAGCGAAGCGAGCAGAACCGCGACCGGCCCATTATCCTTGAGCGCAAAGTTCCAACCAAAGTACTCGCCGGTAATTACCACCCCGACGCCAAGCGCCCAAATGTCGCGAACCTTGAGCGGTTTTTTCAGTGCGAGATCCGCGAGGCGGGGATGAGCAGCAGGAGACGAGGGCTGAGTCATTAGAAAGAGATCCAGTCAGCAGACACTCCGATCGCCGAAGTGAATTGGGTGAGGAAAAAAGGGAACGATTTCAGCAGCGGGGGCTTGGGAAACCGAATCGCCCCTTGGCGAATAGGTTCTCTTGTTGCGATCAATCAAATGCCCGGAAGAGACTCGACTTGTCAATCGTACGCATCTAAAAGAAATTTCCAATTTCAAAAAAAATTTTGAATAAATTGTTTCATCGAAATTGTATGGTTAAAAAAACTTTTACGAAACAGTGAATCGCTTTCTCCTGCAAAAATAGTTTAATCGTGGAGCAATCTGCAGATAATGCAGATATTGCAGTGCGTCATGGAACTATAGGACTTTAGGGGACTATAGTTAGGGGACTATAGGGCCATCCATATAATATTGCGGCGATTCTGTATTTTGGTAGAATTTTAGCCTGTTCCGTTCATTTCGATCCGGTTTGCATTGCGGGAGGCTCTTATGGCTAGGCAAAATCGTCGTGATATTTTTGATCCGAATGAGGTTGGAGCTTTTCATGCCGTTCAGAGAACGGTACGTCGTGCGTGGCTCTGTGGAATGGATCCTGTCTCCGGCAATTCGTTCGAGCATCGCCGGACTTGGATTCAAAATCGACTGCAAGAACTTGCTGCCAGCTTCGGAATTGATTGTCTTTCCTTTGCGGTAATGGTCAATCACGTCCATATTATTCTGCGCAATAGGCCCGACGTGGTTGCGGGTTGGTCGGACGAGGAGGTCGCTCAACGTTGGTGGCAGCTGTTCCCGCTTCGAAAGACCAAGGACAAGACAGCGGCAGTTCCTACCGAAAGTGAATTGAAGCTGTTTATGTCGCCCGCTCGAAGTAAGCAATTGCGGAGCCGTCTTAGCGATATATCCTGGTGGATGCGAGCGCTCGCCGAACCCATTGCGAGACGCAGTAATTTTGAAGATAAGTGTACGGGGCGTTTTTGGGAGGGGCGCTTCAAGTGTCAGAAATTGGCTGATGAAACCGCGATTTTAGCATGTTCAGCTTATGTCGATCTCAATCCAGTTCGTGCTGGAGTTGCGGAGGTTCCGGAGGAGAGCCAATACACTTCGGTATACGAACGGGTGCAGGCGGAGAAAGCAAGTCGCAAGGATAAGGCTCGAGTCAAAGTGCGCAAGCGACAGGCATCGCGAAGCCGTTCGCCCGTTGCAGCAGGCGTGGGTCAGGCCACTTACGTTCGCGGTGACGACTGGCTGACGCCGGTCACGGTGGACGAGCGTTCGGCAGCTTATCGAGGCGCCATGCCGAGCAAGACTGGCAAACGGGCGAGTGACAAAGGTTTTCTGGGGATGAGTTTTGATCTGTATTTAAAGTTACTGGATTGGACAGGTCGGCAGATACGCCGCGACAACAAGAAGGGCCGTATCCCAAGCGATTTGGCACCGATCTTGGAAAGAGTTGGACTGTCGGGCGAATTGTGGTGCGACTTAGTTAAGCGGTTCGGCAAGATCTTTAAACGGGTCGCGGGGACACCGGAGTCACTTGCTCAAGAAGCGATTCTTCGAGGGCAGAGCGGCTACCGAACCGGCGGATCGCCCCTACCAGCGTGACATAAGTCCTTCGCTATTTGGTATTTATCCAATTTTCATTGTCGATTGTAGTCAACATGGAGCCTTCGTTGCTTGATTGGCTACTTTCCCGATCACGAAGAGTAGATTCATGCAATCCTTGGTAGCGGAATTACTCTTCAGACTCGGATCCCACAATAGTTGATATTCTCTGGGATAGAATTTCCGGATCGACCGAGCGCTACATCAAAAAGCTGGATGGCCCTAATTACTACTAATTACTAATTACCTAATTACCACTCCGGTGGGTGACGACACGATATTTGGAGGCACGAAGCCAGTCAAGTTTGGAGATATCGAAGATGGTAGTAGCAACACCCTATGGTTGGTCGAGGTCAAAGCTGAATTCGCCAAGCCGTGGACCTCGCCCGAAGATTATGTCTTCGACGCGACAAATCCAGCCATCGGATTGGCGGAATTGGCGGGCGAAAAGCCGTCTTTCTTAGGTGCTGTGGGGGATGGTTCGGTCACGAAGTTTCCGCTGAGTCTTCCTTCGAAAACTCTGCTCCATCTATTTCAGAAGATCGACGGAAATGCGCTGTCTTGGTAGTGCCGCATTCGCCTTCAAAACTGAAAATCAGCTGTCGCCGGCTCGAATACGGGCATGTAGCGATAGTAGACTTCTAGGGTTAAGCACGCCATAGCGGTAACGTAAAGCCGTCCGCCGGTTTGATTCGATGGATCACCGGGGAACCACCAACTGCCAGCCATGTGCCCCTCTTTCTCTTGCGAGTTGATGAGATACTCTCTCAGGATAGTATTCCAGCTTTTCCATTGCTTGCCCCCGATTTGAAATAGAACCTGCGATCCATAGTAGTTGTAGTAAACATCTTTTGGAGATGGACCTTCTTTTGCCAAATAGTCGATCGCTTTTATGATCGTCGGATCCGTTTTGGGACGCCCACGAAAAATTCGCATCAACGTACCGATTGCTGTCATGCTCGCAGTTGGTTTAAGTCCATTGCGATAAACGAACATGAATTCGCCTTTCGAGTGTATCCGAAGAAACCGATCGATGCCGCGAACTGTGTCCGCGTTAACGTTGAGCTTCGCACCAACGGCGCTCTTCAAGGCCAATACTTGCCAACCAACGATGGAAAGGTCACCAGGAGACTTGGGATGGTAGTCCCAGCCGCCATCCGTATGTTGAGCGTATAGGATGTGATTGATGGCCGCTTGGCAGGATTCATTGAGACTGACGTCGCCTGTCATTTGAAGCGCTTCGCAAATGGCCAAGGTGGCGATGCCGTGTTCGTACATTTCGGACTTGGCAACCGAAGTGAGCCAAGTACCACGACCGCTTTGGATCTTGAGACTTTGAATGAGGAAATAGATTCCGCGACTGACTTGATCACTGTATTCGCCGGTGTGCATTGTATGGCCAGCCCCCATAAAGCAGAGCAATGCAAGACCCGTGGCGGCGATTTCATGAGGGTCTTTCTCCAACCCTCCATGGTCGCATTCTCCTTGGCAAGGCCCGTCTTCAAAACGGACCGTCCACGATCCGTTGTTGCGTTGGTGCCTAGCTATGTATGCGAGTGCCGCCTCGACTGAGGCTTCGCTCGCTGGGGTCGCACCGTTTCGTTCACCGGTAACGGCACGATTCTTCGGCGTCCGACCTTCGAGCGAGGAGCTCACGAAAGCCGTCCCACTGACATTTCCATTCGCACCGGATAACCGAATCGAATCGGATAGAGTTTCTGACTTTTGAGGCAGCTCGCCAGGTTCAATTAGGAGTGTGGGTTGGGCGTCGGAGGCAATGATGGAGCTGCTGAATTCCTGAGTGCCAAGGTCTGTTTTGCTAGGGTCGTCGACTTTCTGCGACTCGATCACCAGCATATCTAAGGATTCGGATTCCTGATTTGTTAATCCAGAGTCGATCGAAAGCCGATCTCCCGTTCCTGTCCCTGATATAGTCCAAATTGCCATGATCAGCAGCAGAATCAGATGAATGGCAAAGCTACTGAGGCCTGCAATCCATGGACTTTTGGACTTGGAAGGGTTCACGAATGGCTCGCGTTTGGTCGAAAGTCTTTTCTTCGAATGTAGGTTGTCATGACTTGGCGGATAGGAATTTGCCACCTTTGGGAATTGCAATTCCATCCTAGACCAGATGGCCGTCAATCAAGACCAAATGCGGGCAGTGCAAGCGAATACGGGCCCGGGGCTAGCGCCCACCGGTTCACGAAAACACATAGCGTGTACCATTTGTCTTGCGCCGTTTTGGCCAATCATCGAACACCTGCGGCTCATGGCAGAACCAGGGCAGCGCCAGTCACCACATTGGCTTGCATCAATGCTCCGCGAAGACTGATTGGCACAGGTCCAACCGTCCAAGGTGCGCAGGATCCTGGTCGATAATGGCCGAGTGAGTATTGGCACTCGTTCATTGGATGGATACCCATTTTGTATGGCAATACGATTACGTCGCCAAAGAAATGTGCGGTAGAGATAATTGGTTGTGCGAGTGGCCCCCACTCATGTCCATAGCGTTCCAACTGGACGTCTTCGAAATAGAGCGGTTTGTGACAGGCTCCACTTGCCTTCCACGTCACAGTCGTGTCGACAAAATCGCGGCGAGGAAAGGAACGATCGTCGATGGAACACGTTACTGGCAAGCCCCATTTCTCACTCACATACACTTGATCTGCATCGCTCAGTTTGTTCAACAAATACGACTTTTGTGTTCCATCTGCAAGCTCGATAAAGACGGATCCAAGCCTTAAGTCCACGAGTTTCCCTTCCGCGACCAATTGCCCATCGAAGGATAGCCAAGGTCGAATCGGAGCGCTCGCTACAAATCCCATTTTTGTATTTTTATTTTCCAAAACACCCTCGACAAACCTCGGCGATGAATCAATACGAATCCTGGTGATGTCGGAATCCTGTGCATTCAGCCGAACCGAGTCGCAGTCACCCGAGCGTCTTTCTAATCGCAGAGGAGGCGACGGGGCAGGGTCATTGTCCGAAGAAGATGGGCCGTTGCTCTCCTGATTGGGAGTGCTAGGTCCAGAAAATGGGCTCTGTCGGATTTGCTCAGGTTCCAAAAGCGACCTGCCCGGCTTGCTTGGTAGGATGCTTTTTGGCTCACTAGGTTTCAAGTCTTTGGCAGGTGGAAGGTCTTGTGGTAGTAGGTTGAGAGGCGCGCCCGCTTGAGGCTCTTGAAATCTTGCTACCGATACGTTTTCCTTCATCGCAGAGCGATCAACCCATACTCCGCTCGTCCGTCTTTCTTGAGCTGGTGCCACCACCGAAGCTTCATTGTGTGAGGCCAACTGAACATGCGAAAATGGTTGGGCGATATCGACCGACTGGAAACGGCCTTCGTTTCGACTGACTAGCGGCAGGGCTTGGGCGTAACTCTGTTCTTCACGTGAGGACCGCAACGAATTGTTTGGGGTTCCCCACCGCAGTACTTCTCCGTTTTGCTGTCCTTCGCTTCGACGCAGGCTATTTGGACGAGCAACGTCATGCGGAGTATTCGAAACTTCAGCAATCGGCTTCGGAAAAGGCTGTGGCGACCAACCGGTTGGCGCTTGAGCAAAGCATTGTGATGCGGCCACCAATCCGACGAGAGCACTTCCTAGTATGGCCGTAACCATTGGAAGAGAATCATGAAAAGCCTGGATGGAATGATCCCGCAGCACTCGATTCGCATGGGCCGTCCAACTAGTTGTCAGACGACGTGGTGAGTTCGGAACTGTAATTTGGTGCTTCTTGCGTAATAGCGATGTCATGGGGGTGATTCTCGCGGACCGTTGCGGCCGAAACCTGGATAAAACGTGCATCCCTGCGAAGCTCCGCGATGGTTTGGGAACCGCAGTACCCCATTCCAGCTCGTAGCCCGCCAACCAGTTGATAAACATAATCTGCCAGTGGTCCTTTGAACGGCACACGCCCCTCGACTCCTTCGGGAACCAGTTTTGACAACTGATCCTGTGAACCTTGGCGGTATCGTTCGCTCGAACCCTTGATCATCGCACCGAGTGAACCCATGCCCCGATAGGCTTTGAAGGTTCGACCTTGGTACAAAATCATTTGACCTGGACTTTCAGCTAGCCCGGCAAACAAGCTGCCGATCATTACGCAATTGGCACCCGCTACGAGCGCCTTGGTAATGTCACCGCTGTAACGGATTCCTCCGTCAGCGATCGTCGGTATGCCTGCTTGCTGGCACGCTTGGGTGGTTTGATAAATTGCGGTGATTTGCGGGACACCGACTCCGGAAATAATACGCGTTGTGCAGATGGAACCTGGACCAATCCCAACTTTGACCGCGTCAGCGCCAGCTTTGGCCAAATCGCGTCCGCCTTCAAACGTGGCTACGTTTCCGGCGATGACATCGATTGACCACTGTCGCTTAACCTGTTTGACCGTCTCGATAACGTTGGCTGAATGACCGTGTGCGCTGTCGACGATGAGTACGTCCACGCCGCGTGCGATCAGTTGTTCAGCTCGTTCAAAATCGAACATCCCGATCGCGGCACCGACCCTCAACCTCCCTAACTCGTCTTTGCAAGCATTTGGGAAGCTTCGGATCATGTCGATGTCTTTGATCGTGATCAGACCTGTTAGTTTGTATTCATCGTCAACCAGTAAAAGTTTCTCCACCTTTTTATCCGTTAAAATCCGCTCAGCTTCCGCAAGCGTTACATTCCCCTGCGCCGTAACCAAATTTTCTTTGGTCATAACCGAGGAAATCGGCAAATCCGAAGACTCAAGGAACCGAAGATCCCGCCTGGTTAGAATGCCTGCTAATCGCCCGTTCGAATCTACGATTGGAATTCCAGAAACGTTTTGCTTGCGCATCATGTCCTGCGCGGTCGCAATGCTATCCGTCGGAACTAGCGTCACTGGGTCCGGTATGATTCCATTGGCCGAACGTTTTACCTTGGTGACTTCTTCTGCTTGAGCCTCGACGCTCATGTTTTTGTGGATAACCCCTAGTCCTCCTACCTTCGCAAGTGCGATGGCCATTTGGCTTTCGGTCACTGTATCCATAGGAGAGGAAAGAAGCGGAACGGACAGTCGGATCCTCTCGGTCAACTGAGTGCTGACGTCCACTTGAGAGGGGAGGACCTCACTGTATCGAGGCTCTAGAAGGACATCGTCAAACGTGATTCCTTGATAAGCGAGCTTGTCGTCCATTGATTGTGTTTCCTCGATCAGAGCAGTTCTAGAGATTTCGAAAGATCTGGAAACCGTGAGATTATGGCTAAACCATGCAAATTGACCAGGGCCAGCAGGGCTTTCAGCTCATGAAGCCCATGTTTAGCCGTTCGTGGCCGTAAAGCCACAATCGCGTACGTCAGGGATACGGCCCACGGCTCAGAAAAGCCTCTTGGCCACATTAAATAAGATTTGCCGTCTTGGCAACCTATTTTGACTGTAGTGTCTATGCCGGTAAGTCCGATCACAACGATGAACACGGGCTTGAGTCATTTCGACTGCCCAAGATTTGAATAAGGGAATTGGCTTGTGACAGTACGTAAAACCTTTCAACGCCCCAGCCGTCAAGTCCTCCGTATGGCTTTGTTAGCCGTCTCTCCGTGGTTTGCCGGAAGCCACATCCTTGCTCAAGGCCCCGTGCCGCAGCCAAACCTCGCACGGCCAACGACTCCTCGCGATGGTCTTAATGCGGTTGCCAAACCTTCACGACAAGCCAATCCGCAAAACTCGGCTCAGCAACAGTTTACGTTGCCGCCGCCCCCACAAG
Organism: Pirellula staleyi DSM 6068; assembly: GCA_945900945.1. Classification (GTDB taxonomy): domain Bacteria; phylum Planctomycetota; class Planctomycetia; order Pirellulales; family Pirellulaceae; genus JBKCUI01. Next base: position 16,681 of record CAMDKL010000033.1, read on the forward strand.
CTCAGAATTCACTACCCGCTGCCACAACGACCTCACCCTTAAACGTGGATGCTCGGATCCAAGTCTACGACGTTCCGTTGGAATATGTGGGTGAGGTTGGTGCAAGAATCCAGGCTCAATTTGGTACTGATAAACGTGTTCGTGTTACCAATGAGCCCAATACGGGTAGGCTCATGGTTTTGGCTCCCGGTGGAACACAAACCCAAATAGCCCAAGTTGTCGAAGCGGTTCGTCGTCAGGTTGGCAGCCTCAACATGGACCCCCGTGGCAACGTCATTCCCAGCACGATCCAGCAAAACCAATACAAGCTTCAACGTATTTCCTGGCGAGAGCTCGAGGACGCCGTCGGACGTTTGGCAGGCTCAAAACTCACCACATCGACAAGCAACAATGGCGAGCTAGCACAGCTAAAGTTGGTATCGAAGGACTCTGTACAAGAAGTAATGCAAGTCGATCGCCGAAACAATGAAGTGAGGCTTCAAGGGACCCCGGCGAGTGTTATGGGATGGACCCAGGTCATAACGGCTATCGATATCGGTCAAGCCGATCCAGCACGCCCTACGCAAATTATTCCGATCAACCCTGCGAGTCCGGAACGTATCGAACGCGCTATCAAACTAATCCAACTCGCAACCTATCAGCAGCCCGGCCAGCCTCCCCTAGAAGACGAAGCAACCACGACGGCCCAGGTTCGGCCAGGCACAGATGGGAATGATCGTGCAACCATCGTTGCTTCGCCAGACGCAATCAGCTCAGGGAGTGGTCTCATCGGTGATGTCGATATCTCCTTTGTGCCTGAAATGGGATTGGTGATCATTAAGGGAAGCAAACGGGATGTACAACGTGTGCAAGAAGTGATCGACCAGATCAAAAAGCAGAGCACCGAAACGCAACCGGAAATCGACATTGTCATTCTAAAGCATGTCAATGGGCAATCTCTCGAGGTCATCCTCAAGGCTCTCAATACGGAAGTGTTTTCGCCACGCCAAGGTCAGATCAGCATCACCGCATTGGGACAGCCGAATGCATTGCTGCTGATCGGTCGTAGAGAAGCCATGTCGGGACTTAAAGAAGTGATCGAAAAACTGGATACGCCCATCGATCCAAACAGTCAATTGAAGGTTTTTAAATTAGTTAATTCGTCGGCAGTCGACGCCCAAGCGCTCATCACCAATTTCTTTGGAGCCCCGGCGGCAGCCAATCAGGCCGCCAATGCGGCAACAACGACCGGTCTGACCGTTCGCGTTAAGGCAGTTGCTGACTATCGCACTAACTCGTTGATCGTCCAAGCGTCTCCCCGCGACCAAGCTGAAGTTGCTCGCCTCATACTGGAAATCGATTCGGACTCGAGTACCGCAGAGAGCGAAATAAAAATCTTTCCGATCAAGTATGCGCTCGCATCGGATTTGCAAACCATTCTGAGTAATGCTATCAGCGGAACGCAAGCGGCTGTGACTGGGGCAAACGGCCAGCAACAGCAGCAGCAACAACAGCAACAGCAGCAAGGTGGCGCAGCTGGAACATCCACTGCTAAAGTGCCGAGCAGCCGTCTCAATGTCGGTGTCAACTCAGCCTTGTTGACAGGCGTGGTTGTCAACAACAGCCCAACCATCAATGCCCTGATCGTGCGTGCTCCCACCAAGAGCATGCCTCTCATCGAGGCGCTCATCAAGCAATTGGATATCCCATCGGGCGTCGAAGCTCGCATCAAGGTCTTTGAAGTCCAAAACGGCGACGCGGCCACGCTGGCAACAGCGTTGCAACAAGCATTCGGTTTGCCAACAACCCAGAGCAACACCCAAGCGAATCAAGCCAACAATGGCCTCGGCGGATTATTCGCTCAAAATCTTGCAGCGCTATCGGGTGGTGCTGAAAGCTCGCTCGTTCCATTACGCATCGCAACGGAAACACGAACGAACTCGATTATTGTGTCCGGTTCGCAATCGGATCTCGAAGTCATCGAAGTATTGCTCTTGCGATTGGACGAAGACAATTCGAAACAAAGAATGACGGAAGTCATTTGGCTGCGAAACAGCTCTGCTACCGATGTGGCCACTGCAATCACGAATTTAATTAGCCAGCAAAGGCAAAACCTGCAAGCAATTACAGCACCGGTAGGGCAAGCTGGTGGGGCACAGGGTGCGATTTACAGTGTGATCGAGCGAACAGACAGAGAAGTTTATGTCGTCGCCGAACCTAACACAAACAGCGTCATCATCAGCGCAATGCCGCGCTATTGGCCGATTATTCGAAAGGTTATCGAAAATCTTGATCGGCAACAGCCGATGATCGCGGTTGAAATCTTAATCGCGGAAGTAACGCTCGAAGATAATTTTGATTTGGGAACGGAATTTGGTCTTCAAGATTCGTTGGTATTCGACCGCAACAGTGCCAGTGGTGGAACACTTACCAGCCCCGGGTTCAATGTCAATCCTGTTCCTCTCGCGATAACGACGCCCATTGCTCAACAGCGACGCATTCAAAACGTTGCCGGACAAGGTCAATCGGGGTTTGCACTAGGTCGTACTAACGCCTCCCTCGGATATGGTGGACTGGTTTTGGCGGCTGGTAGCGAATCGGTCAATATGCTCTTCCGAGCCTTGCAGGATGCAAACCGCATTCAAATATTGTCTAGACCTTCTCTACTAACCATCGATAACAATATCGCAAACGTTCAAGTTGGACAACAAGTGCCTAGAATTTCTGCCTCTACCCTGAGCAATACCGGAACACAACAAAGCATAGGGGACGTACCGGTCGGTTTGCTCATGCAGATCCAACCGCGTACCAATCAAGACGGGTTGATCAATATGATCGTGGCGGTACAAAAGTCCTTCTTAGGTAAAATAGCCGATGGCGTGCCCATCGGTGTTGATTCCCTAGGCAATCCGATTCTTTCCCCCATTATCAACATCACACAGGCACAAACTCGAGTTACCGCCTACGACGGACAAACCGTCATCTTGTCAGGTCTGATCACCAAGAGTCGAACCACTCGATCGAAACGAATTCCGTGGTTAGCTGACATTCCATTGGCGGGTGTCCTGTTCCGATTCGATAGTCAGGCCGAGATACGTACCGAGTTGCTTGTTGTGATGACACCGCGTGTCATCAACTACAACAACGATGAGAAACTTCAGACGATCAAACAAGTAGAGTCGTCTCGCATGAGCTGGTGCATGGCGGATGTCATGAACATCTACGGCGACGTTGGGCTTTCGCCTGGCAATGGTCTTTGGGGACCTGCTGCTGCACCGGTGATCTATCCAGATGAACAGCCGACAGTCGATTTCGAAAACGGACGTGGACAAAAAAGTATGATCCCTGTGGAGCCCGAGCAAATGAATTTAGGTCCAGGAATTGAAATGCTGGACAGCAGTTCAATCAATACTCCGGTTCGTTCGAGCAAAAATGGTGCACGAACATTTCTGGATTCGTCAACCAACGGTGCGGGAAAGCCATCGGTGAATTCTGCTTTACCTATTCAGAATTCGTCGTATCAGCAGAATATGCAACAGGGTGCGTATGGGATTGCACCGGCATCGTACCAACCCGCTTCGCAACCAACAGCGCGCATTGCAAATGGAAGGTAACGTTTGGTAGCGGCACGGCGCATGTCGTCCGGTGCTACCTTTGCGATTTCGTGAACCGGCGGGCGCTAGCCCCGGGCCTGAATTCGTCAGAGAAAACAAGTTTAACCCAGCCGGTGTATTTGTTGACCATCCGCAAGGCGCTAGCCCACGGTACTGGTCGCAATGACAACCGTCGGCTAGCGCCCCATGGCACTCACTTTAAACAATTGTCGTTGTCCTCGGGCTTCGTATTAGGCGAATTCGCCAGCAAATTTAGGCCCGGGGCTAGCGCCCGCCGGTTCACGAAATCGCAAAGTGTCATCTCAAATTCAACATCGGCATTTTACCAACCATCGGCAGAAATCATGAACATCATCTCAATGAGCCCTTACAAAAAATACTTGCTCGGATTCACCGCAATTGCAATCGCCATGTCTACGATTGGCTGCGAAACTTTGACAACCGATTCCTCCGCGAGCAAGAAAAAGAAAAAGGACTCGAGCTGGTTTTCTTTTAAGAAAAAAGAATATCAAAATCCGCAAAGTATGACGGTGACTTGGTCGGACGATATTTTAACTCTGCCTGGCAAAGCAGTAACTCGCGGCTTCGGCGGACGATTTTACTTTTACAACGAAAAGACCCAAGCGATCCCAGTCGATGGGGATTTGGTCGTCTACGGGTTCGACGACACAAACAATCAACAAACAAGCGAGGACCTGAGCCAAGCAACAAAGTGTTTCCGATTTACCGCCGAGCAGCTTAAAACCCACTTCACCGAGGGAGAGCTTGGGGGATCCTACAGTGTTTGGATTCCCTGGGATCAAGCCTACGGCGCGCCAAAGAAAATCATGCTCATTCCGACTTTTGTAACCAAAGATGGACGAGTGATTCGTGGCGCCTCTACAAACTTAAATCTTCCTGGCACTACCAAGAACGATCCCATTGAAGCGACCATTCAACAAGCCTCAGCTACCACAACAAAGTTAATGCCAAATCCAATGCTAGACCCTCGTCATTCTAGCACACCAAGTACGACGAGCGGATTGCGAACGACAACCATTCAAGTTCCTTCCAATTCATTGATGCGTCAACAAAACTTTCCGCCATTGCTTTCCAATTTGACTGAAGCGCAGAATCAACAACTTTCAAATGCTTTCAGCCCGCAACCGAACCCATCAGGGACGAATGCTACAGTCCAGATGCCTACTATGGCGGCAACTCAGCCGCAATCGGCCTTTGCGCAATTTCCGCAAACAGCACCCTCGAACTCGAATGCGCTCAGTTCGATTCCTGCGACTCAATCCGGAATGGCTACGAAGAATGTTAACGGCTGGGCTTTGCCTGAATTCGCTCCAGCGGATTGGTCCGGACTGTCACCTCGTTCCGCACCAAGTCAATTCCCGGCTCCAACTTCACAAGTCGCTCAACCATCCTCTTTTCCGATTCGGTAGCAACTTCACCGCGGAGCACGATCGTCTCTCCCTCGACGGACGAAATCACGCTTCGCAGTTTTTTTGGAAGTGGAATTCGGGATAAGCGACTTTGAGCGTTGGTTGCAATGGCTGCTGGGCTCGCGCGCTCGAACTCGATATCTGGTCTCACGATCGGTCGAATCAATTTCTTAGCCTGAGCAGAGGCGTTTCCTGCACCGCCTCCACCGAGGCCTCCCAATCCACCGATTCCGCCAAGGCCACCAAATCGTCCACCACCAAGACCGCCACCTAACCCTGCTCCACCGATTGCGCTGCCACCAAGTCCACCCGCTGCTCCCGTTCCACCGGCTGTATTACTAAATGCAGTCGTGCCAAACGCACTACCGGAAGTGGTTTGTCCTGCAAGCGTAGGTGCACCTGATACGCTTTGGCCGCTGGAAAAAGCCGCTGATGGATTGAGTGTGGTAAGCTCGAGCCTGGATTGACCCGTTACTCCCAGCCCGCCGAATGAACCTGGCAACTTGCTTGCGGCGGCCGCTCCGCCAACCGCTCCTCCCGCCGCTCCGCCAAATCCTGTCGCTCCACCTGTCGTGCCACCAAGCCCGCCCGTCGCGCCGCCAAGCCCGCCCGTCGAACCGCCAAGTCCGGTGAGTTGTGCATGCACAGCTTCCAGCGAGAAAACCAAGGTCAATGCGATTCCGAAAGATGCGTTGCTTAAAAGTGAGAATTTCATGTTTGGCCCAATAAACTGGTTAAACATTCCGGTCGGTGAAAACGGACTGGTTCGATTATCTACGAAGAGTGCGATAATAATCAATGCAAGCAATTGCTTTTTTGTGTCGATTTTCTCGCATTCCCGGTTAATATCGAATCGACCTCATGGGAGGCTGGACACGAAGCTGCCGAATGACACCTACAATGCATGCACTGGTTGTTCGCGGAATCCGGGCTGTGAGAGACTTTCCCATTGTAGGATCGCGGAGCCTCTCCCATTGGCTAGTCCTAAAACTAGACGTTGACGGACGACTAGGGCATATTCCCGATTAAAAATCGGGGTTGCAACAAAGAGTAGCTCGGCACTCCGTGCCGAGAAAAACGGCACGGAGTGCCGTTCTACACTGGTAACTCCAGGGGGTAATTGATGATACAGCGTAACGATCGCGGAGCGATCGGCCACATTGCCGCATTTTTTGAGTTATCATTGCACCTATGATTTTTTCCAAACAGTCCTTTACTTTTTCCACCGAGCCGTGGCTTGTTGGAATTTCGATTGTGGTGTGTGCAGTGACGTTCGGCCTGTCTTATTTTGCCTGGCTGCGCAGCGGATATCTGAAGTCTGTGTTTTGGTTGGAATTGCTTCGCTGCGGAATCGTTGTTGTCGGTGCGGTGTTGCTCAATCAACCGGAATGGGTTCAGGAGTTCAAATCGGACGAAAAACCAACCTTGATCGTGCTTTCGGATGGCTCACAGAGCATGCAAACCAAAGACGTATTGACCAAGATCGCGTCAGGGCAGACTGAGGCACAATCTCGTGCTACTGCCATCTCACCCCTTTTGAATCAAGATGCTTGGAGTTCATTCGCATCGCGAATGGATGTGAGGGTAAACGCTTTTCCAACCGATAGTAAGTCGGACGGTACCGATCTTAACACAGCTCTCAATCAGGCGTTGGAATCGACCCAAAGAATACTCGGAGTAGTCTTGCTCTCCGACGGCGATTGGAACGCGGGACAATCACCCATGAACGCCGCTATGCGATATCGATCTCAAGGAATTCCAATCCTCTCGATACCTGTCGGTGCTGTCACACGACTGCCCGATATCGAACTACTGAGCGTCGACACACCTACCTTTGGCATCACCAATAAGGCCGTCCGCATTCCCTTTTCGATTGAGTCTTCACTACCTCGCGAGCATGTCGCAAACGTCGTTGTGACCGGTTCCGATGGCGAGCGTATAACCAAGGAAGTTCGCATAACGGCCATGTCTCGGACCTCCGATGCCGTCCTTTGGACCCCCAAGACGGAAGGAGATTTCACATTGACCGTCGAGATTCCTTCACATCCAGACGAGGTTATCGCCAGCAACAATACGATGTCGACGCCAATCGCGATTCGGCAAGAAAAACTCAAAGTGCTGGTCATCGATAGCTACCCACGTTGGGAATACCGCTACCTTAGGAACGCACTATCGCGCGATCCAGGTATTGACGTCGCTTGTTTGCTGTTCCACCCTGGACTGGGCAAAGTGGGGGGAGGGAACAAGGACTATATCAAAGAGTTCCCCAATGGGATGGACGAGCTTTCGAAGTACGACGTTGTGTTTCTTGGCGACGTTGGACTCGACCAAGGGCATTTGAGCGAAGAGCAATGCAAATTGCTTCGTGGGTTAGTTGAATTTCAAGCCAGCGGACTCGTCTTCATGCCGGGTTGGCAAGGTCGAGAGCATTCGCTCGTCGATACTGCTCTCGAACCATTGATGCCTATAACTTTAGACCCTGCGCAGCCCTTTGGCTTTGGTTCAAAGACTCCCATGCGATTTGAATTAACCGAAGCTGGCCGGCGAAGCTTATTGACCAAGCTGGCTGATACGCCAGACGAAAACTTAGATGCTTGGAATACGCTACCTGGCTTTCAGTGGTACGCACCGGTGATTCGGGCCAAGGCCGGAAGCGAGGTACTCAGCGTGCACCAAGACATGAGCAACGAATTTGGACGAATCCCGCTGCTGGTGACGAAGACTTTTGGCGCAGGTAAGGTACTGTTTATGGGTACCGATGGAGCATGGCGTTGGCGGAGAGGTGTCGAGGACAAATACCACTATCGATTTTGGGGCCAGGTCGTTCGATGGATGGCTTATCAACGGAACATGGCAGAGGGTGAGTCGATGCGGTTCTATTTTTCGCCGGACCAGCCGATGCTGGGACAGACGTTGGCGTTGCGAGCAAACGTGATGGAAACAAACGGCGAGCCTTTGGCAACGGGGGATGTCACGGTCAGAATCGAAGCTCCATCTGGAAAGTTCCAAGTGATGCGTTTGACCAGTGGCGGCGTCGATAGCTGGGGATCCTTTGAAGGTCGCTATGACGTCACCGAACCAGGCTCGCATTCAGTTGTTTTAACTTGCAAGCAGACCGGTGCAATATTGGAAACCACATTTTTTGTTCAGGGAGCAACACGAGAACGGATCGGATTGGCCGCTCGCCCGAAAGTGCTGGAGGAACTTTCCAAAGTGACCCATGGCAAAGTGTTTTCGTTAAATGATCGCGAAAAATTGCTGACCGCCATCGGCAACATTCCAGATCCGCCCTCGACGCTTCGTCGATTTCAGCTTTGGGCACATCCGTTGACGATCGCTTTGATGATCGCGGCCCTGGCTACATTCTGGATCGGCCGCAAATGGGTCGGTTTAATCTAAACACACGTACATCAGCCTGTCCTCAGGCTGACACGGTAACTATCACGGTAACTATCATTTCGCTTAATGTCCAGCTGAGGACAGCCGGACCTACGTGGAAAATGCACTACTCAGGAGCCACAATCCCACGCGATTCTAGGTCATAGATTTGTCCTGCCACGACTCGTGTATTTGCCTCAATCTCTTCCGAACCGATAGGGCGATCAAAAAAGGCTACTTGGCCAGGGCCAATAACTTCCCCCTTGCTTCCTTTCACTACCAAACAGGTTCCTTCGTCGATGCCTATACCTAGTAATTGTGGATAGGTTCTTTTAAGCAAAGCCATGTCAGGGAATCGATTCCGTTGCGTGAAGTGCTGATCGATTGCGACCCCTGTAACGAAGCCCAAACCACGTTCGTATCCCTCAGCCATCATTTGTGTGTTCCCGATTGGATCACCACGTGGCATGTAATCACCTTGGATCGAGGCGCCAGCCGACGAGCCACCGATCACACCGCCACGCTCAAGTACCAAATGCATGAGCCGATGCGCTTCTGTATTTTCGTAAGAATCCACTAAATTCCACTGCCTTCCACCTCCAAACCAGATCCCAGTGGCCGTAGCCAGCTTTGCAACAAAAGCCGGGTCGTCCGCTAAGCCACGATCCTTGGTATGCATCCAGTCCACTTGCCCGGCTCCTGCCTTTCGAAACACCTTTACCATTCCTGGCTCTTGCTCAATTGTTTTCACTTCCTCACAGGGTATGTAAACAATCTCCGCATTCTCACCACCTGCAAGCTGCACAAATGCCTTGAGTGCATCCGCTGGTAGACCTCCACCACCGACTATAAAAAGGCTACCGTTGACTACTTTCGGAGCAACTACTTGCTTAACAGGAAATGCCGCAGCCTGTCGGGATTGTGCCGCACGTCTTAAGGCATTCAAATCTGCCCGCATCCCCGGTTTCAGAATTTCAGTTCGAGCAGCCCGATCCGCCGAAGCAGCAATGGTAATCAAAACGTTTGACGCTCCCATGACCTCCAATTGCCGGCCTCGGACAATGAGTGCCGTCTTCTCATCGATCCCGAATCCGACTCGGTCCGGATGCTTGCCCACGGCCAGAAGGAGACGATCCGTACGTTTTTTTGCAAAAAAGTGTTGATCAACGATGCACCCGGGCAGGAAATCGAATCCCAGACGCATGTCGTCGTGCACCAACATTACCTTGGACGCTATCGCCGCACCAGCCGATGTTCCGCCGACTATTCCGCCACGAGCTAGTAGCCTCATGATGCCGTCTTCGACTTTCGTGCCTGCGTAGATTTCGATGAGACGAGTCTGTTTTCCGCCACTGAACCAAACACCGGTTGCGTTATCCAAAAGCACGTCAAAACGTGAATTCGCTGCTAGTTCTTTTGATTCAGCGTGCAAAAACTCTACGCTTTTGGGTTGTTGCTCTAGCCAACCCTCTATCTTCTTTGCGTCCAATGGATCGCTTGTGTCCGCTGTTGGAATCACCACGATGCGGGCTTCTTTGCCACCAGCAAGCCTAGTGAAGCGCTGGCGCATATCGGAATCCACTGTACCGCCCCCGTGCAAGAATAAGGCACCTTCGAGAGGTGCAAGCGGTTCGGGAGCACTGGCATCGAACTGCGCAGCTGCCAATCCAGGCAAACCGAAGACGAGCACCACGACAACCAAGCCACCGAGTGCTGTTCCGTTTTTCATTGACTCACTTTGCTTTCAAGAGTTTTTCGAGGACTGCAATGACGGCTGGATCGGGCTTGACACTTCCTGGTCGACTACCTTGCGCAATCGTCATGGGCGTCCAATTGTGTTTATTCTTATGATTCCAGACGGAGGGCTTCGAACCACTTTGTGCGAGAAAATCTGCAACTTTAGGATAGGAGCGATAAGCAGCCCCATGCATGACGGTTTCCTTGTTGTTATCGACCGCGTTGATGTCCGCTCCGAGATCAAGCAGAAACTTGATCGTTTCGATCACTTCGGATTCAGTCCCAGGTTCCTCACCAACTGAAACGGTCCCAATCCCGGATGCTGCCAACAGCGAAGTACATTGATCGACGTTTACCACTTTCGGATCCGCCCCCAACTCAAGAAGCACCTTGAGCAATGGGAGATCGGCGGTCTTACAAGCAAGCAGAAATGGGGTTGCACCCTTCATGTTCAACTTGGCTTTTCCTCCCTGCCCTCGTTCCAATGGTGCATTCACATTCGCGCCTGCATATACCATTCGTCGAACGAACTCCAGACTTGGAACGCTCCCGGAACCGCGTGGCGACGGATCACCATCGATTCCATCTCCGCTGGCGGGCTTTCGCACCCAACTCAACGCATGCAAAGCGGTGAAATCACTTCTTTGGTCGTTCGGATCGGCTCCGCGGTCGACTAAATAGAGTGCCAATTCAAAGTGACCACTTTCAACGGCTAGCATCATAGCGGACGTTCCAGCCCGAGGCCCTCTACCTTGGCTTTTGTCGTTCCCCATGACCGCGTTAACGTCAATGCCCGAATCCAGTAGACGCCTCACCACCTCGATTCGTCCATCACGCGCTGCAAACATCATCGCATTGAAGCCCGATTTCAATTCTCGCTTTAGATCAGCGCCAGCGTCGATCAGAACTTGGACTGCTTCCCCGTTTCCCTCCGCCGCAGCCCACATCAATGCCGTTTGGCCTTTTCGCTCGTTCGCATCGACATTGGCACCCTGCTTTAACAAGACCCTCAAAACGTCGGCATTTCCATTGCGTGCAGCAGTCATCAACGGCACCTCACCCCCTGGCATGATGCGATTTACGTCTGCTCCGGCAACGGCTAACATTTTCACGCTAACAGCGTCTCCCTGAAGACATCCGATCGAGAGCGGTGTCACTTCATATTGCGTCAAAGCATCAGCGACAGCCCCGTTAGAAAGTAGCTGTTGAACCAACTCCGTTCGCTTGTGAAAGACAGCCCAGTGCAAAGCGGTCATCCCATCTGGCTGTGACCTTTTTATTTGCTCAGGATCCGAACGGAGTTCTTCTACAGCGATCCAATCGCGATTCTCGATTGCGTTGGCAAGCGTTCCTTCGGCACCAATAGAAACAGGTGCAACAGCCGATAGCAAAAGGATAACTAGCAAAACAATCCCAATCGAACAGTCTCGGCGATTCGAGGTACTAGGAGGGACAAGCCACGTCGCTTGATAGTTTTGTTTCAAAGCCATATCCGCTTCCGAGACTGTTTCAAAATTACAATGTTACTGGATCAAATAGATCTTCGACTCGACCGTTGCTATCCGCGAAGGTCTCTAGAGGAACACCTACTTTGTTGAGCAATGTCAAATGCAAATTGGATAGTGGAGTTGGACTATCAAATCGAAGATGTCTGCCGCCCCGCATTTTCCCCGCAGCACCCCCTGCGACCAGAATTGGAAGATCCGAGTGGTCATGCCGATCGGAGTCGCCCATTCCGCTACCGTAGAGAAATAGCGAATGGTCGAGCAGAGATCCCCCCGCTTCAGGCGTCGCTTTGAGCTTCTTCAAGAACTCAGCAAACAAAGAGACATGAAACTGATTGATCTTTGCGATCTTGGCTAATTTCTCTGGGTCTTTACCGTGGTGCGTGATCGGATGATGCGGGTCAGGAACTCCAATCTCCGGATATGTTCGGTTGCTTGCCTCGCGGGCGAGCTGAAACGTAGTCACTCGCGTGATGTCACCCTGGAAAGCGAGAAGTTGCAAGTCGAACATCAATCGAGCATGATCTGCATATTCAAATGGGACACCAATAGGTCGATCCAAGTCCGGTAGTGGGTTGTCTTTTACGGCAGACTCGGCTTGATGGATGCGGCGTTCGACATCGCGAATGTTTTCAAGATAGCCGTCGATTTTATTGCGATCAGAAGGTCCTATTCGCAACTTCAATCGCTTGATCTCTTTGGTAACGGAGTCTAGGAGGCTGGCCCTTTTTTTCAAATTAGCGCGGCGTTGGTCTGGCGTTCCTCCCTCACCAAAGAGGCTCTCAAATACGAGGCGTGGGTGGGCTTCTGCTGGGAGCGGATTGCTAGGCGAAGACCATGACAAATTGTTTTGGTAAACACATGCGTATCCATTGTCGCATTGCCCGACAGTCGCCAACAAGTCCATGGACAATTCGAGCGAGGGGAGCGGCGTCGATTGTCCGATTTCTTTGGCGGCAATTTGGTCGACGGTCGTGCCGAGATAGTAGTCCGTGCTTTCGGTCAATTTTGCTCGCGCGGCACTTAGGAAGGCTGAGTTGGATGTCGCATGCGAACCAGGATAGGCATTCTTAAGATCCATTCCACTGAGTACGCATACTCGATCTTTAACATCTTCGAGCGGTGACAAACTAGAGGGCAGAACATCGAGCGAAGTACTCTTGGGGGTCCATTCTGCGGGATTGCATCCCATCGGAATATAGATGTATCCAATTCTGCGAAGCTGTGCGCTTGCAGCCGGCGTTGCGGCGACGGCCGTCAGCGCTGGGATCATTGCATCGAGCAACGGCAACGCTACGGTTGCGCCTGTCCCTCTCAGCATGGTCCTACGAGAAAGTGCTTTTTTTAAGATGGTCATTCGGAGTCCCTCATCAAGAACGGCTTACTCAGTACGATTCCCTGAACAATCGCAGAAAATCGAAAGTCCTTTTCAGCAGCATAATCTACTATTTTACGCACTTCCGGGCCATCGCGAAGTTCGATACCTCTCCCCAGTGCAAACGTCAACAACTTCTCTGTCATTGTACCAACAAAAACCTTGGGGCGTTTCAAAATACTATCCTCCAGTGTTGCAACATCGTGCACCTGCGAACCGTCAGGCATGATTCCGGCTGTGTCGAGCGGCTGTCCATCGTCGAATTGCCGCCATCTACCCAAGGCATCAAAGTTATCGAGCGCGAAACCGACCGGGTCCATCAAATTATGGCAGGATGCACAGGCTGAGTCGGAACGGTGCATGGCAAGACGTTCTCGCAACGATTTTCCCTCCGTATCCTGCTTTTCTTTCAAAGCAGGAATATTCGGCGGCGGTGGAGGAGGTGGCGTTCCGATGACATTCTCCAAAATCCAGTTGCCTCGAATCGTGGGAGATGTGCGGGTTGCATAAGAAGTTACAGTCAAAATACTGCCATGCCGAAGGATACCACCCCGTTCGCTCGAAGAGGGTAGTTCCACTTTGCGGAAGTGGCTACCCGTGACGTTCGGGATCCCATAATGCCTAGCAAGTCGCTGGTTTAAAAATGTGAAATCGGACCGAATCAAAGCAAGGACATTGCGATCGTGTGATATGACATTGTCAACCAGCAATTCCGTCTCTCGCCTAAAAGCGTGTCGCAGATTGTCATCGAAATCAGGATAGAGCCGAAGATCGGGTGTGATGGACTCCAGGTTGCGCAGATAGAGCCATTGAGAAGCGAAATTGGTGACCAAGGAACTTGATCGCTCGTCCTTGAGCATGCGATCTACTTCTAGGGTCAAGACCGCAGGTTGATGAAGCGTGCCTGAATCAGCGAGGGCTAGAAGACGCTCATCTGGAATACTGCTCCACAAAAAGAAGGAGAGTCGCGACGCCAGTTCTAAATCGTTGATCGCGTAGTTCGAACCTCCTTTTACGGAACCAGGCTGTTCTTCAATTCGGAACAAGAAATTGGGGTTCACCAGGATCGAAGTCAAGGCGGCTTCGAGTCCAGCATCGAAGTCACCGTCACGGAACGATTCTTCAAAAAACCACATCGGCGACGCAAGATCTTCTTCGCTCACGGGACGGCGAAACGCCAAACGTGCCAGCCGAGTTAGGATGCGTTTCGCTGTTTCAGTGGTCTGTATTGCATCCCTCTTTTCCTGTCCGAAGATTGCCTTTCGGCTCAGCGGATTGCCAGGAGATTCGGAATCGAAAGGACCGACGATGGAGAGTTCGAAAAGAGCTGGATTGATTCGGGGATGTCTATGTCGATTATACGCGGCATCGAAGGGTTGACGTTTCGTTTCAATCAAGGGCGAGCCCACATGAGCGAAGGCAACACCGACTGAATGACGCCCGGCTGCTACATTGATTCGAGCTTTCAAATGAGAATCGACATGCGTAAAGTCTTCGCGATTAGGTGGCGGCTTCACGGAAAAACGATATTTTTGTGCTCGGTCGATGAGCAGATCAATCGAATGCGGTTGGGAAAGCCCCTCCACTTTTTCATCCCGATCGCGGGCCAATCGCAATTGAACTTCGTAGTTTCCATCGCGAGGGAAAGTATGCTCGATGAGTACGCCGCCACGGGTGCCAAATGGCAATCCCTCGACATGCAATTCCTGCGTTCGATCGGCCGGCACGCGAACGTTAATTCCCATTGGACCAAGCCCCTCTCGACCAAGGGCGATGCGGCTGATCGTTTGGGAAGCGGTCAAATACCGATTCAAGAGTGACGGGGAAAGTTCACCGACAGTGATATTGTCAAACCCTTGACTCGATTCATCTTTAGGCAGCAAGGCAGTTGCATCGATGTCCAACGCGAGCAGATCGCGAACAGCGTTCTGGTATTCGGTTCGGTTCATTCTGCGAAGCGTATCCGTCCGACCGACGTAGGGATGCAGCCGACTGCCATCGTTTAACCACTTTTCAATTGCGCGCGTCGCAAAAATGGTGTCCGCTTCGTTGGGTCGATCTGCATCAGGGGGTGGCATCTGCCCGGCGCGCAATCGTCGTACTATGCGTTCCCATTCGTCGCTAAAGACTGACGAACCTCCCACCGATTCGCGATTCGGCTTTAGTTTTTCGATCGAAAAGTCACCGGATGGCTTTGGCCCGGTATGGCAGTCTTGACAGTGGTTGTCGAAGAGCGATTGAACCGACTGAACGTCTGCTTCATCGGCATCAGGCGGGGGGGTGAGAAACAACAGAGCGATAATGAAAAGCAAAATTTTGCACCGCCTAAACGAAGGTTCGATTGCCAAACGAGTAAATCAATTGGCCAGGAACTTCATTCAGGGTACCACAATGGTTACTGCGATACAAACGAATGAAACATGTTTTTGAGGAAATAGAGTGTAGTCAACCCAAGCAACGATCGCGGAGCGATCGGCGGCTATTAGTCCACAAGCAAGCAGTGTTGATTTGCCATCGAAATTCCACTGACGATTGCGCCCACAATTCCAACGAAACCTTGATCGGTTCCGCATAGGAATAGGTTGTTTAGGCGAGTGGTTCCGTCGAGTTGTTTTTGGGGAGCACCGTAGACGGCTCCGTTGTCATGCGATGTAAAGCGACGAATCGTTTTCGGCGTAAAAATGTCTGTATCGATAACATGGCGGCGGAAATCCGGCATAAACCGCACCGCAGCTGCGACCGATGCGTCGTACCAACGGAGTTTCGCGGTCGCGTACTGTTCATTCGAAAGCGCCGACCATCTGTTATGATCGGCGATCGTCGTTAGTCTTACGAAGCCTGCTTCCAACTCTCCTTCGGAACTAGAGTAGGCGTAATTGTTTGGCGAGCAGATAACGCCCGTTCGAAGATCGCACAACTGATTAGCGGGTTTGCTCCAATGGAACTGGTCTGACTCGTTGAAAAAGACGATCGTCTTGTCAAAACCAAATGCTTTGGGTTGGCATTCCAGTACAGAAATAGATTCGATGAACGACATCTCGCCTGCCAGGTAGACTTCGGAAACGGAATTGTCGTCGCATAGTCTCATGGTTTCCACCACGCCAGCACTAGAAAGGATTCGCTTGGCCGTAAGCATCGTTCCATTATCAAGCTCGACCCCCATTGCATGATTGCCGTCGACGCAGATCCGAGCAACTCCGCTTCGCAATCTTAAGTCACCTCCGAGTTCACGAAAACGACGAACCAAATGTTTGAGAATTAATCTCACGCCTTTAAACGGTCTCGCGAAGCCCTCTAGGAAAATACTGCGGAACATGATGCAAAACTGTCCCCAGTCCATATCGTGTTCTCGAGCGTTTCCGTACCACATCAGTGGGCAGAGGAGCATTTCGATTAGCAGCGGATCGCTCAGAATCTCAGAAAGAATCTTGCGAGTGGACCGATGAAAATCCTCTTGTGCCAAATCGTCGTATTCAACAAGTCGATTTAATAGATTTTCAAAGGCATCCTTTTGACTAGGGAATTTGGCGTTCACTTCCGTTTGAAGCATTTGGATGTCATTATTGAAATCCAAGTGGACATTTGGGAAGGCAATTCGGGAGCCTTTTTGCTCTGCCAATTGAAAATCATCCCATCGGAATCGAAGCTGTTTGAGAAGTCGAGCCAAAGGACCTTTCTTAGCCCCTTTTTCAGTGAAATTGGTCATTGCATGAAGTCCAACATCGTAATTCCTACCGTTGACGCGGTAAAACGAATTCAACCCTCCGATAGTCCAATGCTTTTCTAAAACACAGACTCTTTGGTCGAAATGAGCCAACCGAATGCCAGCGGCCAACCCGCTCATTCCAGCGCCAATAATGATGGTGTCATAATCGATAGACGAATTCATGGATTCTATTATCAGCAAGGAACAAGGCTGCGCCCAGGGGCGTCGAGTAGGCTGATGAAAATACAAGCCCGACGCGCAAGCGAGAGGTCGGAACTTAATCCGTTAGTTCAACTATTGGAAGATAGCACAACGGCGTAAGTTCAATTCGCGGTTGACATTTCAAAGGAGTGGCGTTAGCTTTTCCACCTGTTGCGCACGACACGGGGGGGTAGTGAAAACTGGGCTCTGAATTCACCACCGCCCTACCAAAAACTACCAACCCAACAGATAACAACGGAATGAATCCACAAGAATTGCTCCGAATTGTAGATTCGTTGCGTCGAGAAAAGCAGATTGACCCGGAGTTGGTCATCTTGGCAATTGAATCTGCTTTGATTACTGCTGCCAAAAGGCAATTCGGCGAAGAATCCGAGGTCTTGGTGAAGATCGCGAGGGATGGCGGCGCGATTTTAGCCACTGTTAATGGCCGGAATTTGAGCGAAGACGAAATTGGGCGAATCGGTGCACAGACGGCAAAGCAAGTTATTATTCAGAAGCTAAAGGAAGCTGAACGGGACGCTCGTTTGGATGAGTTTTATGCCCAGATCGGACAACTTGTCACGGGAATCGTTCAGCGTACGGAACGTGGGGTAACCATCGTTCAGTTAGGGAATGTCGAGGCGATCCTTCCTCGAAGCGAGCAAATTCCGGGTGAAAGTTATCACAATGGCTCGCGAGTTCGGGCCGTCATCTACGAGGTCAAAGCCGCTGGCAACCGCGTTAAAATTATCTTGTCTCGTACGAAAACAACGTTGATTCAGCGTTTGTTTGAACAGGAAATTCCGGAAATCGCAGACGGCGTCATCCGTATCAATGCGATCAGCCGCGAACCAGGTTACCGCAGCAAAGTCGCGGTCAGCAGTAGCGATCAGCGGATTGATTGCGTCGGAGCCTGCGTTGGAATGCGTGGAAATCGAATCAAAAACGTGACGGGGGAGCTTGCGGGCGAGCGAATCGATATTGTCCGCTGGAGCGATGATCCAATGGTATTGATTCCAAACGCTTTGCAGCCCGCCGAAGTCGAGCAAGTACTGCTTTGCGACATGATCGGGCGAGCAATTGCCTTGGTCAGCGACGAGCACTTGTCTCAAGCGATTGGACGTTACGGCCAAAATGTTCGCTTAGCGAGCAAGCTTTGCGGCTGGGACATTGAGATCATGACTGCCCCCGAATTGGAGCGACAAATCGAGCGAGCCATGGAAGGATTCATGGAAATTGAGGGAATGAACGAGTCTGTTGCCCAGCAACTGGTCGAACAAGGATACTTGTCTTACGACGATTTGTCGGTCATTGAGCCCGATGCATTGATGGAAATGGGGAATTGGACGGAAGAAGAAGTGGACGCAATTGTCGAACAGGCAGATGCCAAGGCAGTTGAACAAGAAGCTGTCGAGGAAGAGCGAAAGCAACAAGACAAGCTAGAGCGTGAACGAAAAGCAACGGAGGAGCTTGATCGGAAGGAAGGTGTATCGACTCCTGCCCCCCCTCCCACAGCGGAATTATCGTCCGAGGAAATCGCTCCGGAGGCGATTGTTGAGGAATCGCTCTCTGCCGACGAGCCGACTAGCGAAGAACAGACCGTGACTGATTCAACTGCGGAAAAGTCAATCGCGGACGAGCAAGCCATTGAAAATCCAAGTTCAGAAACGCAAACGGGCGGCAACGTCTGATGCAGGAATGATTTATGCATTACCATCGTAGGCAGCATAAGTTAACATCCTCGAAGCACTACGTGCTTTGGGGTATACTAGATCGTTCGGCATGTGTCGTGTCGAATCGTGTTGGGGACCCGCTGCAACAGCGTGGGGGCGTCCTAATGAAATAATTATTCGCAGAGACAGTTGAGCAACTAACGCCGAACGATCGGCCGACTTGCCTCGTTTCACAGGGCATATGCCCAAGGAATTTTGCTCAGTGGCAGTAAGAATTTATTCGCTGGCTAAAGATCTAGGAATGGACAGCAAGGAGCTGGTCGACCTGTGTACCCGTCTGGGCATTCAGGGCAAGGGTAGTGCGCTCGCAAGCCTGGAAGACGAGGAAATTGCGAAAATCAAAAGGCACATTGAGGAGAAAGCAGCGCCAGTTGCTGCCTCTACTGTTGGAGTTCAAGCGGCAAAACCAGCGCGAGAGCCAGTCAAGGATACGCCGATCCGTGATCTGAGTGGTCGCATGGGTGCAGCCAAACGCGACCTTTCTTCGGTTCGCACCAAGCCGATAACCGCCGTCGAGGAGGTTTCCTCGGCTTCGGAGGTAGTGGAGCTAGAACCGGAGCTAGAACCGGAGCTGGAAACAAGTGCGGTAGAGCCCGTTGCCATCGAAAAACCAGCTCCGAAACCGATTGGGTTTGGTCCCAGAGTCATTGCTCCGGTCAAAGAATTGCAAAACGAAGGCGCGGCGGTTTCGTCTGATGATGAAGCCGAAGAAGGAAGGCCAGAACGAACCCCGGATTCTCCGAATCGTAAGGATTTTTACTCGCCAGCCAACACCAGCGGTCGAGTTCGAGTGATAGGAAGTCCGAGGCCTGCTTCGGACGCAAAGCCAGGAATCGACAAACCGAAGAGGAGCCGCGAGGCGGTACTCAACATCAATCTTGCCAAAATTCCAAAGTCCGCAACGCCGAGTCCATCAGCAAAACCCCAAGAGCAAGCGACTCAAAAACCCATCGTTAAGTTGACCCCGGATGTGATCCAAGGGGCTCGTAAAGGGATGGAAAAGCAAGCAGAGAAACCCGTTTCTCCCGCTAAGCCCGGATCCTCTCAAACGGCTGCTGGTCGTTCCCCGACTCCAGGCCGAACACAGCACTCCGGTTTGGCAGACTTCAAGGCAAATGCCGAGAACAAGCTCAATCTGAAAGCTAAGAAACCAACCGTTGAGGAAGAAACACCGGCGAAGAAAAAAGGGTTGGCTGGCCTCGAATCGAGTCGGAAAGATCGCGGACCTCGAATTCAAACGTCGCGGGACTTGGCTTCCTTGGAGGAGGATGACGGAGGACGTCGCGGTGGTAGAGGTCCTCGCCGAAAGCCCACGCCGACCGCCGTGCGCAAGGAAAAAGTTGTCCTTGCGATGCCTTGTACGATTCGAAGTTTCTCGGAAGCAGCAGGGGTTACGGCAGCTCGCATTTTGCGATCTTTGATGACGATGGGAACGATGCAAAACATCAATTCCTACCTCAATCAGGAACAGGCCGAGTTGATCGCTGCGGATCTCGGTGTGGAGCTCGAATTCCGTCAAGCGGAAACCTTGGAAACCAGCTTGATCGGCAAGATGGATGACATCGAGGATAATCTTGAAGATTTGATCACTCGACCTCCGATTGTAACTTTCCTCGGCCACGTCGACCACGGCAAGACATCGTTGCTCGATTATTTGATTGGTACCAAGATTGTTTCTGGCGAAGCTGGCGGTATCACTCAACAGATCCGTGCCTATCAAGTAAAAAAAGATGGTCGCGCGATCTCCTTTGTGGATACGCCAGGCCACGAAGCGTTTACTGAGATGCGAGCTCGAGGTGCAAATGTCACCGATATTGCGATCTTGGTTATCGCAGCAGACGACGGAATCATGCCACAAACGATAGAAGCAATATCTCACGCGAAAGCGGCTGGAGTTCCAATCGTGGTAGCGGCCAACAAGTGCGATTTGCCAGGTGCCGACATCAATCGCATCATGACCCAGATGACGGAATACGGTTTGACTCCGAGTGCTTGGGGTGGTGACGTCGAAGTCGTGCCAACCAGCGCTACGACAGGCGAAGGGATGGACGAACTTTTAGAAACCGTTCTGACTGTTGCCGAAATGCACGACTACAAGGCCAATCCGAAACGTGCAGCAATGGGTGTTTGTTTAGAAAGCGAGCAAGCATCGGACCGAGGCGTGATCGCCAAGGTTATGGTTCAAAGCGGTACGTTGCGTGTCGGTGATATCGTTGTCTGCGGTTCGTCCTTCGGGCGCATTAAGGCTCTGTACGATACAATGAAACGCAAAAAGCAAATGACCGAAGCAAGTCCGTCGATGCCTATCAACATCACCGGTTTGGACAAAGCGCCGGAAGCAGGCGAGCGCTTTTATGTCCTCGATGATATCGGACAAGCGCGTCAAATTGCTGCGAGTCGCGAGACAATTGTTCGATCTCAATCTTTATCGGGCACATCCCCCAAAGTTTCCTTTGAGACTTTCCAGGAATTGTTGCAATCCGGCAAGTTGGGAGTCAAGGAAGACAAGGTTGTACTCAATTTGATTATTCGAGCCGATGCACGCGGTTCGCTCGAAGCCATCGAAAAGGAATTGACCAAACTGGATCACCCCGAGGTCGAAATCAAGATCCTTCAGAGATCGGTTGGTGGAATCACTGCGGCGGACGTCACGCTCGCAAGTGCTTCGCAAGCGGTTATTGTTGGCTTCAATGTGATTCCAGATGAGCCGGCACGTATCTTGGCTGACGCTCGCAATGTCGAAATTCGTCGTTATGACATCATTTATAATTTGGCATTGGACATCAAGGCGATTATCGAAGGGCGTCTCAAGCCAGAAGAACGAGTGGTGGAACTGGGACGGGCAGTGGTCAAGCAGGTCTTTACCGTATCCCGAGTTGGAACCATTGCCGGTTGCTATGTTGCCCAGGGAGCCATCGAAAGAGGGTGTCGTATTCGCGTCAATCGCGAACAACGATTTATCGGTGATTATGCCCTGGAAACATTGAAGAGGATCAAGGATGACGCGAAGGAAGTTGCGCGCGGGTTAGAATGCGGTATTCGACTCGCTGGATTCAACGACATCAAAGTGGACGACGTTTTAGAAGCGTATCGCATTGAAGAGGTTGCGAGAACTCTTGAATTGTCGAGGAACTAATGAGCGCACGCAGACTACTAAAAGCAGGCGAAGCTATCAGAGAAGTCGTCTCGATGGCGATTTTGACTGAACTACGCGACCCTCGCGTTAAGAATGTCACCGTAATCGGAGTGGAGGTCGCTCCCGACATGCGTGAGGCCAAGGTGCTAATCAGCATCATGGGTAGCGAAAGCCAACAGGCGACCAGTCTGCGAGGGTTGAAAAACTCGGCTGGATTTTTGCAGTCCAAGATCGCTGAACGAATCGACACTCGCTACACGCCAAAGCTTACCTTTGTCGCAGATGAAGGCGTGAAGAAATCGCTTGCCGTCGCGCAAATCCTCGACCAAATCGCACATGAAAAACAAGTGAGCGAATCCGCTACCGAAAAGCCAACGGATTCAGAATCTCTTTCTTCGGATACATCAAACAGCGAGCAAGCTAAGTCCGACGAAGAATAGTTCCTTAACGCCTTACTCCCTCCATCCCAAGCAAAACAAGATCCACATAATCGACAACATGACCAATCGAGCAGCCAAATACGAGCAACTCCATAAGTCGCTGAAAAAGCACTTTAAGACTCAGCCTGAACCCGGCGAACGAAGTGTTATTGAACACCTGATCTACGCTTGTTGTCTAGAAGATGCTAGATGCGAGCAAGCGGACGAAGCGTTTGCAAAATTGCAACAGGTTTATGTCGACTGGAATGAAGTTCGAGTTACGACGGTAATTGAGCTAAGTGAAGCGATGAGTAGTTTGCCGAATGCAACACAGGCAGGTCATCGAATCAAGCGATGTCTTCAATCGCTTTTTGAGGCCAGGTATCAATACGACATCGACGATATGAAGAAGTCGAATCTGAGCAAGGCAACTGAGGAAATCTCAGCTTGGAAAGGGATTTCGCCCTTCATTTTGAACTACGTTTCTCAGAATGCATTAGGAGGGCACGCGATTCCTGCGGACACTTTGACAATGGAAATATTGGTCCAATGCGAAATCCTTACTCAGAGTGAGGCAGATAAAAAATGCGTTCTTGGAGTGGAGCGTGCCATTCCAAAGAACAAAGGCTTTGAATTTGGTTCGTTATTGCACCAGTTTGCCGTTGAGTTCAAGCAGAATTCAAAAAGCGCTGGTGTTATGGCGGTATTCAAGGATCTCGGCGTATCACCGAAAGCAAAGGCCGTCGAAAAGCATGTACCGAAGAAAGAGGCCAAACTGGCCCCTGTAGAAACACCCTCGCCTGCCCCTGCACCCATTGTACAATCCAAAGCAAAAATCGCTTCGGCGGTACTCGAAGCGGCAAAGACGCAGCGAAAACCAGAATCAGCTTCGTCTGCAAAGAAGACCGAGAAACCGAAAAAAGGATTGGCGGCGTCTGAAAAGTCGAAAGAAGTGTCCGCCAACCCGCAGTCCAAGGCCGAATCGGCCAAGGTAGCCGATACAAAAAAGATGCCTGAGGGGAAACCTGCTGAAGTTAAAAAAACGGACGTTAAAAAGACGGATGCCAAAAAGCCGGAAACACCGTCGGCAAGCAAGAAGCAGCAGGAAAAGCCAGCATTGAAAAAGCCTGAACCAAAGCCGACGTCAAAACACACGGACAAGAAAGCCGTCGCTCCCGCAAAGTTAAATAAGCCGGAGCCTCCAAGCAAAAAAAATGCTCCCGCAAATAAGCCGTCGCTCGAAAGCGTGAAGCCGTCGGCTACGAAGCTAGATAGAAATGCTAAGCCCGCAAAGAAAAAGCCTCGATAAGTCGTCCATGGTTGTTCCCTCGACTTTTCGAACCATACAATGACCCTTTGAATACTCCTCGATCGCGATAGGAGCAAAAAACATGGCCGGACATTCTCAGTACTCGAATATCAAACACCGTAAGGCACTGGTAGATAGCAAACGAAGTAAGCTTTGGAGCAAACTATCCAAAGCGATCATCGTTGCAGCAAAGCTAGGTGGCGGTGATCCGAGTGGCAACGTGAGACTTCGCACGGCCATCCAAGACGCAAAAGCGGTTTCGTTGCCAAGAGACAATATCGAGCGAGCGATCAAAAAAGGAACTGGCGAGATTGACGGAGGCGATGTTGAAGAAATCCTCTACGAAGGTTACGGACCGGGTGGAGTGGCAGTACTTTGCGACATCATGACCGACAATAGAAATCGCACTGCTCCCGAAATGCGAAAACTATTTGAGAATCATGGCGGAAAGCTTGGTTCAACGAACTGTGTGGCCTATCTCTTTGAAAGAAAAGGGATGATCGCAATCAAGCAATCGGCGGTGGATCTGGAAAAGCTGATGGAAATTGCGCTCGAAAATGGAGCCGATGACGTAACGGACGTCGGCGATCTTTATGAAATAACTTGCGCTCCGGATGTTTACAGTACGGTCGTGGAAGCGATCGAGTCGCAGAGCATTGAGATTGAAATCAAAGTGGTCTCGCGTCTCCCAAGCAATTCGGTAGAAGTGGACTCGGAGACGGCTATTGCGGTTATGAAATTACTTGAACTGCTCGAGGATCATGACGACATTCAGTCTGTTGCATCCAACGTGAACTTTACCGAAGCGCAGTTGGCCTCCTTTGGCTGACCAATAAGGATTCAATGACACTAAATTCTCTTAGCATCGAGAGACTCGATGCGAGTTGCAATTCGTTTGCTGTCGATATTGCCAATCTGCGAAAAAAGCTGAGTCCAGATGGTTCGGTCGTGTCGGAGCGAGGGCGGCAATTGACGCTATCGGTTTTTGGCGAACCGCTTTCTCCTCAGAATGTTGTCGAACGCATTTGCACCGACGTGAAAAACCGAGGTACAGAAGCCGTACTCCATTATGCACGTGCGCTAGACAATCCAGGCACGACGGCTGAAACACTTCGCGTCCCATTGGAATTGCTAAGCCAGTCACATGCAAAGGCTTCGCCCGCGTTTTTGAAGACGATCCGTCGCATTCGCGACAACATAACGGGATTCCAATCGGCCATACTTCACCAAAATGTAGTAACAAAGCCGAGGCCTGGTGTGATTTTGGAACAACGCTACGCACCACTTCGCCGAGTTGGCATCTGTGTTCCCGGAGGTGCTGCGGCATATCCGTCCACCGTATTGATGACAGCGATACCTGCACAGTGCGCTGGCGTTGACCAAATTGCCATCGTCGCTCCTCCAACTTCTTTGGGCGCTTACAATCCGGATGTACTTGCCGTCTGCCATGAGTTGGGTATTCGCGAAGTCTACGCGGTCGGCGGAGCACAAGCGGTAGCTGCGTTAGCGTATGGAATTCCCGAAATCGCTTCCGTGGACAAGATCGTTGGTCCTGGAAATATGTTTGTCGCTTTGGCGAAACGCTTTGTTTATGGGGTTGTGGACATCGATTCCATCGCGGGCCCCAGTGAGGTGGTGGTGCTGGCGGACGAAACAACGAATTCCGACTTTGCAGCTTCGGATATGTTGGCTCAAGCGGAGCACTCACCTGGCGCAAGTATCGTAGTCAGCTGGGACAGAAGCGTTTTGGATCGCATTGAGCGCTCCATGATTCAGCAACTCTCAGGATTAGAAAGGGCAGAACTTACCCTCGCCTCGCTCACCGCTTTCGGGGCATTGATCCTTTGCCGAGATGAGGATCAAGCGTGTGAAGTAACCAGTCTGATCGCACCGGAGCACCTTCAAATTGCAGTCGATGAACCTCGACGTTTGCTCGCCAAGATTCGAAACAGTGGCGCAACTTTTTTGGGGCATTATTCTCCAGTAGCATTGGGCGACTATGCCGCTGGCCCCTCTCACGTGTTGCCGACAGGCGGAACGGCGCGTTGGGCGTCTGGCCTATCATCGAATCATTTCCTGCGTTCAAGCAGTGTGATCGAATTCGACCAAAGTGCACTCAAGGAGATCGCGGCGGATGTTGCCCTGTTGGCTGACAAAGAAGGTCTCACCGCACATAAAAATAGCGTTCTAATGCGGTAGGCATTTTCGCTCGAGTAGCCAGAGCACGACGTGCAAGTTTTGAAGTTGCACACTTTTGGGGCTATCGGGCCAAGGGCCTAGCAATTTACCTAGCCTAGCCCAACGGGCTGGGTATGACGATCAGGGACACGCAAGGGGCCGAAGGGCCGACAGTTTGTTGTAAAGGATATGTTGGTCGGACAAACGGCTAGGCCTTTGGCCCTATGTTTCGCTCGGCGACTGCCTTTCCCAGCCCGTTAGGCTGGGCTAGGTAAACGAACAGGGCGTTGCCCTTAAATCCGAATAGTGCAACTTCAAAACTTGCGCGTCGCGTTAGCGGGTAAATTTCACCAAGTCGCTCGCCTTTCAGGCCGATAGCGAGGAGGCCCCTGATCAAACA